>NZ_JBEXUX010000194.1:0-1101 GCF_040629175.1 Embleya sp. NPDC005971 | reverse complement strand
AGTGGGCGTTTAATGTGGGCGAGTTGCGCCTTATGTTCTAGTAGGTGCCTCGCCAGGTAGGTGTGGCTTCGTCCGTTATGCGTTTGGTGAGATTGTCGATCGAAGCGATGTGGATCATGGCTTCGGAGCTGGTGGAGAGGGTTTCGTAGTCGCGGGTGAGACGTCGTCGCAGCATGATCCAGCCCAGGCTTCGTTCGACGACCCAGCGCCTTTTCAGGACTTTGAATCCGCGGGTTGCGGGATTTCTGGAGACGATTTCGACGTCGATTCCGAGGCCGGCTCCGTGTTCGATGGCGGCGTTTTTGAATCCGGTGTCTGCCCAAGTCTTGGTGATGGTCGGGTACTTGGTTTTGAGGTGGTCGAGGAGTCGTATTCCGACGGCGTTTTCGGAAAGGCTTGCCGCGGTGACGTGCACGGCGAGGATGAGGCCGAGCGTGTCGGTGGCGATGCCCCGTTTGCGGCCGACGATCTTCTTGGCGGCGTCGGTTCCTTGGCTGGTCAGGGGTACGTTGGTGGAGGTCTTGACGGTCTGGGTGTCGATCACGGATGCGGTCGGTTCGGCGTGGCGGCCGTCTTTGGCGCGGGCGAGGCCGGTGAGGTCGTAGTTGAGTCGGAGGAAGGTGCCTTCGTCGCGCCATGCCGCGTAGTAGGCGTAGACGGTCTGGTGTGTTGGGAAGTCGTGCGGGAGGTATTTCCAGGGGATGCCTGTGCGGTTCACGTAGAGGATCGCGTTGAAGATCTCGCGTAATTCGACGGTGGCCGGCCGTCCGGTGGGGCGTCGGTCGAGGCGGGCTTTCCGCCAGGCGGTCAGGGTTGGTTCGATCAGCGCCCATCGGGCGTCGGAGAGGTCGCTCGGATACGGTTTCCGCTGGGTCACGGCTGTGCTTCTACACGAACGACCGTTCGCGTGGCGGCACTTGGATGGACTGGGCGTTTCCAGGCGTCTATAAACCAGACGGAATCTGTGTGCTGGAAGCGGAGCAAACGGGTGCCCAAGGTTGGATCTGTGTCACTGAAGAGTGGGGCTTATGCCGCAAGCTGGATCGAACGTGATCGAGGACAGGCCGACTTAACGTCGAAATCCACCGCTAAACGCCCACT
>NZ_JBEXUX010000193.1:0-1245 GCF_040629175.1 Embleya sp. NPDC005971 | reverse complement strand
GGCCTCGATCAGCGCGGTGTCGTAGTGGGCGATCGTGGCGGCCTGCCGCTCGGCCAGGTCCAGCAGCGCGGGCACGTGCTGCTCGAAGCAGCGCTCGACCGCCTCGTTCCAGGCGTCCACCTCAGCGGCGGTGATGCCGGGGCGGACCGGCGATGTGGTGGCGGCGACCTGGTCGGCGCTGATCGCCGCCAGGTCGAGCGGCTCGGGGGCGGTCACGAGGCGTCCCATTGGCACCCGTTGAGATCGTCGTGATCACCCGAGTGATCAGGCGCGAGTGCGCAGACCACCTCGTCACCGATGCCGTCGTGTGTCATCTCGTCGCAGTGCGGGCCGGGCCCACCGTCGTGCCGCCCGTCGACGGGGTCGGGGTCGGGCTTGGCCCTGCGCGTCTCCCAGCCGCGCCGAGCCGCCTCCTGCCGGCGGGCGATGGCCTCGGGGCGTGCGCGGCGCTCGGCACGGGCGCGCTCGCGGGCGGCATCGGCCTGGTCCGCCAGGGCGAGGAGACCACGCCACAGGCCAGTCAGGTCGGTCACTGGGTCGGCTCCTCGATGGCGGTGATCGTGAACTGCCCGGCGCTGCCGAACCCAACGGTGATCCACCCGGTCATCGCTTCGAGGTCGACGTTGACCTCGACGTCGCGGGAGCCGAGGTAGCGCAGCGCGTACCGGTGGACGTTGGCGGCGAGTTCGTCCGCTGTGCGCGCGGCTGTGGTGAGCGGAACGGGCGCAGGGCTGCCGCTGCGTCCCCCATGGCGGCCGATCCGGGTGAACGCGATCTCGTAAAGCGGGGCCGGCGGTTCGGCGGCATTCCGGGCCTCACCGTCGACCGGCAGCCACTGCTTCACCGTGACCTCGCGCAATTCGACCGCGATGCCGGTGATTGTGTCGTTGCCGAACCAGGTGTCCGATTCCTGGTGCTCGGTGGCCGGGATCTGCCAGCGGATCTGCCAGTGGCTGCCGTCGGGGTGGGCGAACACGCCCTGGTGGGTGACGTCCCGCCGGCGGGTGGTGTCGATCACGTGCTCCTCGACCATGTGCTCCCACGGCACATCGAGGTCGTCGAGCTCGTCGCGGGTGAACGTGCGGGTGATCTTGCTCATCGGCTGGTCTCCGTCTGGTCGGTGCCCCGGTCGGGGCGGCGTGTGGTGGGTGCGGGTCGGCGGCCCGGCTTGGGCGCGGGCCAGTGCGGCGGCAGGTGGTCGAGGGCGTCGCGCAGCCACCGGGGCAGGTCGGCTCTGGCGTGGTC
>NZ_JBEXUX010000192.1:0-1311 GCF_040629175.1 Embleya sp. NPDC005971 | reverse complement strand
CGGCGAGGCCGAGGCTTCTTCTTCCCCATGCTCTCCATGATGGACATCCTCCCCAGAGAGGCCAAAGCCCCTCATCCAGGGTGTCCGTCAAAGTGAATCAAGCCCACAACAAGACGGGACAGCGGGTCAGGTCGGCCAGTGTGCGGGCGGGCGTGGTGACCGACAGGCCCGACACCACCTGCCAGTCGGCGTCGTCGAGGTCTGCGACGTGCAGCACGGCCCCGCCGGCAACCGCGGGACGAGGATCGGGGCCGGGGACGGTGAACTCGGCGGCGGGTACGAGGCGCTCCTCGCCCGCGGCGCCGTCCGGTGCCGGCAGCAGCCATCGCGCGTACAGGGTCGGGAAGGGGTGACGGCCGCCGCCCCGTATCCGTAACACCGCGTCCTCGATGACCGGTTCGAGGAGTCGAGCGGCGAGCAGGTCCGCGATATCCGCGGAGGAGGCCCCGGCCACCGCGCATTGCTCGATCGTGAGGTGGCCGTGCTGTCGCTCGGCAGGATCGGCGAGTCGTACGACGAGATCCAACATCCCAACAGCCTGGTCAAAACCGGGACTTCCCCCCGCGCGGCGTCACGCGGCCCCTACGCTCGCGGACATGACGACACCCCCCGAGGACTGCCTCTCCTGTCGGCAGGACGCCTCGTACGACACCCTCCCGCCTCGTGCGCGGATCGCCTCCGACGTGCTGTGGAGGGTGACGCACTCGGTCGGCACGAGCCTGCCGGGTTGGCTGGTCCTGATCCCCCGGCGGCATGTGACCTCGA
This sequence comes from Embleya sp. NPDC005971, assembly GCF_040629175.1. Taxonomy (NCBI): domain Bacteria; kingdom Bacillati; phylum Actinomycetota; class Actinomycetes; order Kitasatosporales; family Streptomycetaceae; genus Embleya; species Embleya sp. NPDC005971. The sequence goes on along the minus strand of NZ_JBEXUX010000192.1, from coordinate 546 downwards.
TCGCGAACCTGACCGATGACGAAGCCTTCGGTTTGGGTCTGTGGCAGGTCCGCCTGTCGAGGGCACTGCACGAGACGACCGGCTGCGCCAAGACCTACGTGGCGCAGTTCGCCGAGAAGGCAGGATTCGAGCACGTCCACTTCCACGTGGTTCCTCGGATGGCGGATCTGGCTCCCGAGTTGCGCGGCCCCAAGGCGTTCGCCCTGTTGCACGCGCCCGAGGCCGAGCGAGTGTCGGCCGAAGAGATGGACCGTATGGCCCTCGCGATACGCACGCGCCTCGGACAGGAACACGGCCACGTTCATGACCCCCGGGTCGACTGACACTCCTCCCGGCCAATCCCGCTGACAGTGATGATGAGTCAGGCACCGTTCGGGAGGCTTGACTCGCCCACTGACTGACGCTTCGGCTGTCCTGAAAGTGAATCGTCGGCCCTTCGGACGGTGCCGTAGTGGGCTTGATCCACTTTGACGGACACCCTGGATGAGGGGCTTTGGCCTCTCTGGGGAGGATGTCCATCATGGAGAGCATGGGGAAGAAGAAGCC
>NZ_JBEXUX010000191.1:0-1421 GCF_040629175.1 Embleya sp. NPDC005971 | reverse complement strand
GACCACGCCAGAGCCGACCTGCCCCGGTGGCTGCGCGACGCCCTCGACCACCTGCCGCCGCACTGGCCCGCGCCCAAGCCGGGCCGCCGACCCGCGCCCACCACACGCCGCCCCGACCAGGGCACCGACCAGACGGAGACCAGCCGATGAGCAAGATCACCCGCACGTTCAGCCGCGACGAACTCGACGACCTCGACGTGCCCTTCGAGCACATGGTCGAGGAGCACGTCATCGACACCACCCGCCGGTGGGACGTCACCCACCAGGGCGTGTTCGCCCACCCCGACGGCAGCCACTGGCAGATCCGCTGGCAGATCCCGGCCACCGAGCACCAGGAATCGGACACCTGGTTCGGCAACGACACGATCACCGGCGTCGCGGTCGAGCTGCGCGAGGTCACCGTGCAGCAGTGGCTGCCGATCGACGGCGAGGCCCGGAACGTTGCCGAACCGCCGGCCCCGCTCTACGAGATCGCGTTCACCCGGATCGGCCGCTATGGGGGACGCAGCGGCAGCCCTGCGCCCGTTCCGCTCACCACAGCCGCGCGCACAGCGGACGAACTCGCCGCCAACGTCCACCGGTACGCGCTGCGCTACCTCGGTTCACGCGACGTCGAGGTCAACGTCGACCTCGAAGCGATGACCGGGTGGATCACCGTTGGGTTCGGCAGCGCCGGGGAGTTCACGATCACCGCCATCGAGGAGCCGACCCAGTGACCGACCTGACTGGCCTGTGGCGTGGTCTCCTCGCCCTGGCGGACCAGGCCGATGCCGCCCGCGAGCGCGCCCGTGCCGAGCGCCGCGCACGCCCCGAGGCCATCGCCCGCCGACAGGAGGCGGCCCGGCGCGGCTGGGAGACGCGCAGGGCCAAGCCCGACCCCGACCCCGTCGACGGGCGGCACGACGGTGGCCCCGGCCCGAAATGCGACGAGATGACACACGACAGCATCGGTGACGAGGTGTTCTGCGCACTCGCGCCTGATCACTCGGGAGATTGCGACGATCTCAACGGCTGCCAATGGGACGCCTCGTGACCGCCCCCGAGCCGCTCGACCTGGCGGCAATCCGCGCGGACCGTGCGCTCGCCGCCACCCCGCCCGGCATCGGCCCCGGCAATCTCCTGCTCACCGACTCGTACACCGCACTCGACCGCATCCTCGACCGGCACCTGCCTGCGCTGCTGGACCAGGCCGAGCACGACGCGGCCGAGCTGGTGCACCTGCGGCTGGCGGACAGCAGCAACCGCCGCGCCATCGCCGACCTGGAGGCGACCGTCGAGCGCTACGACACCGCGCTGATCGAGGCCGCCCGCGACCTCGACCGCGCCCGCGAGCACATCGCCGACCTGGACGGCCAGATCGAGGGGCAGGACCAGGCGCTCGCCGCTGCCGACGTCGACCGCGAGCGGCAGGCCGCCGAGAT
>NZ_JBEXUX010000190.1:0-1424 GCF_040629175.1 Embleya sp. NPDC005971 | reverse complement strand
CCCGAGCGCACGGTCGACCTGTACCGCCGGCTGCACCCGGACCGTGCCGGGGTGGTCGACCTCGACCGCGACCCTGACGCGCTCGGCGCGCTGCACGACTACGAGACGGCGCGGTTGGAGGAGAAGGCCGCCGCCAAGCGCAAGGCAGCCGCGCAGGCCGACCTGTTGCGGCTCCTGGGCCCGCACCGCACCGCCGCGCTCGGCGGCGAGCGGGCGTGGTCGATGGAGCCGACCAAGCGCGCGAACACCGACCTCGCCCGCCTCGCCGAGGAGTGGCCCGACGCCTACGCGGCGTGCGTCACCGACAAGCCCGGCGAGCGGATCGACATCGACAAGGCGTACCGCCTCAAGCCCAAGACGGGAGCGTGACCGTGGGTCTCGCCGAGAACGCCGCCGCCCTCGCGGGCCGCGAACCCGACCCGGTCGAGGACGTCGACCACACCCACGACTACACCGAGCCCGACCTCGACCACCTGGACCTGGCCGCCGATCCCGAGAAGATCGACGTGATCACCGCCTGGCTGCGGCTGATGGGCGACGTCCGGGTCATCAAGAAGAACCAGCAGTTCAAGGGCGGCAACACGAAGTTCATGTTCCGCGGGGTCGACGCGGTACTGAACGCCTACGGCCCGATCTGCCGAGCCCACGGCGTCGTGATCATGCCGATCTGCACCACCGCCGAGTACCGGGACATCCCGACCAGCAGCGGCGGCAAGATGCGCGAGTGCACCGCGACGGTGACCTTCCGCATCTACGGGCCGGCGGGCGACCACTTCGACGCCCAGACCATGGGCGAGGCGACCGACAGCGGTAGCCGGTCCACCCCGAAGGCCCAGTCCGTCGCGCTGCGGACGCTGATGCTCAACGGCGGGATGGTCCCCACCGAGGACCGGGACGCGGACGCCGACGACTTCGAGCGCGGGGAAGCACCGGCGCGAACCGCCGAGTCGTACCGCGACGAGATGGTCGACCCGAAGACCACTCCCGCCCGGCTTCAGACGATGTACGGGGAGATGGAGCGGCTCAGGATCCTGCGCGTGCTGGTCGTGAACGAGACCGGCGACAAGGAACTCCTGGTCGACATCGGCAACCGCCTCTACTACGAGCGCGGTGGCAAGTGATCGCTCCCGCAGCCTCCCTGCGTTCCCTGCTCGGCCGGGTCGTCCCGGCCGGGCGGGGCCCCCGCACCCCGGCCCGCGTCGAGCACGACGCCCACGTCGTCACCCGCATCCCGCCCCGGCCCCACCGCGCGCCCGGCCAGCGCCTCGCGGACGAGGACTGGTACGTCGCCCCCGGCTCGCTGTTCGAGCCCGTGCCGACCGGCCGTCACCGGAGGGCGAAGTGATCCTCGACGCCGTCCTCGCCTACCTGGCCTGCCTGATCTGCACCGTCGCCGTCATGCGCGCCGCGAAGGCCCGCAACCG
>NZ_JBEXUX010000189.1:0-1440 GCF_040629175.1 Embleya sp. NPDC005971 | reverse complement strand
CGGGGCGACAGAACCTGGACCGACTGGACGCCGCCGACCCCACCTCGGACCCGCGCACCCGCGACGCCCGGGTGGACGAGGCACTCCGGGTGTCGGGGCCGACGCGTGTGCGGGTGTCGCGGGGGCGGCTACTTCACCGTGATGCCGGCCATGCCGAGCTTGTCGAACTTGAAGCTCGTGTCGATCTCGACCGCCGTGATGCCGGTGGTCTTCTTGCTGGTCACCAGGATCCACGAGCTGAACTTGCCGTTGCGGTCGGTCCAGGCGAGGCCGAAGTTGAAGGTCGGGTCGGCCCCCTGCACGCCGGCCAGGGCGATCAGCGTGTTCGGCGTGAAGTTCTCGCCGGACACCTTCACGAAGGTCCACGGGCGCACCGTGCTCTTGCTCAGCGTCACCTTGCGCTGGACGACCGGGACGTCGGCCTTCTCGACCGTCAGCGGCGTGGACGCGCTGCGGCTGCCGTCGCTCACCTGCACGCTGTACGTGCCGTCCGCGGTCCCGGGAGCGACCGTCACGCCGCCGGAGAGCACGCCGTCGGCGCCGATCCGCAGGCTGTTGGCGGAGATGCCCGCCGGGTTGCACGCGGTGCCGTCCGCGGCGCACAGGGACGGCGTGGCGGTGCCGCCCTTGGTCCAGTTGGTACCGGAGAGCACGGTCTCCTTGCCGGCCTCCACGGTGCCCGGGGACGCGCTCAGGGTGGCCGTCTCCGGCGTGCTCTGCACGGTGATGCTCTGCGCGACACCCGAGCCACCGGTGACCGCGCACGGCGTGGTGAAGTTGCCGTACGGCGTCACCGTGGCGGTCGTGGTCTTGGTCGGGGTCAGGTCGACCGTGCCGGTCGCGGTCGCCGGGATCTGCAGCTTGACCGTGAACGGCGGGCTCTGGATCGGCGTGTTCGCCGGGATGTCGATCGTGGTCTGGGCGCCGGTGAGGGTGACCGGGCCGGTGGCTCCGCCGGACAGCGCGAAGTCGATCGACGGCGTCATCTTGATGCCGTTGAGTGCGGCGGGGCTGGTGGCCGGGCTCGCGCCGAGGGTGATCTTCAGGTCGATCGTCTCGCCGGGCTTGGCGGTGGTCGGCCCGTCCACGGTCACCGACATCGGCCCGCTCTTCTCGCCCTGACCCAGCGGCAGCGAACACGTGACGGTCGGCGTCGCGGTGCCGGCGACGGCGGCCGGCGCGCCGGCGAGGAACCCGGTGACCGCGAGTGTGCCGACGCCGAGTCCGGCGGCCAGGCGCATGGTGCGTTGCTTCATGAGGTGCTGCTCCCTGTCCCGCGTTCCGTGCCGGCGGCGGGCGTTGGCGTCGCGTCGGCGGCATGGGGACGGATACGCGCATGGTAAGTGGAACGTGTTACAGAAGTGGGGCGGGTCACATTGATGCGCTTTCACCTGGCGAAGTCAAGAGGCGCAAACGGCCTATGTGACCGGTGAGTATGCC
>NZ_JBEXUX010000188.1:0-1489 GCF_040629175.1 Embleya sp. NPDC005971 | reverse complement strand
GCTGGAAAGGCGCCGGCAACGGCGGAGCGGGAGGGGTGGCCCGGTCAGGTCCGCCGGGGAGCCTTCCCGAGTGGGTCGGGCCGTTTCGGCGGGCGTTTCGGGGTGGGTGCGTGGGTGGAAGGGCTGCCGGTGGGTTGGGCGGGTCTCGATCCGGATGGCGCGGCGACTTCGGGCCCGCTGTTTCGCGCTGACCTGCGGTTTTGTGGGAAGAGGGGGTGAGAGTGGGTGCCGGGGGCCGGCTCGTGCACCTCGGTGGCGGATTTCGCGTGGGTCATGGCTCTCGGTGGGCGTTTCGGGTTGGCATCGCCGGGCCGAGGGCCGTCCGTGAGCCCGGGGGTCACGACTCGGATCCCGAGACGGCTTCCCACGCCCGGAGTTTCGCTGACCTGCGGTTTTGTGGGAGCGGTCGGCGAGAGCGCGTGCCGAGGGCCGGGTTGTGTACCCCGGTGGCGGATTTCGCGTGGGTCATGGCTCTCGGTGGGCGTTTCGGGTCGGCACCGCCGGCCGGAGAACCACCCGTGAGCCCGTAAGGTCGGGACCCGGATCCCGAGACCGCTTCCCGCACCCGGGATTCCACTGACCTGCGGTTTTGTGGGACCGGCCGGCAAGAGCGCGTGCCGAGAGCCGGTTTGCGCACTCCGGCAACCGAAACCGCCCACTCCCGGCCCGCTCGTCGCTTCCTCTCCCACCACCGCCCACCCACCGCCCGCCGAAACGGCCCGACCCACTCGAAAAGGCTCCTCGGCGGACCTGACGAAAGCGCCCTCCCGCTCCGCCGTTGCCGGCGCCTTTCCGGCGAGCAACGCGCGTGTCTCGCCGGGGAGCCCAAGGCTCCCGGCCGCTGGCGACCCCGGGACCGGCTCGATCTCCGCCGGCCCACGCCGACCGTTTAGCACAAAGCCACCCGCTGCCGACCAAGACGCGACCGCCGGCCGCGAACACCCGACCCACTCGAAAAGGCTCCTCGGCGGACCTGACGAAAGCGCCCTCCCGCTCCGCCGTTGCCGGCGCCTTTCCAGGCAAGCAACACCCGCCTCTCGCCGGGGAGCCCAAGGCTCCCGGCCGCTGGCGACCCCGGGACCGGCTCGATCTCCGCCGGCCCACGCCGACCATTTAGCACAAAGCCACCCGCCGCCGACCAAGACGCGACCGCCGGCCGCGAACACCCGACCCACTCGAAAAGGCTCCCCGGCGGACCCGACCGGGCCGCCCCTCCCGCTCCGCCGTTGCCGGCGCCTTTCCGGCAAGCAACGCGCGTGTCTCGCCGGGGAACCCAAGGTTCCCGGCCGCCGGTGACCCCGGGACCGGGCCCATCTCCACCAGCCCACGCCGACCGTTTAGCACTGAGCCACCCGCGCCCGCCCCGACCAAGACGCGACCACCGGCCGCGAACGCCCGACCCACTCGGAAAGGCTCCCCGGCGGACCCGACCCGACCGCCCTCCCGCTCCGCCGTTGCCAGCGCCTTTCCGGTGAGCAACACCCCACGT
>NZ_JBEXUX010000187.1:0-1509 GCF_040629175.1 Embleya sp. NPDC005971 | reverse complement strand
GGGGGTGCCTCTATGTCTTTCGTCAACCGAGATCGGGTCATGCTGCGACCGGTTCGGCCGGTCGGGATTCGTAGAAGGTTCCGTCTCTGAGCATGGCGAACAGGACGTTGATGCGTTGGCGGGCGAGGCGGAGGAGGGCTTGGGTGTGGGTTTTGCCGCGAGCTCTGCAGCGGTCGTAGTAGGTGCGGGAGGCGGGGTCGTGCAGGGCGGCGAACGCGGAGAGGAACATGGCCCGTTTCAGGAGTCGGTTGCCTGTTCTGGGGGCGTGTTCGCCGTGGATCGACGTGCCGGAGGATTTCGTGGCCGGGGCGAGGCCGGCGTAGGAGGCCAGGTGGGCGGCGGTGGGGAACGAGGTTCCGTCGCCGATGGTCACGAGGAGGGTGGCTGCGGTCCTGACGCCGACTCCGGGCATCGAGGTCAGGACCTGCGAAAGAGGGTGGGCCTCCAACAGCTCGCCGATCTGCGTTTCGACGGCGCGTCGTTGTTCGTGGACGGCGGCGAGCGAGCGGGCCAGGGAGGGCACGACGGTGTCGAGGGTGGTGGTGCCCGGGACGACGACGGTCTGTTCGTCGAGTGCGTCGAAGACGTCGTCCACGAGGCGTTCGGCCATGCGCGGTGCCTTCGGCCGTATCAGGGACACGAGTCTGCGGCGTCCGGCCTTGCGCAGGGCGGCGGGCGAGCCGTGTCGTTCGAGGAGGTGGGTCACGGCCGGGTGGTCCAGGCGGGGTCCGAGGACGCGTTCGAGGCTGGGGTGGAATTGGGTGAGGAGGCCGCGGATGCGGTTGCTGGTGCGGGTGGCCTCGGCGGCGAGGTCCTGGTCGAAGCCGGTGAGGACCGTCAGGGTCGCGGTTGTCTCGTCGGTGGCCTCCAGGACTCGGAGGGTGTGGGGCATGGTGCGGGCGGCGTCGGCGATGACGTGGGCGTCGCGGGCGTCGGTCTTGGCCTCGCCCGGGTAGAGGTCGGCGATGCGGCGCATCGCCAGGCCGGGCAGGTAGGCGACCTCGCATCCCGCGTCGCGGGCCACCGTCAGCGGCAGGGCGCCGATCGAGGCGGGCTGGTCGACGATCACCAGCACGGTCCCGAACTTCGCACGCAGTTTGTCGAAGACGGCCCGCAGCCTGGGTTCGCTGTTGGGCAGCCTCTTGTCGAACACGGTCTTGCCGGCGGCCGTGAGGCCGTGGCCGTGGTGGTCGGATTTGCCCACGTCCAGGCCGAGGAAGACCTTGATGTCGCCGGTGTCGAGCACCGCACCCCTCCCAGGGTGTCGTTCCGGTCCCGGCCTCATGCCTTCGCACCGCACGCGCGCATCCACGTTACGCAGACCAACCACCCTTCGCTGGCCGGGCGTTGCGCTCGGCCGGGTGGCGGTCAGGCCTCTCATCAGCGGTCAAACGGTGCTCCGGGTCCGGTGACACCACCCCCCAGGTCATGCGTTCGACAGGGGGCAAAAGCCATGCCGGACCCGGAGGCCAGGAGCCCCATTTCAGGACCACGAAAAAGGTAACGGGG
>NZ_JBEXUX010000186.1:0-1511 GCF_040629175.1 Embleya sp. NPDC005971 | reverse complement strand
TCGGTCGCCGGTGGTTCGGGGAGTTGCACGGATTGCAGGAGGAGTTGGGCCACGTCGACGACGCGGAGTTCCTCCTTGGCCTCGCCCGCCTGCTTCTTGGCGTTGATCGAGTCGGTGAACATCACCAGGCAGAACGGGCACGCCGTGGAGACGATGTCGGGCCCCAGGGAGAGGGCCTCGTCCATGCGCTCGTTGTTGATGCGCTTGCCGATGCGTTCCTCCATCCACATCCGCGCGCCGCCCGCACCACAGCAGAACCCGCGCTCGCGGTGCCGGTGCATCTCCTCGTTCCGCAACCCCGGCACCCGCGCGATGATCTCCCGCGGCGGCGTGTACACCTTGTTGTGCCGCCCCAGATAGCACGGGTCGTGATACGTGACCAGGCCCTCCACCGGCTCCACCGGGGTCAACCGGCCCTCGTCCAGCAGATGCTGCAGCAACTGCGTGTGGTGGATCACCTCGAAGTGCCCCTCCAACTGCGGGTACTCGTTGGCCAACGTGTTGAAACAATGCGGACACGTCGTCACGATCCGCTTGCGCGGCGCGTCCTCCAACGCCGCGTTCAACGTCGCCACGTTCCGCGCCGCCAACATCTGGAAGACCACCTCGGAACCCAACCGGCGCGCCGAGTCGCCCGTGCAGGACTCCTCCTTGCCCAGGATCCCGTACCGCACCCCGGCGATGTGCAACAACTCCGCGAACGCCTTCGTCGTCCTCTTCGGCCCGTCCGCCAACGCCCCCGCGCAACCCACCCAGTACAGGTACTCCAACTCCGCGGGCTCCACGTCCCGCCCGACGATCGGCACCTCGATCCCGGTCGCCTTTTTGAGTTCCTTCACCCAGTCCAGGCGGGCCTTGGTCGCCACGCCCCACGGGTTGCCCTTGTTCTCCAACCCCTTGAGCATCGTCGCCGCCTCGGAGGGGAACGCGCTCTCGATCAACACCTGGTACCGGCGCATGTCCACGATGTGGTCCACGTGCTCGATGTCCACCGGGCACTGCTCCACACACGCCCCGCACGTGGTGCACGACCACAACACGTCCGGGTCGATCACCCCGTTCTCCTCCGCCGTCCCCACCAACGGCCGCGCCGCCTCCGCCGACGCCGCCGCCGGAACCCGCGCCAACCGCTCCGGCGTCGCCTTCTCGTTGCCCTCGTCGTCGAGCCCGCCGCCCGCCAACAGATACGGCGCCTTCGCGTACGCGTGCTCCCGCAACGACATGATCAACAACTTCGGCGACAACGGCTTGCCCGTGTTCCACGCCGGACACTGCGACTGACACCGACCACACTCGGTACACGTCGAGAAGTCCAACAACCCCTTCCAGGTGAAATGCTCCACCTGCGAGACCCCGAACACCGCGTCGTCCGCAGGATCCTCGAAATCGATCACCACACCACCCGACCGCATCGGCTGCAACGCACCCAACGCGACCCCACCATCCGCCTCACGCTTGAAGTAGATGTTGAAGAACGCCAGGAACCGATGCCACGCAACACCCATGCTCGG
>NZ_JBEXUX010000185.1:0-1599 GCF_040629175.1 Embleya sp. NPDC005971 | reverse complement strand
CTCCGGGACGCCGAACTCGCCGACTGGTTCCGGGACGTGCTGATCCGGCGACGGCCGGACCACCCGGCCGGCGGGGAGCCCCGGCGAGGCCGTGACGACCCCGGCCGGCATCGAGCCGACCGGGGTCGGGCTTTGCCGCCCCCACCTCACCGACACGACACGACCGGAGGCACCCGGCATGAGCGAACAGATCTGCCTTTTCGACACCGGACCCACCACACCCCCCACCCCCGATATCCCGCCCACCCTCACCCCGGGCCCCGTCCCCGACCTCGCGCAGTACGACGTGATCCTCGTGAACCTCTCCGGTGGCAAGGACTCGCAAGTGGCCCTCGCCGTGACGATGGAGGCCGCCGTCCGCGCCGGCGTCGCCCACCGAGTCGTGTGCGTACACGCCGACTTGGGCGAGATGGAGTGGGCCGGCACCGCCTTCCTCGCCCGCGTGCACGCCGTCGCCAACGGGGTGACCAGGTTCGAAGTGGTCCGCCGGGAAATTCCCGATGGGAACGGAACCCGTCACGAGACCTTGCTCCAATACGCCCAGCGTCGCCGCATGTGGCCGTCGAGCAAGGCGCGATGGTGCACCAGTGACCTCAAGCGCGGCCCCATTCACCGGCTGTACACCCGAATCGTCGCCGAGATTGACCCCGTCCGCATCGGCCGGGCGGTCCGCCTGCTCAACGTCATGGGGATGCGCGCGGCGGAATCCCCCGCTCGCCTCAAGCTCGCCCCCTACCGCCACGACGCCGCAGCCAGCAACGGCCGGCGCCACGTCGACACGTGGTTGCCGATCCACGCGATGAGCACCGAAGAGGTGTGGGAGCGCATCTACGCGTCCGACATCCCGTACAGCGACGTCTACGACTCCACACCCGGCGCCCGCGACCGCCAGGGCATGAGCCGCCTGTCCTGCATCTTCTGCGTACTCAGCTCGCGCCGCGACCTTGTCCTCGCCGCCCGGCGCGAGCCCGAACTCGCCGACCGGTACGTACGCGTCGAGCAGGAGATCGGCCACGACTTCCGGTATCGCGAGCCCATGTCCGCCATCCGCGAGGAGGCCCAGCGGCAGACCGCAGCGGCCCACGCCCGCGACCTGCTCGCCGAACTCGACCTCGAACCCGTCGGGTGACATCGCCGCACCTCGCGCTCGACTCGCCCGAACCGCCCGGTGCAGCGAGGGGACGCACCGGACCCACCGGCCCGGTGCCCACCCCCGAGGCATCCCTCGGACACCCCCACCCGCCAGGAAGGCCCCAGCCATGCCCGAAACCGCCACCCACACCCGGGCCGCCGCCGTCCCCCGCCCGTACACCGTCATCGGTCTCGTCTGCGCGGGCCGACTCCGCATCGCCGGCGTCCTCGACGGCGAGCACAACGCCGTCGACCGGCCCCACGGCGACGACCGCGAATGGCAGCGGTTCGCGACCTCCGTGATGGCTGTCGACCCCCACGACGCCGAAGCACACGCCGTCGAGATCGCGTGGACCGACTACCTCGACGAGGACTGACCCCCCCGCTCCCCGCCGGCCGGACCACCCGGCCAGGTGCAACACGGGTCGACGCCCGGTGCGACGCAGGTAGTCGTCGGGGTCGGCGCCC
>NZ_JBEXUX010000184.1:0-1616 GCF_040629175.1 Embleya sp. NPDC005971 | reverse complement strand
CGGCGATCGGGTGTACGACCGGGCCGAGCGCATCCTGCGCGGCTCGCGCCTGGACGACACCACGATGGAATCGCTCACCTCCACGCTGACCGCGCGCACCAGCTGCCACGTGCCGCTGCTCCTAGTCCTCCTCGCCGCGCCGGTCCCGCGCCGCGCGGACGGAGGAGGGAGGGAAAGGCATCCCGCCCGGTACGACCACACGTACCGGGAGAGATGTCGGCGTCTCGTTCGACCCTTGACCACGGCCCTTGACCAGGCAAAACACGCTCGGGCCGGGCCGAGCGTGTTTCACTCTCGAACCCACCGCGCAAAAGCACCCCACAACCGACCCCGGCGCCTACCCGCCGGCGGAGCTCCGCCGCCGCAGGATCTCGGCCGAGTTCGCCCGGATCGTCGCGCCCGGCCCGTGCTCGAGCAGCGCGCCGAACAGGCAGATGTCGACGACCAGGGCCCCGTCGCGCACGGCCGGCACCTTCAACGCGGCCTTCATCACACGATCGCTGCGCCGGTTCCCTTCGTGCGCCTTCCGTGGACCCGACCCCGAAAAGCGTCCGGACGCCTCGCCGACACCGGAGCGGTGGTTGCCGGCCCACGGCGCGGCGATCTCCCGGCACCTACCACCCAAACGGACCTTTGGTTGTGGCGTGACCGCGACGGGCGACAGACCGTTAGCACTGGTCCGATACCTACCATTCGAGGGAATCCCCGTGAGTGACAAGCGCGCAGCGTTCGACCGGATCGACACCGACAACGACGGTTTCATCACCGCCGACGAGTTCAAGGCGTCCCTCCAGACCCCCGACGGCAAGGTCTCCGACGCGAACGCCGCCGCGATCGTGAGCATGGCCGACGACAACGGGGACAGGAGGATCGACTTCGACGAGTACGCCAAGTTCGTCCGCTGACCTCGCTCCACGAGGCCCGCGACCGCAAGCGTCACCGCGCGTACACACGCGGGCGATTCGGGGACGATCAGGGCCGTCGGAAAGCCGGCCCGGCCCGGCGAGACCGACGTCGACCCGACACGATCCCTCACCCGATCGAGTGAATCCCGCGTGAAGGCGCTGCTCCCGGTGGCATGCTGGGCGCGTTCCCGGCCGGGTCCTCACATCCACCTCGCGGTGGCTCGTGCGGGCTGTGCCCGACTACGGGAGTCCAGGGCCTCGAACCTCGCGTTCGAGGCCCTGGCCCGTTCCCGACCGGGACGCCCGCGGGAACCACCCACCGTGACCGCGGGCGTTCAAGATCATGCGCAGTACCCCCCCGCGATACGTTCAGCAATACGTACGGCAATGGGGGCTGACATTTGGATATCAGCCCCCTGGCAGGTGCATAGGCGCAGGTCGAACGGCCTGTCTGCACCCTCGAACGCGCGCAGACCGGTATGGAGTTCTCGACATCACTCCAACCCACCCGGCCGCGTGCTCACGCTCGGTCGACCACCACCGGCGACGCCGGCCACCCGGCCGCCCCCGGTCCTCGCGCTGCTCCCGGTCCTCGATGTCCCGGTGTCTCGGCTCAACGCAGGACGCTCCTGGTAGGCGTGCTCGAAACCCGATTTGTGCGCATCCTGCGGATGCGTTCCGCGGATCTCCTCCGCCAGAGCCGCGAGCATG
>NZ_JBEXUX010000183.1:0-1631 GCF_040629175.1 Embleya sp. NPDC005971 | reverse complement strand
GGCTCTGTCCCGTAATCGGTGGTAGCGCTTTGTGGTGATCGCTGGAGGAGGATGCGGTGGCGGAGCAGGGGGAACCCGGCTCGGCCGTGCATCTGCCTCATGATCCGTTTGGTTCGTGTGTTGACGCCTTCGGTGCGGCCGTTGCTGTAGGGGAGGGTGAGTCCGGCGTCGACGGCGGCCCGGTCGAGTTCGAGGCCGTTCGTGAAGGAGTGCAGGTGGGGAAGGTCGGCGGAGCGAACTGAGGTAATCCAGGCGGTGAGCTCGGCGTCATTGCCCTTGGCCGGCGTCAGAAGGCGGGCGAACTCTCCGGTCAGACGGGCGAGTTCGGTCATCTCCGGGCAGGCATGGGTGAGTTCCCTGAGCAGTTCGGTCTCCTTGTCGCGCAGGTTCTCGGGGCGGCTGAGGAGGAGTCGGGCGAAGCGCTGCGGGGTGGTGACGGGCTTGTCGCCCTCGGCGCGGCCCTGGGTGAGGTAGCGGACCAGGAGGTTCGCGCTGCCGGTGTAACCCAGTTCCCTGATCTCGTTCAGGAGGTGGGTGACGGGCACCGCGGGGTCCTCGGCACGGCGCCGGCGCAGGTGATCACGGTAGGGGTCGACGAGTGTGGGCTTGTAGCGGGGTGCGCGGCGCTCGCCGGTGGGCTCCTTCATGCGGGCGTACCGCTTGACGGTGTTCAACGCGACGTCGAGGCGCCGGGCGCATTCGAGCAGGCCGACGCCCTGGCCGAGCAGGTGATGGACCCGCTGCCAGCGTTCGCGGGTGGTCTGCTCGCGCACGCCCCCGGGCCGGACGGGGTTCACGGCGGTGGCCCAGCAGGCGGCGTGGGAGCGGACCTCGGCCAGGACCTTGCCGCACAGGTTCGACCAGAGGTGCCACCTGTCGCTGACCTGCACCGCGTCAGGCAGGGCCTGGCGTATCGCCTCACCGTAGGAGGCGGAACCGTCGCGGCAGACGTACTCGGCCCCGGGGTGTTCCCGCAGCCACGCGACCAGGGTCTGGGTGGTGCGGTCGGGCAGGACATCGACGCGTTCGCCGGTCTCGGCGTCGATGATCACGGTCGCGTAGCGGTGCCGGCGCTTGAGGGCGAAGTCGTCGATGCCGAGCACGCGCGGCACACGCAGCGGCGGCGGCGCCTGGCGCATGAGCAGGCGCAAGGCGGTCGAGCGGGAGATCGCGCACGTCAGCGCGCGGGAGAGGCGGGCGCCCGCCCTTCCCGCTAACTCCTCGACCACGTAACCGAGTTGGTGGGTCAGCCTCCTGGTGCGACGCTGATAGCGCTCAACGACGCCGGGCACCTGCTCGCGGAACGTCTGCCGCGGGCAGTCGAGCATCGGGCAGACCAGGCGTCGGACCCGTACCGACACCACGACTCGCCGCCCGTCCACCGGCACGTCCGCGACCACCCGCCCGTGGAAGCCGTGCGCCCGCCCCGTCGGCCGCCCGCACACCGGGCACGGCACCGGATCGTCCCGCGTCCGCGCCGACACGCGGATGACCTCACCCTCGTCCGAAACACGCTCGACGACGAGGGCCGACAGCCCCGAAAACACCACACCCACAAGCTCGTTGACATCACGCACACCATGCCAACGACTTCTGTCACCCTTGGTCACCACCGATTACGGGACAGAGCC
>NZ_JBEXUX010000182.1:0-1687 GCF_040629175.1 Embleya sp. NPDC005971 | reverse complement strand
GGTCGGGGTGGCCAGGCGTTCGGCTACGAGGCTCACTCGTCGTCTCCCTCGTCCAGGTAGCGGGGCCCGGGGCATGCCGGGCAGTCCAGGGCCGGCTCGGCGAGGTACACGCCGGTGTCGTGGCAGGTGCGGCAGGTGGGCCCGGGGGCCGCCGCCCCGGGGGGCGGGACGGCGGCGGTCGGGGCGGTCACGCGGTGGCCTCTGCGGCGGGAACAGGCCGCGGGGCCGGGGTCAACGGGCCACGCGCCAGGACGTCCGCCAGGAACTCCGGCACCGACATCGTCGTACCGCCCGGCTCCTCGACCCGCCACATCAGCGGCTCGTCGTACTGCCAGTCCCCGCGGTGCTCCCAGTAGGCGCCCGCCTCGTCGACATACGTCAGGTGCAGGTGGAACAGGCCGACGTCGGTGACATGGCAGGGCTCGGCGGCGTTGTCGTCGAACACCTCGCCGATACGGCCGTTGCGCCACCAGTCCTGAAGGTCCAGGCCGGAGGCGGTGATGACCCGGCCGCCGCGCTGCTCGATCACGACGTGCGTGGTTTCGCGCACCCAGGCGGGCATCTCCGCTGCGGCCTGCAACCGCTCTGCCTTCGCGCGGATCACTCCGTGCAGGCGGTCGATCTCGGTGGCCATCCGGGTTGCGACGTTCCGCAGGTCCTCGACGTCGGAGACCGAAGCGGCCCGCCTGCGGCGGCACTTCTCCAGGACCCGGCCGGCGCGCTCCGCCGACCTCGTGTGCCACCCACGCGTCTGCTTCTCAGGCATGGGCACCGCCCCGGGTCGCGACGGTCGGCCGCAGGTGCCGAAGAGGTTCGTCGTACAGCCCGATCAGCGACGCCATCGAGTCGCTCGCTGCCGCCGGATCCGCCTGGTCCTGCACCGACGGGTCCGTCAGGCACACCACCTGCGGCGAGCCGTCCTCGTCCCACGTCCCGAGCCACCGCCAGTGGTCACCGGAAGGGTCGCGGTAGTCCCTGGTCAGGTCGTACAGGACGCCCTTGTGGCGCCACGCGGGAGTGAGGTTCGCGGGCGGGGCTTCGACCGCCGGGATCGCGCGGTGCAGGTCGTACCGGCGGATCCCGTCCACCGCCGCGTGACACGACCACATGTAGCGCCAGTCATGAGCCCGCAAGTCCCAGTCCCCGGTGCCCCGGAACCGGAACGTGTCAGCCTCCGCCGTGCCCTCCGGCTGGTACCTGAACTGGTGCATGGCATGCCGCGCACCCTCTTCGGTGGTGGTGTCGTAGTGCGTCCAGAAGCCGTTGATCTCCGACTCCCACACCGCCGTCACACCAGGCCAGTAGGGCTCGGACTTCGCCAGGTACTCGGCGACGCGCTTCTCGAACAGCTCCGAGGCGAACGACACGACCGGCTCGCCGGACGCGACGACCTTCTCCTCCCAGTAGTCGAAGTTCGGGCCGTTGCCGGACGACTGACGGATCAGGTCGAACATGTCCACGGTCGGCACGACGGAGAACACGTAGGTGCCCACGGACCCGTTGATGGCGAGCTTGTGCGGCCAGGTGGTCAGCGACCACCAGTCGTGGCTGCCGTCCGGGTCGGCGAACCGCAGGTGCCGGTACAGGCCGTCGTCGTGCAGGACGGTCATCTCGTGCTCGGCCGTCTCGCGGGCGAAACGGGCGGCGATGTCCTCGGTGCTCACGCGGCACCGCCCGACTCGGCCGC
>NZ_JBEXUX010000181.1:0-1770 GCF_040629175.1 Embleya sp. NPDC005971 | reverse complement strand
CCACCCCCCAGGTCATGCGTTCGACAGGGGGCAAAAGCCATGCCGGACCCGGAGGCCAGGAGCCCCATTTCAGGACCACGAAAAAGGTAACGGGGCTTGCCGGGCGGGGCGGGGCGTCACCCACAGGGGCCGGGCGTCACTCACTTGGGTGAATTCATGATCCCCAGGGGCGGAGTTGTGCACAGGCATCGAGGCACCTCGGCCGGCTCGGGACGCCGCGCGGCACGGTGGGAACGCGGCTCGACCCTCGTTTCCTGCCCCGGTTCCGGCGAGGGTCGGGCCGCACCCACCCGCTGCCCGCTGGAGGTGCGATGTCCCTTTCGGGATCGTTCGGAGCCCCGCCCGGTCCGTCGTTCGGCCCGCCGTTCCGGTCCGCGCCGGCCCCGCGCGCCCGGCCGCCGTGGCGCCGCGTGCTGGCTCGGCATCGACGCGGCCTGGCCGCGCTGTCGGCCGCCGTCGCGGTGCTCGCGGTGATCGTGGCGGTCCGCCCGACCCCGGCGCCGACCGGAGCGGTCCTGGTGGCCGCGCGCGATCTGCCCGCGGGCAGCACCCCCGGGCCCGCCGATCTGGCCCTGGTCGCATTGCCGACTGCCTTGCACCCGGCCGGAGTTCTGCACGCGGTCGGGCAGGCCACCGGGGTCGCACTGACCGGTCCGCTGCGCCGGGGCGAGCCGGTGACCGACGTCCGGGTGGCCCACCCCGGCGGCCCGCACGACCCGGGCACCGTGATCCTGCCCGCGCGCTTCGCGGACGCCGACGCGGTGGCCGTACTGCGCCCCGGCGACCGGATCGACGTGCTGGCCGCACCCGCGCCCGAGCATCCCGGTCCAGCCCGGCTGATCGTCCCCGCCGCGATCGTGGTGGCCCGACCGACCGCGACCGGCTCCTCCGCCGGGGCCCTGCTGATCCTCGAAGTGCCCCGCACGGTCGCCGCCGAACTCGCGGGCGCGGCGGGGGGTTCGGTGCTGACCTATACCATCCACAGGTTCGTGGGCGGCCCTGTTGCGACGAATCGCGAATGACAGCAGACTCGTGCGAGTTGTCCGGCTTCATGGGGTATTCCGCGATTTTTACGGTCTTCGGCCTTGATCATCGGCCGGATCGCCCCGACGAGGCTTCGACCGATCAAGATCGATGGGAATCAAGCAGTGGGCGGCTTCAAGAAGTTCCTCATGCGCGGAAACGTCGTGGACCTGGCCGTGGCCGTGGTCATCGGCGCCGCGTTCACCGCGGTCGTGAACGCGTTCGTGAAGGGGATGATCAACCCCGTGGTGGGTGCCCTCGGCACCAAGAACCTGGACGGGTACACGTCATGCATCAAGGGCCCGTGCGGCGTCGACGCGAACGGCGAGGCGACCGGCGTGCAACTGCTGTGGGGCTCGGTCCTCGGCGCCGGACTGACCTTCCTGATCACCGCGGCGGTCGTGTACTTCCTGCTCGTGCTACCGCTCAACCACATGATGGAAAAGCGTAAGCGGGCCCTGGGCCACGCCGGCGAGAAGGAGCTCAGCGAGGCCGAACTCCTCGTCGAGATCCGCGATCTGCTCTCCCAGCGGCTCAACCCGGAGGCGGACCCCGGCCACGGGGTCACCGGGTCGGGCTCCTCCCGCTCCGACACCTGATCGATCGGCAACACCCGAGCAGGACCGGTCGCACTCCTGCGGGACGCACGCGAGACGGCGGGCCGCCACGGCGAAGGACATGCGGCTGTCGATGGACGGACTCGACGGTGACGCCGAGTTCACCAACATCGACATCGGTGTCGACGCC
>NZ_JBEXUX010000180.1:0-1771 GCF_040629175.1 Embleya sp. NPDC005971 | reverse complement strand
AGCGTGGCCCGGTGGCGCGGATGCTCGTGGTGCTCGACGATGCCGATGGGCTCGACGACGGATCGACTCCGGCGGGCCCATTCACGGGCGATCGGGTCCTCCAGGACGGTGCCCCAGAAGGCGGGATCGCCCGCGTCGTCGGCGAGTTCGCCGACCTTGTCCAGGTAGACGCGCAGCGGGCTGCCGAAGTCACCGACGCCGAGAATGTCGGGAACGTCGGACGACCCGATGCCCAGTCGACGGGCGGCGAGCCAGGTGTCGCGGTCCGCGTCGGCGTCGAGGACCAGGCGGCCGGTCGGGGTGGCCAGGCGTTCGGCTACGAGGCTCACTCGTCGTCTCCCTCGTCCAGGTAGCGGGGCCCGGGGCATGCCGGGCAGTCCAGGGCCGGGTCGGCGAGGTACACGCCGGTGTCGCGGCAGGTGCGGCAGGTGGGCCCGGGGGCCGCCGCCCCGGGGGGCGGGACGGCGGCGGTCGGGGCGGTCACGCGGGGGTCTCGGTGTGCTCGGGCAGCGCGGTGAGCATCCGGTGCCCGGTGTACGGCTCGCGCGGCAGTAGCACGCCTTGGCCCGGCAGGTCGGGGATCGGCCGCGGCGTCGGGTCGGGCTCCTCCTCGCCGCGCTGCTCGGTGCACACGTACTGCGTGGCCCTCGCGAACAGGCCCTCCGGCGTGCGCGGCCCGTCCAGCCACTGCGCCGGCCGCTTCCCGATCAGGGCGATCAGGATCAGCGGGCAGCCGTCCCCGTCACGACCCTCGCGGGCCGGCTTGTCGTGGATGCAGGTGCCGCAGTTCGCCGCGAACCAGGGGTAGCTCTCGTCGCCGTTCGCGAACGCCGACTCATCGGCGGCCTCGGCCTCCAGCGCGTCGTAGTCGTCGGGGGTCATCGCCCACCGCCCCGCGTCGCGACAGTCGGCCGGATGCGCTGGAGGGGCTCGTGATACAGCCCGATCAGCGACGCCATCGAGTCGCTCGCAGCCGCCGGATCCGCCTGGTCCTGCACCGACGGGTCCGTCAGGCACACCACCTGCGGCGAGCCGTCCTCGTCCCACGTCCCGAGCCACCGCCAGTGGTCACCGGAGGGGTCGCGGAAGTCCCTGGTCAGGTCGTACAGGACGCCCTTGTGGCGCCACGCGGGAGTGAGGTTCGCGGGCGGGGCTTCGACCGCCGGGATCGCGCGGTGCAGGTCGTACCGGCGGATCCCGTCCACGATCGAGTGGCACGCCCACAGGAACCACGGGTCGAAGTCGCGGAAGTTCCACTCCCACACGTCCGAGAACTCGAAGCCCCGGAACTCGAAGTCCCGCAGCAGCCTGCGGGCTTCGTCCTCGTCGCTGAGGTCCCAGTCCAGGACGTCGGCGCGAAGCGCCTTGCCCAGGCCGCGCGGGGCGTCGCCGAAGCGGACCGACTCGACGAAGTGCTCGGTCACGACCTGCCGGAACACGGCCTCGTCGTACACCTCGCACGAGAGCCGGCCGCCCTCGGTCTTCTTCGACCAGTACGACGGGTTGATCCGGCCGCCGTCGGAGCGGAAGAACTTCAACATGTCCGGCAGCCGGGAGAAGATCCACTCCCCGCCCATGTCGCCGCGCACCGCGAGGGACCCCGGCCAGGTGACCAGGTCCCACCAGAACTCGGAGTTGCCCGGGTTGGCGAAGTGGAGGTGCCTGTACAGGCCCTTGTCGTGCAGGACGGTCATCTCGTGCTCGGCCGTCTCGCGGGCGAAACGGGCGGCGATGTCCTCGGTGCTCACGCGGCACCGCCCGACTCGGCCGC
>NZ_JBEXUX010000179.1:0-1815 GCF_040629175.1 Embleya sp. NPDC005971 | reverse complement strand
ATCTTCCACTCGGATCGCGGCTGTCAGTACACAAGTCACGAATTCGCCCGGCCGGCAAGGCAGTTCGGCATCCGGCTGTCGGTCGGTCGGACCGGGGTCTGTTGGGACAACGCACTCGCGGAGTCGTTCTTCTCCACGCTGAAAAGCGACCTGGGAGCCGACCGACCCTGGCCGACACGGGCCGCCGCACGCGCCGAGGTATTCGAGTACATTGTGATTCCGGGGGTGGTGGTTGGTGTGTGGGTGGTGGTGTGGGCTGGGGTTTTGCAGGTTGGGTGAGAACGTTTCGTGGCTGTCCGGGCGAGGGTCGTGAGGGCCTGACCTGGGATTGTTGCGGTTGTGTTGAGAACACCCGGGTGTGTTGCACATAGCCTGTGCGTCTAAAGGCCCGGTCCGTGTTTGTGCAGGTCACAGGGTTTTGCATGGCTGCAGGGCTCCGGGGTGTGTCTATCGCCGGGGTGTGCGTGGCCGGGTGGCGGTGCCGGGACGTTGGTGTGTTTCGGCGAGGTGGTCGATGCGCACAGCGTCCAAAGAGGCCCTGGTGATGCGTTCGGTGCCGTCGTCGATCGCGGTGATGGCGGCTTGGCGGATGAGGCGGGTGAGGCTGCCGATCCGTCCGGCGGTGCGGTGGTGGAGATACGACGCGAGGCGGCGGTGGTGTCCCGGCCCGGTGTGCGCTTCGGGTCCAGGGCGGTTTCCACGCCGGCGATCAACTCTTTGAATGGTTCGCGTGTGCCGAGCCGTGCGGGGAACGCGCCGCACTCGACCAGACAGGCCCGTCCGGCGAGTTGCGCCCCGCGTACACCCGCGAACAACGCTGTGGCGGCCACGTCGATGCCCGCGTACACGAACGTCGCCCGGATGCGTTCGGTGAGGTCTTTCAACAGATCCGCGGTCTCCGCACCGGTGGTGGTACGCGGGTTGAGGCGGTGGATCTCGTCGATGAGGACCAGACGGACACCGACCCGGTCGTAGGTGTGGCAGACGGCCTCGGTGATCTGTGCCTGTGTCATCCGGGTGGTGACGGGGACGCCGAGGTAGCGGGCGAACTCGGCGGCCAGGGCCTTCGCGGTCGCGCCCGGTGGCACGAGGACGTACGCCACCGGCACCCGGCCTTCCACCCCTGCACCCCCTGCGCCGCGTCGGGCGGCCTCCGCGAGGTGGCAGGCGCGTCCGACGTGGAGCAGGGCGGTGGTCTTGCCCGCGGCGGCGGGCCCGGTGACGATCAGGGACGGTCGGGCGGTGGTGTGTTGGTGGCGGCCCAGGATCATCAGCGTGCGCACGTTCGTGGCGAGGGTGTCGATGGCCGGGGTGCGGACGGTCACGAACGTCGAGTGGTAGGCCAGGCGTTCCTCCCGGCCGCGTGGCGCCGTGTCGGGCCCGGGCGGTACCGGGGGCGGTGCGGTCGCGAAGTCCTGCCAGCCCTGCCAGGTGGTCACCGGCCGGGACTGTTCCTTCGTGTCGATATCGGTGTATACCCACGCGTTGTCTCTGTCGTCGCCCGACTGCTCACCGGGGCTCACCATTTCAGGGCCTCCTCGTGTGCGTCGTAGAGCCCGTACCCCGTGTACGGCGGTGCGGGGGAGTCGGGGTCGGTTTCGTCGGCGTCCCACCCCCGCGGTGGTGACTCGTCGGGACCGTCGTCGAGTTCGTCGAGGCTGTCCTCGCCCGTCCCCGAGACGGTGCCGCCGAGGTCCTGTTCCCGCCCTTCGTGCGCGGGTGATGATCTGTGGGGGTGTGTCGGTCGGGTTTCGGCATGGTTGTGTCAGTCGGGTGTGGGGGTGTCGGGGCTGGTGGGGGTGGTTCATCCCGGCG
>NZ_JBEXUX010000178.1:0-2006 GCF_040629175.1 Embleya sp. NPDC005971 | reverse complement strand
CCTCGTTGCGCAGCCACGGGAACGTGTGTCACCGGTGGAGCGGGCGGGCGAATCACCGGGCCGGGACGTAATCGCAGGCGGTCGTGAGTCGCGGGCGTGAACTCGTGGGCACGGTCGGGCAGTAGAGGCCCGGACGGGGTGGTGAGAGGGCGGAAGCGGGGTCGTGGGCTGGCGTGAGGGTGGAAGTGGGTCGTGGGCGTGGCGAGGGCGGTCGATCAGGGTCGTGGGTCCGGTGAACCCAATCACCCATGACGCGAGTGCAGCGGGGGCAACCGACTCCAGGTCGCGAGCGGAGCGGGCGGGCCTTGTTCGGCGGCCTGGGGCCGGCCCGGCACCTTGCCGCAGCCGATTCGCCGCCTCCGTCTGATCCCGCAGCTACGGGTACGTGTGTCGCCGGCGGACCGCCGGGCGGGATGTAACCGCAGGCCGCTGTGAGTCGTGGGCGTGAACTCGTGGGCGCAGCCGGGCAGTGGAGGGAGGCCGGGACGGGGTGGTGAGTGGGCGGAGTCGGATCGTGGGTGTGGCGAGCCCTGCCTACCCGAGTCGCGAGGGTGGTGGGCACGGTCGGCCAGTCGTGGGGGCGACAGACGCGTGGGCCGGACGGGAGGACAGGTTTCACCCACTTCGGGGGCACTGGCGCGCTGGGCGTGGCCCGGCACGTTTCCGCAGCGGACTTGCCTCCTTGCTCCCTCCTTTTCCTCCCCGCCGCCTTCTCCTTCTTCGCCTTCTTCTTCTACTAATCCTCCCCTTCGTGACCATGCCACAGGGGGTGTGAGGGGTGGAGAAGGTCGTGCGCTGCTTGCGATCACGAGGTGGGCGCAGGTCGTGGAGGGGGCGGTGGGGGCGAGTTCGTGATCGCGTGGGGAGGTCTTACAAAGGAGTGACGTTGGCGTGGTTGGTGGTTGTTGGGGAGGTCTGCGTGTTTAGCGTGGACGGCATGCGAATCCTGGTTACCGGCGGCGCCGGGTTCATCGGTACACACGTGGTCGAATGCCTGACTGAAGCGGGACACGAGGTGCGGGTGCTCGACCTGGAACCGGTCGAGGGCGTGGATGCGGTGCGGGGTGATGTGCGTGACCCGGTGGTCGTGGAGCGGGCCTTGGCCGGTGTGGATGCGGTGTGTCATCAGGCCGCCAAGGTCGGGCTGGGGCTGGACCTGAACGACGCTCCGGACTACGTCGGGTGCAACGACCTGGGCACGGCGGTGCTGCTTGCGGCGATGGGGCGGGCGGGCATCGGCCGGTTGGTGTTGGCGAGTTCGATGGTCGTCTATGGGGAGGGCCTGGGGCGCTGTGTGGAGCATGGCGACGTGGTGCCGGGGCCTCGGCCGGTCGAGGCGCTGGTGGCCGGGCGGTTCGAGGCGCCGTGCCCGACGTGCGGGCGGGATGTGACGCCCGGTCGGATCTCCGAGGAGGCCGCGCCCGACCCGCGCAACGTGTACGCCGCGACCAAGCTCGCCCAAGAGCACTTGGCCGGAGCTTGGGCCCGCGCCACCGGCGGCGTGGCCACGGCGCTGCGCTACCACAACGTCTATGGCCCGAGGATGCCGCTGGACACCCCGTACGCCGGTGTCGCCGCGATCTTCCGCTCGATGTTGCGTGCCGGGCTGCCGCCGAGGGTGTACGAAGACGGCGGTCAGCGCCGCGACTTCGTCCACGTTCGCGACGTCGCCACCGCCAACCTGGCCGCTCTGGACCGCCCCGGCCCCGGCCTCCGCGCCTACAACGTCGCCACCGGCGTCCCGCACACGGTCGGCGAGATGGCTGCGGCGCTGTCCGAGGCCCACGCCGGCCCGCCCCCGATCACCACCGCCGAATACCGCCTCGGCGACGTCCGCCACATCACCGCCTCCGCGACCCGCTTGGAGCAGGAACTGGGTTGGCAGGCAACGATCGAATTCACCCACGGAATGGCAGAGTTCGCCACCACCTGACCCACCCGCCCACCCCCGCCACACCCACGACCCAGATCGACCGGGCTCGCCACCCCCACGACTCTGAAGGAGA
>NZ_JBEXUX010000177.1:0-2028 GCF_040629175.1 Embleya sp. NPDC005971 | reverse complement strand
CGCACCCGATCCACCGGCACACCGACCGACGCCATCCCACCCGAACCGGCCAGCGCCAGAATCGCCCGGCTCCGCAACGCCACAACCTTCGCCGCATCCTGCAACGACAACGCACCCGCGACACACGCGGCAGCGATCTCACCCTGCGAATGCCCCACCACCGCAGCCGGCTTCACCCCGAACGAAGCCCACAACTCCGCCAGAGAGACCATCACCGCCCACAACACCGGCTGCACCACATCCACCCGGTCGAGCCACTCCTCCGACCCCGACCGCAACACCGACACCAACGACCAGTCCACGAACGGCGCAAGAGCCGCCTCACACTCCGCAACCCGCCCCGCGAACACCGGCGACGAATCCACCAACCCCGCAGCCATCCCCAACCACTGCGAACCCTGACCAGGGAACACCAACACCGGCCGACCGACCGGCAACGCGGTCCCCGAGACGACACCCGGTACGGCCTCCCCGGTGCTCAGCGCCACGAGACCGGACGTCAACTCGGCGCGGTCCCCGGCCGATACGACGCCGCGATGCTCCAGCGCCGACCGGGACACGGCCAGCGCGGATGCCAGCGCGGCCGGCTCGATCTCGGGATGCTCGGCCACGAAGTCGGCCAATCGCCGCGCCTGTGCCCGCAACGCGCCGTCCGAGCGGGCAGACACCACGAACTGCCGGGCAATGGCGGGCGTGTTCGTCGCGTCGGGTTCGGACACCGGCGCCGCTGTGGGCGCGTGCTCCAGTACGACGTGTGCGTTGGTGCCGCTGGCGCCGAAGGACGACACGCCGGCCCGGCGCGGACGACCCGTCTGCGGCCACTCGCGAGCCTCGGTCAACAACTCGACCGCACCCGCCGCCCAATCCACGTGCGGCGACGGCTCGTCCACATGCAGCGTCCGCGGCAGTACACCCGCACGCATCGCCATGACCATCTTGATCACACCCGCGACACCCGCCGCGGCCTGCGCATGACCGATATTCGACTTCAACGACCCCAGATACAACGGCTGTTCGTCGAAGCGGTCCCGGCCGTAGGTCGCGATCAGCGCCTGGGCCTCGATCGGGTCGCCCAGGGTCGTACCGGTACCGTGCGCCTCCACCGCGTCCACGTCCCGGCTGTTCAGGCCCGCATTGGCGAGCGCCTGGCCGATGACCCGCTGCTGCGACGGACCGTTGGGCGCGGTCAGACCGTTGCTCGCGCCGTCCTGGTTGACCGCCGTGCCCCGCACCGTAGCCAGCACCCGGTGGCCGTTGCGCCGGGCGTCGGAGAGCCGTTCCACCAGCAGCACACCGACACCCTCGGACCAGCCGGTCCCGTCGGCCGCGGACGAGAACGCCTTGCACCGACCGTCCGGCGACAGCCCACGCTGGCGGCTGAATTCGACGAACACCTCGGGCGTCGACATCACCGTCACACCACCGACCAGCGCCATCGAGCATTCGCCGCTGCGCAGCGCCTGGCCGGCCAGGTGCAGGGCCACCAGCGACGAGGAGCAGGCCGTGTCCACGGTCACCGCCGGGCCCTCGAACCCGAAGGTGTAGGAGACCCGACCGGAGACGGCGCTACCCGACTTGCCGGTCAGCGCGTACCCCTCGACCTCGGCGTTCACCGGGCCCGTGCCGTCCACGTAGTCGTGGTACATGACGCCGGCGAACACGCCGGTCCGGCTGCCGCGCAACGTGGCCGGGTCGATCCCGGCCCGCTCGAACACCTCCCACGAGGTCTCCAGCAACAACCGCTGCTGCGGGTCCATCGCCAACGCCTCACGCGGCGAGATGCCGAAGAAGCCGGCGTCGAACAGCCCCGCGTCATAGAGGAATCCGCCCTCGGACGCATAGCTCTTCCCGGACGCCGCAGGATCCGGGTCGTACAGGTTCTCCAGGTCCCAGCCACGATCGTCCGGGAACCCGGCGATCGCGTCCCCACCCCCCGCAACCAGGTCCCACAGGTCCTCCGGCGAGGCCACCCCGCCCGGATAGCGGCACGCCATCCCGACGATCACCACGGGATCCCCGTCGACCACC
>NZ_JBEXUX010000176.1:0-2124 GCF_040629175.1 Embleya sp. NPDC005971 | reverse complement strand
CTCCGGCGGCGGGTTCCGGCCGGGTTCTCGTCGAAGTGCCCGACCCGGGCGTGGCCGGCCTCGTCCACGAGCAGATACTCGATGGCGTTCCCGACTGAGAACGACGAGGTCTCACGGCCGAGCGTGTCGAAGACCCGGACCCGATTCGCACATGCGCCCGACGGAAGGGGACGCCAAAGGGAATTCTCAACCGCGTTGCCCGACCCCCTCACACCCTGCAGCACCGCAGGTCAACCGACGCCCCACCGAAAGACACACCCGACACCACACACCGAAACCCCAGGCCACGAAACACGAAACAACATTCTCAATCCGTGCCGCACCCCAGGTCAGAGGACCACACCCGCACAACCCCGCTGAGACGACACACCCTCGACGACCGACTGCCCGGACTACCCGCCACCTAGCCCCACGCGGTGCTCAGCTCGCCACGGCGACCCGGCCGGACGGATCACCAGGCCGTCGGCCGAGCCTGTCAACTGTTCGCGACCTGCGCCGGCAGGGGCCAGTTCGTACGAATGCTCTCCGGTGTGCCGGCGTCGTGCCCCTCGTACCTTCGACGGCGACCAGGGGCGTGTGGCGCTGGCACTGGCGATCACGCGGTCGGTCACGCGATGATGACGCGACGTCACCACGAGGAGGGACTTCGATATGGGTACGCACAACAAGCCCACACCGCCCCCGCAACCGGCTCCGGAGCCCTCCCCCGACGGCGACGACCCGACGCTGCGCAACCCCGGTCCGGGCACGCACAAGAAGCCGAAGTGAGCATCGAGGACGACCGTCTGGCCGGGGCGGTCGAAGCCCTGGACGCCCTGGGCGAGTTCGAGCATCCCTGGATGGGCGCCGCGTTCGCGGGGATTCCGCGGCACCGCTTCGTCCCCGACGCCGTGTGGATGCCCGACCCTGGCGGCGGCTACCGCGCGTTGGAGCGGTCCGCGGAGCCGGCACGGTGGGCCGAGGCGGTGTACGCGCCGCACGCCCCGTTGGTCGTCCAGGTCGACGACGGTCGACCCGCTGTGCCGGGCGTCGGCCGCGAGGCGTCGAGCTCGATCAGCGCGCCCTCCGCGGTGTTGTTCATGCTCCGCGCGCTGGACGTGCAGCCGGGCGACCGGGTCCTGGAGATCGGCGCCGGGACCGGCTGGAACGCCGCGCTGCTGTGCGAACGCGCCGGACCCGACCGGGTCTGCACGATCGAGATCGACCCCGCGCTCGCCGCCCGGGCCCGCGAGGCCCTGGAGACGGCCGGCTGTCGAGTGGACGTGGTGTGCCGGGACGGCGAACTCGGCCACCGCGAACACGCGCCCTTCGAGCGCGTGATCGCCACCGCCGCCGTGGGCCACGTCCCCCACGCGTGGATCGAACAGAGCGCGCCCGGAGGCGTGATCGTCGCCCCCCGCATCGTCCCTTTCCACCAGGGCGGCCTGCTCCGACTCGTCGTCGCCGACGACGGGACCGCGTCGGGATCCTTCGACGGCGGAGTGATGTTCATGCCCACCCGCGGCCAACGCTTCACCCGCTTCGACCCCGCCACACTGATCACCGACAACGCCTGGGAACACTCCGTCGAGGACACCACCGCACTCGACATCGCCGCCCTGGACGACGTCCACGCCCGATTCGCGACCTCGCTCCGCGTCCCCGACGTCCACCACCTCCTCGAACCCGACCGAGGCCAGGGCCGCACCTTGTGGCTGGCCGACGCCGCCGGAACGTCCTGGGCCGTCGTCCGCGACACCACCGACGGCGGCGAGGTCAACCGGTTCGGGCCCCGCGACCTCGCGCAGGAGGCCCACGACGCCCTGGTCCTGTGGGAAAAGACCCAACGACCCCGGCTCTGGGACTTCCGCACCACCGTCACCCCACACGGAACCACCTACCGGGTCGGCGACACCGACCAACCCTTCGCCCAAGACCCCGGCGCACCCCGCCGGTAGAACCACCGAACCCGCATCCGGGACAAACCACACCCGCCCCGCAAATGCCGCGCGCGCAGCGGCAGCGCGCTGCCGGGGAGTATCAGGAATTAGGCTCTGTCCCGTAATCGGTGGTAGCGCTTTGTGGTGATCGCTGGAGGAGGATGCGGTGGCGGAGCAGGGGGAACCCGGCTCGGCCGTGCATCTG
>NZ_JBEXUX010000175.1:0-2201 GCF_040629175.1 Embleya sp. NPDC005971 | reverse complement strand
TGTTCGGTGATCAGGTGGCGGGCGAACAGGGCGCCGAGGGCGCCGGTTCCGCCGGTGATCAGGACCGTGCCCTCCGGCGCCAACTCCGGCCCGGCCGTCGCGGCGGCACGCACCCTGGCCAGTCGGGGGGTGCTCGCCCGTCCCGCGCGCAGGGCCACCTGGTCGTGGCCGGACACGATCGCGGTGCCGAGTTGCTCGGCGCTGGCCGTACTGCCGTCCAGGTCGATCAGGGTGATGCGGCCGGGATTCTCCACCTGGGCCGACCTGACCAGTCCCCACACCGGGGCCGCGGCCGGGTCGACGTCCTCCGCGTCGTGGGTCGCGACGGCGTTGCGCGTGACGAGCACGAGCCGGGAGGTCCCGAACGCCAGCCCGTCCTGCACCAGTTCCAGCGCTCGTACGGTGGCCCGGTGCGCCGCGGCCACCGGGTCGGTGCCGGTCGGCTCGTCGATCACGGCGACCAGGACGTCCCCGGCGGCGTCCGCGACGCTCTCGACCCGGCGGGCGGGGCCGGCCGCCGGGGTGTTCCCGAGTACGGCCCAGCCGGTGTCGGTGAGATCCTCCGGGTCGGGGAGCACGACCGGCGACCACAACACGTGGAACAGCGAGTCGGCGACCGCGCCGTCGACCCGGTCCGCGGGCGCCGCCGGACGTGCCCGCAACGCGCGCACCTCGGCGACGGGTTCGCCGGTGTCGTCGGCCAACCACACCCGGAACGCGTCCGGTCCCTTGGGCCTGATCCGGACCCGGAGCGCGCGCGGGCCGGCGGCGTAGAGGTCGAACCCGTGCCAGGACGGCTCGGTGATCTCTCGCCCGACCGCGAGCAACGGGTGCAACGCGGCGTCGAGCAGCACCGGATGGATCCCGAACGTGTCCGGGTCGACGTCCTCGGGCAACCGCACCTCGGCGAACAACTCGTCGCCGCGTTGCCACAGCGCCGCCAGCCCCCCGAACGCGGGCCCGTGTGTGCGACCGCGCTCGTCGAGCCGCCGGTGGAGGTCGTCCAGGTCGATCGGCGCGGCGTCGGCCGGCGGCCAGACGTCCAGCGCGATCGTCGGCGCCGGCGCCGGCTCGGTGAGCAGGCCGGTGGCGTGTACCTGCCACGGCACGGCCGAACCGTCCCCATCCGGCCGGGAGCCGATGGTGATCCGCCGGTGCCCGTCCGCGTCGGCCGCGCCCATGGTGACCTGCACCTGGACCTTGCCGTCGTCCGGGACGGTCAGCGGGACGTCGACGGTCAGCTCGGCGACGCCGGAACAGCCCACCTCGTCGCCGGCCCGGACCGCCAACTCGACCATGGCCGCCGCAGGCAGCGTGGCGATGCCGCCGACCCGGTGGTCGGCGAGCCAGGGCTGGGCGTGCAGCGAGAGCCCGCCGGTGAACACCGCACCGTCACCGCCGGCGAGCACGATGGCCGCCGTCAGCAGCGGGTGTTCCGGTGAGGTCAGGCCGATCCCGCCGGCCTTGCGCCCGCCCGGCGAGGTGCCGTCCAGCCAGTAGCTCTGGTGTTGGAAGGCGTAGGTGGGCAGGTCGGTCAGGGTCGCGGCGGTCCCGGTGAACAGGCGGGACCAGTCGACGGTGTGCCCGCCGGTGTGCAGGTGCGCGAGGGCGGTCACGGCGGTGGCGACCTGCGGCCGTCCCCGGCGTTGCAGCGCGGTGAACGACGCGTCGGCCACGCTCTGCGGGCCCATCGCGGTGAGCACGCCGTCGGGGCCGATCTCCACGAAGCGGGTCACACCCGCCGCGCGCAGTCGGGTGACGTGATCGGCGAACCGCACCGGCTCGCGCACGTGATCCACCCAGTACCGGGCCGAACACACCTCCTCGGCGGTCGCGGCCATCGGGACGACCGGCTCGGTCAACTCGACCCCGGCCAGCACCGCGGCGAACTCGTCCAGGACCGGATCCATCAACGGCGAGTGGAACGCGTGACTGACCGTCAACCGGTTCGTCTTGCGTCCCCGCGCCCGCAGTTCGTCCGCGACCTCGACGACGACGTCCTCGACGCCGGAGATCACCACCGCCGACGGCCCGTTGACCGCCGCGATGCCGGCCTCCTTCTCCCGCCCGCGCAACAACTCGACGACCTCGGCCTCCGCGGCCCCGACCGCGACCATCGCCCCGCCCTCGGGCAACGCCTGCATCAACCGGCCACGCGCGGCGACCACCCGACAGGCGTCGTCCAACGTCAACACCCCGGC
>NZ_JBEXUX010000174.1:0-2435 GCF_040629175.1 Embleya sp. NPDC005971 | reverse complement strand
GAGTACTGGTGGGCCGTTGGCGAGGTTCCTGCGTGTGCAGGCCCTTTTCCAACGGCCCCCAGCCCAAACGACGCATGCGACTTTCACCGCACGTCGCTTTCCGGTGACTACTCCGTGAGTGCCGAGACAGGATTTCTGCCGTGGATGTCCGCGTGGCAATTTCCGCAGACCACAAGGGTTTTACGGTTCCGCGCGGCCATGAGATTCGCCCACGGTGGCCGGTGTCCCGATCTTCCGAGGTCGGCGAGTTTGGCGACGTGATGAACTTCCACCTCGTCGACGTGCCCGCATACCTCGCATCGCGCGGCGAGGAGCCGGGTGACCAGTTCCTTGCGTTTGATGGTGACCAGTGCCGGTCGACGGTCGGTGAGGACCGTCTTCTTGTTCTGTCGCAGCGGGATTCCGCCGAACCGTCCGACCAGTGGCTTCCTGTCGGCGCGTTCGACGCGGGCCTCGAAGCACTTGCGCCGCCCGTACGGTGTCTCGATGGTTGTCGCGTATTTGCGGGCCATCTTCGACACCGACGAACGGTGCTTGTTGGCGAGCGTCATCAGCATCGAGGTCTCCATGACCCATTGCAGACGGGCGAGTCGAAAGACGTCGCCCGCCATCAGGTAGTACTGGACGATGCCGCGGTACTCCGACCCGTAGGTGCTGATGATGACGTGGTCGTCCTGGTTCAGCAGTTCGGGTCGACGCGCGGGTTTGCCGCGTTCCTTGTACCGGGCTTGTTTGGCGGATACCACCGAACGGGGAACACGCAGACTGATGGTCCCATTGGCAGAACGCCGTCTGCCGGAGACCTTGCGGTCGTTGTGAAGCACGGTGATGTCGTAGCCGAGGAACCGCGCGGCCCCGGTGCGGGCGTGCGTGATGAGTGTCTTCTCCGGCGACAGTTTCAGCTTGAGGTCGTCACGCAGGAATTGCGCCAGACGCTCCTTGATTTCCTCGGCCTCCGCCTTTGGTCCGGCGAACCCGAGCAGGGTGTCGTCGGCATAGCGCACATACCTCAGCCGCCGGTAGCCGGGATCCTGAGTATCCATGCTCGGCATGCTGTGGAGTTGCTTGCGCAGTTCCCGCACCTTGGTGTGGTCGCCACGCTTGCGGGCGCTGCCCATGGCCGACCACACCCGGCGAAAGGCGCGGTTCGGCTTCCTGACTCTTCCTCGGGTGTATTCCGGGATGAGAACCTTCTCGACGTACTCGTCCATCTTGTGCAGGTAGATGTTGGACAGGATCGGCGAAACGACACCACCTTGCGGACTTCCGCTGTGGGTGGCGTTCCAGACCCAGTCCTCCATGTATCCGGCCTTGAGCATGTTCCACACCAGCCGCAGGAACCGGTTGTCGTGGATCTTCTCGCCCAGGATCCGGAGCATGACCGAATGGTCGAGCCGGTCGAAACACTGAGCGATATCCCCCTCGATCAACCAGGCCGAGCCCGTCCAGGTGTTGACCACATCGCGCAATGCGGTGTGGCAGCCTCGGCGGGGACGGAAACCGTGGGAGGAGTCGGAGAACGTCGGCTCGTAATACGCCTCAAGGAGCAGGCGGATCACCTCGCCGACGAGCTTGTCGCTCCAGGGCGGCAGGCCGAGCGGTCGCAGTTTCGTACTGCCTCGCCCTTTCGGGATGTAGACCCTTCGTGCCGGGCTCCACCGGTAGCGCTCGTGGCGCAGCGCGTCGATGACGTGCTCGATCTTGCCCAGCGACATGCCGTCCACGGTCTCTCCGTTGACCCCGGGCGTCATCGCTCCCTTGTTGGAGTACAGACGCCCGTAGGCCAGTAGATACAACTGCGGATTGAAGAGCTGTCGATACAGTTCATTACACGACAGGCCACGCCTGCCGCGTTCACGGAGGACACCCAGCACCGTTTCGGCGCTCTGCATTACGCATACCTCCCGATCCTTGAGTGCCCGATCACCTGGCCCCCTTCGCCCGATGCGGACGGCTTTCCCGTCCTCCTTGGCCGGTCGTGATTCCGGCGACTACTACGGGGCCTCCGTCGCCATAGGAAGATCTCTTCCTTTAGGCGATCCCATGTTCGTCCTTGTCGTACGTCATAGCGTGATTTAGGTGCCCCACTCATTCCCTTGAATGCCCTCGCTGGGCATCGCTCCGCGCTCCGGAGGTTGCGTCGGTCATGGCACAAAACCGTCGCAGGGTGCGGCGCCGGTGTCGGGTATCTTTCCGGCGGACTCGACCTTCAGTCTTCTGGGAATTGGGGTTCAGGCAATCCAGCTTTCACCGTGTCACGCGGGTCCCGCGATACCCCGCCTCCGATACCTGAGCCCGGTCATCGCTTTCCTGGCATGCTTCGGTCCCATCACCGTTTCCGGATTAGGTAAGCCATTGGACCCAAGAACCTCCCTCCAAGTTCCTCCCGACTGAGTCGGGGATACGACAAGGCGCCTCATGGCGCACTGCCACCG
>NZ_JBEXUX010000173.1:0-2456 GCF_040629175.1 Embleya sp. NPDC005971 | reverse complement strand
TGTTCGGTGATCAGGTGGCGGGCGAACAGGGCGCCGAGGGCGCCGGTTCCGCCGGTGATCAGGACCGTGCCCTCCGGCGCCAACTCCGGCCCGGCGGTGTCCACTACGGACTGCGGCGCCAGGCGTGGCACGGTCACCGCGCCGGCGCGTATCGCGACCTGGTCGTGGCCCGCCGCCAGCACCGCGGGCAGGACCGCGAGCGAGGCCGGGTCGTCGTCCACGTCCGCGAGTACGATCCGGTCGGGGTGTTCCGACTGCGCCGAGCGCAGCAGGCCCCACACCGCGGCGCCCACCAGGTCCGGGGCGGCGTCCGGGCCGACCGACACCGCGCCGCGGGTCACCGCGACCAGGCGGCCGGCCGTGAAACGCTCGTCGACCAGCCATTCCCGGACCAGTTCCGCCGCCGCGACAACGGTGTCGTGCACCGCTGCGACGACGTCGCCGGTCTCGGCGACCTCGCCGTCCACGCCGGCCGGTCGGCCGGCGTGGACGGTGACCAGCACGTCGGCACCGGCCGCCTCCGCCAACGTCTCGCGGCGGTCGACCGTCAACACCTCGTCGATCGACCGGTCGGGGGTCGTGCCCAGCAGGGCCCACTGCCCGGCCTGTCCGGTCGGGCTCACCTCCACCCCGACCCAGTCCACCGCGAACAGGGAGCCGGCCGTCTCGTCCCGCACCGCCGGAGCGTCGGCCGACACCGGGCGCGCCTCCACCGATCGCACTTCGGCGACCGGTTGCCCCGCCTCGTCGGCGAGTTGCACCCGGCACGCGGTCGCTGCGGCGGCATCGCCGTCGATGACCACCCGGACCCGCAGCGCGGTCGCCCCGGTGGCGTAGAGGCTGATCCCGTTCCACACGAACGGCAACAGCAGCGTGAAGTCATCGCCCGCATCGGCGATCGCGGCGAAGACCCGGGGGTGGATGGCCGCGTCGAACAGGGCGGGGTGAATCCCGAATCCGGTCGTGTCCGTGTGTTCCGGCAGCGCGACCTCGGCGAAGAACTCGGCCCCGTCGGCGCCGTCGCGGCGCCACAACGTGTGCAAACCGCGGAACATCGGGCCGTACACGTAGCCGTGGTCCGCGAGCCGCTCGTAGAACCCGTCCGTCGCCAGCGGAACGGCGCCGGCCGGCGGCCATTCGCTCAGCTCGAAACGTGGCTCCGGCGCCGAGGGGGCCAACAGGCCGGTGGCGTGGCAGATCCACTCCTGATCGCTCTCCCGGCAGGAATGGATCGCGAACGCCCGGTGCCCGGTTTCCTGCAACTCGTTCACCACGAGCTGGACCCGCACGCCGCCGGTCGCCGGGAGGACCAGCGGCGCGGTGACCACCATCTCGGTCACACCGGCGCAGCCGACCTCGTCGCCGGCCCGGATCGCCATGTCGATCAACGCGGTGCCCGGCACCAACGCCCGGCCACCCAGCTCGTGTTCGGCGACCCAGGCGTGCGTCCGGGCCGAGAGGCGACCGGTGAACACCACCTCGTCGGCGCCGGCGATCCGCACCACCGCGTCCAGCATGGGGTGGCTCGCGGCCGCCTGCCCGGCCGAGACGGCGTCGCCCGACGACGACTGCGCCAGCCAGTAGTTCCGGTGTCGGAAGGGGTAGGTGGGCAGGTCGGTCAGGGTCGCGGCGGTCCCGGTGAACAGGTGGGACCAGTCGACGGTGTGGCCGGCGGTGTGCAGGTGGGCCAACGCGGTCACGGCGGTACGCACCTGCGGTCGGTCCCGGCGTTGCAGCGCGGTGAACGACGCGTCGGCCACGTTCTCCGGGCCCATCGCGGTGAGCACGCCGTCGGGGCCGATCTCCACGAAGCGGGTCACACCCGCCGCGCGCAGTCGGGCGAGGTGATCGGCGAACCGCACCGCGCCACGCACGTGATCGACCCAGTATCGCGCCGAACACACCTCCTCGGTGCCTGCGGCCATCGGGATCTCGGGTTCGGCGAACGCCACGTCGTTCACGACGGCGGCGAACTCGTCCAGGACCGGATCCATCAACGGCGAGTGGAACGCGTGGCTGACGGTGAGCCGCCGGGTCTTGTGCCCCCGCTCGCGCAACTCCTCCGCGATCGCGACGACGACGTCCTCGACGCCGGAGATCACCACCGCCGACGGCCCGTTGACCGCGGCGATCCCCACCCGCGCCTCGTGACCGCGCAGCAGGTCCGAGACCTCGGCCTCGGTCGCCTGCACCGCGACCATCGCCCCGCCCTCGGGCAACGCCTGCATCAACCGGCCACGCGCGGCGACCACCCGACAGGCGTCGTCCAACGTCAACACCCCGGCCACGTGCGCCGCGGCCAACTCGCCGATCGAATGCCCGGTCACGAAGTCCGGCCGCACACCCCACGACTCGAGCAGACGGAACAACGCCACCTCGACCGCGAACAACGCGGGCTGGGTGAACCCCGTCTCGTCCAACCCCACCCCGCCGAACACCACGTCCTTCAACGACCG
>NZ_JBEXUX010000172.1:0-2547 GCF_040629175.1 Embleya sp. NPDC005971 | reverse complement strand
GCGGCGGCGAGCGCGAGCGCCTGGCCGAGGGTGTAGGTGGCGACGTGGGCGGCGCAGGCGCGCCGGCCCTCGCGGCCGGGCCGGCCCTTGGCGAGCGCCTGGGCGTGGGTCTGGATCCAGTAGTCGCCGACGTGGTGGGCGGCGGTGAGGATCGCCGCGGTGGCGGCGAAGCGGGTGGTCGGGTTGGTCGGGGTGGTCACGGTGCTCCCGTCCGCGCGCCGGCTGGTCCGGCGTGCTCCCCGGTCCCGGCTCGTGTCCGGAGCCGGGGAGCACGCCGGCGTCAGGCGGTGGGGATGACCCAGGCTTCGGTGACGAGGGCGCCTGCGCGGTGGGCGCGGTTCTCGATGCGGGCCTTCTTCTCGGCCCAGCCCTTGACCCATGCGGCGGTCTTGGTGGCGGGGACGGTAACGGCGAGGGTCTGGATGGTGATGGGCTGGCCGTTGATGGTGGCGGTGACGGTGGTCTGGTAGGTGGTGGTGGCCATGGTGTGCTCCTCGGTGTCGGCCCTGCCTTGCTGGTGTACGTACACCGTAGCCCCTGGTGTACGTACACCACAAGTGGTTCCACCTAGCAATCTGTACGTACACCCCGATAGGCTCAGCGCATGCCCGACCAGCCGAAGACCCCACACCGATCCGTCCGCATCTCCGGCGAGGACTGGGCCGACCTGGCCGCCCGAGCACCACGGGGCGACCGCGCCGCCGTCCTCAAGGAACTGCTTGCCTGGTACCTGCGCCGGCCGGGTGCAAAGCTGCCCGACCGGCCCGGTCCGCCACCCGCAGCCTCCTGACGCCCGTCACGCCTCCGCCCGTCGCGGCGTTGATCACGCGGCAACTCCGGCCGTCCCAAGCAGCCGGGCGACGATCCCCTCGTACTCCTTGACGGGCACGACCCTGGGACAGCGGGTGCAGGTGATCCGGTCGCCGCCGTCCTCCCGGACGAGCGTGATCAGGTGGCAGCCGGGGCAGGGCGCCTGCAGGGGCATGAGGTCGACGGTGTCGACCGATCCTCCGAGCAGCCTGCGTGCTCCGCCGGCGAGGATGCGGACGGCCCGGCCGAGGTCGGCGGCCTGGTGCCATGCCCAGACGTCGCCGCGGCGGGTGTCGCCGAGGACGCGCGCCGCCCAGCCGGTAGTCCGCCCGCGGACCTCGGTGGAGCCGAGGTGGTCGAGCCAGGCGCTCGCCCATTCGCTCAGCACGGTGTCCATCTCGTCGGCCTGGTCGAACTCGGGGCTGGGGCTGGGCGGGTCGACGCGGGTGCCTGCGCGGCCGACGGCGCCGCGGGTGGCCTGGCCGTCGGCTGCGGCGAGGAGCCGGTCGCGTTGGCCGGGGAGCCGCCAGACCATGGTGGCGAGGTCGTCGCGGCAGTCGGGGCACCAGACGGGTTCGCCGGGCCGGCGCTTGTGGCTCGGGCAGGTGGGCTGGTCGGTCTCGGTGGTCGTGGCGGTGGTGTCGTGCACGGTGGCCTCCGGGGCGGTACGGTCCGGGGTGTGAGTGGGACCGTGGGCCCCCGGGCGACCGGGGGCCTTCGCCGTGCTACTTGGGGCCGATGCCGTCGCGGTCGCGTTGGAGCTGTCGGACGTCGGCGCGCAGGCTGTCGACGATCTCGATGAGGGTCGCGAAGTGCGTCTCGGTCTCCTTGGCCTGCCGCTGCAAGATGTCGACGCGGCATAGCAGGCGGATGATCGCGACGGCTGCCATGCCGGTGAGGATCAACGTGGCGATGGCGTTGGCGAGTTCGATGCTCATGTCGCTCCTGTGTCGCTCTGGTCTCGAATGGATCAAGCTCTGTCATGTGTCGCAGAGGGGGCGTACCGTCTCGGATCCGGCACTCCCCCCGGCCGGGCGCTGGGCCCGCGCTCCCGTCCCCCTGCGGTGAGCGGCGGGCCCTCGGCGCGTCAGGTGGCGGTGCCGCCCCAGGGGCGTCCGCAGTGCTGGCAGTGCGGGTAGCCGGCGTATCCGGAGACGGTGCCGTCGGTGCGCATGGTCAGCGCGCCGTGTTCGGGCACGCGTTCGTGGGTGGACCGGAGGACCCAGTACCAGCTCCCGCACGGGCAGATCGCGGGCTGGTCTCCTGCCGGTGGTGGTCGGCGGTCGGCGAGGTTGATCACGGGGCCGCTCATGTCCGGCCCCGTGCGGTGTCGGTGTCCGCCGCCGGCTCGGGCTGGGCGTCGAGGGCGCGAATGGTCGGGCAGGGCATGTCGATGACGCGGCCGGTCATGGTGGTGCCGGTGATGTCGAGGCGGGAGCACGCGTTGCAGTGCGTGCCGTAGACGGTCGTCCAGGGCCGGTGGAGGTCCCGCACGCGCTGAACGGCGTGGGCGTGGGTGTCGCGCTCCTCAACCAGCCGGCGGACGGTGACGCTCAGCAGTTCGGCCTCGGCGTGGCTGAGGGCGTGTCTCTCGGCGCGGTCGAGGAGGGCGTCGAGCTGGGCGGGGGTGGGCTCGGTCATCGCTGCGGCTCCTCGCCGATGAAGGCCGAGCGCTGGGCGGTCGGGGGCTGGTCGGCCTGGTAGCCGATGACGATGAGGCCGTCGCGGGTGGTGACG
>NZ_JBEXUX010000171.1:0-2564 GCF_040629175.1 Embleya sp. NPDC005971 | reverse complement strand
GCTCGCGAGGCACCACTTTTTGCTCCCCCGCTGACGCTCCTCCGCAAAAAGTGGCCCCTCGCTCGTGACTTCGTGTCCCTTCGCTTCGCTACGGGCCACGAAGTCTTTGTTTTGCGGCTCCGCCGCTCTCCGCGCTGCGCGCGTCGATCACCGGGGTGGGCCCAAGTCGGGGGCGCTGACGCGCCGAGGGTGGGGCTTTGGTTGGTGGGCGGAGGTCGTGGGCGCGGCGCGGCGCGCCGGTCGAACCGGGTCGCAAGCGCAGCGTGCCGGCGGACCCGGGTCGTAAGCGCGGTGTGCCGACCGGGCTGGGGTGCGGGGGTGGGCGAGGTGGGGATGGTGGCGATTCGTTCCGTTCATGTCAAGAAGTGGTAACCGGTCCGAACCAATGTTGGGGTGTCGTTCACCCGGTGACCATCCGGGCGTCGAACCGTGCATGCCTGCGCCGGTCAGGCTGTACTGATCGCCCATGCCCTGGAGAGCCGTCTCATGCACCCTGCCCGCGACGATCGATCGTTTTCGATGCCTGCCTCGGCGGTTCCGAGGCCGGGTCTGGCCGTGACGTCCGTTACCGGCAGGGCGAGCGAACTCGGGCGGCCCGATGGCCAGGGGCCGTGGTGGGCGACGGCGACGGCTGAGGTGACCGGTACGAGCGGCGATCCGGTTGCCGGTGCCTGGGTCACCGCCGAGGTACGTTCCGATGGCAACACCATGAAGCACTTCGGCCTCACCCGCCGCGACGGCACGGTCGACTTCGGTGTCTCGGTGTCCTGGAGCAACGACGCGACGGTGACCGTCACCACCGTTCGCCACCTCGAACTGCCGTACTACCCGGACCTGTCCACCGCCCACGAGGTCCGCATCCAACGCCCCCGACGAAACGTCTGAGCCGCCGCCTACGGCTTCCGTATCCGGCCGGGTGGGTGGGTGGGGTGTGGCTTCCGCCCTGGGCACGGCAGCGGGGCGTGCCCCCTCTCGGCGTCGGCGGGCGTGGGCGATCGTGGGGTCGACCCCGACAGGCGTCGGAACATCCGCTGTCACGGCGGGCGTTGGGCCGGCGGGTCACACCAGGTGAGGTTGCGGCAGTGCTTGCACGCCACCGCGTCGATCGCCGTCGCCGCGCGGTGATCGGTCCACCGACCACCCCCGGTGTGGCGTGCGGTCGTGGTTCCGCGTTGTGGGGTGGGACGGACTGCAGCACCATTCGGCTACGGACGAGGGTGAATCCTTTCGCGTCGTCGCGCCTCTTATAGGTGTTAGGTGTGCGGACGACCTCGTCCGCCCCCGTACCCCACCCGGGAGGACCTCATGACCGCCGTCATCGTCATCGCCGTCGCGGTTGCCGCGTTGTTGGTGTGCGCGTGTACCGTCACGCTGCTGCGCCGCCGGAGGCGTCAGGGTGTCTGACCGCACCTGGCCGGGCGCGACCCTGGTCGCCGCAGCGCAGCGCGGCGATGTCGATGCGCTCACCGCGTTGGTGCGCGGCTCCTATCCGCACGTGAGCCGATTCGCGCACACGTTGTGCGCCACGCCCCAGGACGCGGAGGACGCGGCTCAGGAAGCGCTGATCATCCTGTACCGCAAGATCGGCATGCTCCGCGCGTCCGGGGCACTGGCCTCGTGGATGTTCCGGATCGTCCGCAACGAGTGCCTGCGGCGTACCCGCGCCCTGTTCCAACACGGGCCCGCCGACGATCCCGGTGGGTTGGACGCGTTCGGCGGCGCCGCGCGGTCCGCCGAGGAGGATGTCCTGCTGCGCCTGGAAGCCGAACGCGTCGCCGCCGCGATCGCCGCGCTGCCCGACGACCAGCGGCAGGTGCTGGTCATGCGGGACATCCAGGGCCTGCCCGGCCGCACCGTCGCGGACCGGCTCGGACTCGGCACAGCCGCAATGAAGTCCCGCCTGCACCGCGCCCGTTCGGCGGTACGCGAGGCCCTCCACGACGACCCGACCGGATCGAAGGGAACGAGGGAATCCGACCATGACTCCTGACTCGACCACGGCAACACGCCCCGCCCCGCCCGATTCCACCCCCGACGCCGCCGCCGATGCACGTGGCGGCTTCGCCAGCGCCACCGTCCCGCGCCATCTGGCCCGCGGTGCCATCGGGTTCGGCGCACTCGCCGGATCCCTGGCCCTGCTACCGGTCACCGGCCCGGCCAGCCTGCTCCTCGCCCCGGTCGGCCTGGTCGCTCTGCGCGGCTGCCCGATGTGCTGGGCAATCGGCCTCATGGAGACGGTCTCGGCCGGCCGCCTGCGCCGCTCCTGCACGGACGGGAGGTGCGAACTGAAGCGAAGCGGTCCCCACGACCCCGCACATTGACCCGCCCCGGCGCGGTCGCGTCGGACACCACGGACACCAATCCCGAGCCCGCCGAACCGCCGCCGGCCCCACCCACGACCACCCCCAACCCACCCCCAACCGGCCACCCCACCCCCGGCGCGTCAGCGCCCCCGACCCAGCCCGCCCCCGTGATCGACGCGCGCAGCGCGGAGAGCGGCGGAGCCGCAGAACGTTGACTTCGTGGCCCGGAGCGAAGCGCAGGGACACGAAGTCACGAGCGAG
>NZ_JBEXUX010000170.1:0-2593 GCF_040629175.1 Embleya sp. NPDC005971 | reverse complement strand
TCCACGCCCTTTTCGACACCCACGTACAACGCCCGCCAGAACGGCGTCCCGCCGTAGAACAACGGCACCTTCGTCCCGTCCCGGCCGTACACCCGGTCACCGCGCGACAGCGTGTCGCCGATACCCGGGAGCCAGGTGATGGTCCCTGGACTCGCGTTGTTCCCGGAATCCGGGGGCGTACCGCCCTGGCCGCCGCCCGTTCCCGCGCCGGGCCCGGAACCCGGTGCGGAGCCGCCGCCGGGGCTCTGGGTCGGCCCGGGAGTGCCGCCGCCCTGCGGTTTGTTCGGGTTGTTGCCCGCCGACGGGGGCTCCTTGTCCGGTCCGGGTGCGGCCGCGTTCACGGAGTACGTGCCGGCATAGCCGAGCTTGCCGTCCACGCTCTGCCGGTCGACCAGGTCCGCCCGGGTCACCGGGACCGCGTCCAGCTTCGTGCGGTTCGCGGAGGCCCCGGAGTCACCGTCGCCGTCGGAGAGCAGTACGGCCGCCGCGCCGCCCGCCGCGGCCAGCACCAGTGCCGCGGCCACGGCCCGCCGACGCCGACGACGCCGGCGCTCGCGCGGATACGCCGAGCGGTCCGGCTCGACGGGTGCCGAGGCCGGCTCCTCGTCGTATTCGTACTGCTGTGGAGTGTCGATCGAAACCACGAGGCCGCCCCTACTTCTTCTTCGTCAGCGGCGGAACCTTCTTGTTGCACAACTCCATCGCCTTCGTGACCTTGTCGTCGCCCGCGTCGAGGGTGATCCCCATCGAACCGTCGCCCACGTTCACGCCGTTCTCGCGCAGGCAGTCCATGTGCTTGGCCTGCCACTCCTTGTACTTGGGGTCGTTCGGGTCGAAGTCGCTCTTCGGCTGGAACTTCTCGCACGCCTTCATCGCGTTCTCGGTCTTCGACGCGTCCTGCTCCGCGGGCATCGCCTGCATCCGCATCGCGCCGCCCTCACCGGGCTCCGGGTCGGGCATGTCGACCCCGTGCTCGCGCATGCAACCCGCGAACTTGACCATCTGGTCCCGGCGTTCGCCGTCGTCACTCTTGCCTGAGCCGGCCTGGCCACCGCTCGACTCGGCCTTCGCGCCGCCACTGCCGCCGCCCGAGGCCACCTTGCTCTTCGGTGAGCCGCCGTCGTCGCCGCAACCGACCGTGGTCAACGCGAGACCACTCGCCAGGACCACCCCGACCGCCAACCTCAGCGCCAGGGGCCGCCCCGACCGCGCGCGCCCGAACCTCGTCATCACTGCCGCTCCCGCCTGTAGGCGTACCGTCGCTGGTGTGGTCACCCCTCGCCGGTGCGGCGAGGGGTGCGACAGCAGGTCTACGCGGCGGCGGGTTACCCGGCCGTCTCCCGAATTGGTTATCCGGAGCTAACACGGGGTCGCGTATAAACGATGAGGTTGGTGCCCACCACCCGGCCCGAAGCGGAGCGACGAGACCTTGCGAGTCCTGGTTACCGAGGACGAGGAACTGCTGGCCGACCTGATCGCCCGAGGATTGCGCCGGGCGGCGATCGCCGTGGATGTCGCGTACGACGGCGACAGCGCGCTGGAGCGGCTCACGGTCAACGACTACGACGTCCTGGTACTGGACCGCGAC
Source organism: Embleya sp. NPDC005971 (assembly GCF_040629175.1). NCBI lineage: Bacteria > Bacillati > Actinomycetota > Actinomycetes > Kitasatosporales > Streptomycetaceae > Embleya > Embleya sp. NPDC005971. The sequence continues at coordinate 1,005 of NZ_JBEXUX010000170.1, read as the reverse complement.
CTGCCCGGCACGCACGGCGACGACGTGTGCCAGGCGGTCGTGGCGGGTCGGCTGCGTACCCGGATCCTGATGTTGACCGCCGCCGGCACGGTTCCCGAGCGGGTCGCCGGGTTGCGGCTGGGTGCGGACGATTACCTGCCCAAGCCGTTCGAGTTCGCCGAGTTGTTGGCTCGTGTCCAGGCCCTGGGCCGGCGTGCCGCACCGGCGGTGCCGCCGGTGCTGGAGAAGCACGGCATCGTGCTGGACAACGCCCGCCGCCAGGTCACCCGCGACGGGGAGTACATCCGGCTCGCGCACAAGGAGTTCGCCGTGCTCGCCACCCTGATGGCCGCCGACGGCACGGTGGTCAGCGCCGAGGAACTGCTGGAACGAGTCTGGGACGAGAACATCGACCCCTTCTCCAACACCGTGCGGGTGACCATGTCCAAACTGCGCGCCAAGCTCGGCGACCCCCAGGTCATCCGCACCGTGCCCGGCTCGGGATACCTGATATGAGCGGCCTGCGGATACCGGGTGCGGGCGGCCTGGTCGGCAACGCGCGGCTGCTCGCCAAGGCGGTGTTCAGCCGACCGTCGGCACGGGCCCGGCTCGCGCTGATGTACGGCGGCGTGTCGCTCGTGGTGGGCACGGTGTTGTTGGGCATCGTGTACTGGTTCGTCGACCAGCGGTTGTCGCAACGGTTGCCGACGGCGATGGCCAGGACATTCGCGGCGGACTCCCCGTATCAATACGACGGGGACGGGGCGGTGAGTGGTGTGTCCCAGCCCGCGCAACTGGTTCCGGGTACACCGATCCAGATCTCCGCGATCCCCGCCGAGACGATCCGCCGGGTCACCGACACCGGCCAGGACGTGACGATGAGTCAGCTGCTGACCGTGTTGGGCGCGGCGCTGCTGCTGCTCGCGGCGACCTCGATGCTGGTCGGCTGGTGGATGTCCGGCCGGGTGCTGCGTCCGGTGCACAGGATCACCGCGACGGCACGCCGACTGTCCGAGCACAACCTGC
>NZ_JBEXUX010000169.1:0-2815 GCF_040629175.1 Embleya sp. NPDC005971 | reverse complement strand
TACAGCAACCTGCGCGAGACCGTGCGGTTCGAGGAGACGGTGCGGCTGCTGCTCGCGCAGGGCTTCGACACCTTCGTCGAGGCCAGCGCACACCCCGTCCTGACCGGTTCGATCGGGGACACCATCGAGTCCGCCGAGGCCCGAGCGGTATCCATGGGCACGCTGCGTCGGGGCGAGGGGGGCCGTGACCGGTTCACCGCGGCGCTTGCCGAGGCGTTCGCCGTGGGGCTGCCGGTCGACTGGCGACCGCTGCTGGACGGCGGGGGCGCCGGGCCGGTGGAACTGCCGACGTACGCCTTCCAGCGCAGGCGGTACTGGCCGGCGACTGCCGGTTCGACCGCCGGCGACCTCGCGTCGGCGGGACTGACCATGGCCGACCACCCGCTGCTCGGGGCTGCGGTACGGCTGGCCGACTCCGACGGCCTCGTCCTGACCGGATCGCTCTCCCTCGGCTCGCACGCGTGGCTGGCCGGTCACCGGGTTGCCGGATCGGTGGTGCTTCCCGGCGCGGCCGTGGTCGACCTGGCCGTTCGCGCGGCGGACGAGGTGGGCTGCGACCTGCTGGAGGAACTCGTCCTGGAGGCCCCGCTGCGGATTCCGGACCAGGGCGCGGTACGCATCCAGCTACGGGTGGACGAGTCCGCCGACGTCGGGACGTACGGCCTGGGCATCTATTCCCGCCCGGCCGACGCGGATGCCGCCGACGGCTGGACGCGGCACGCCACGGCCGTATTGGCGACCGGTGCGGGCCGGGAGGTCGAGTGGGCCGCGGCCTGGCCACCGGCCGGCGCACAGGCGATCGACCTCGACGGCTTCTACGACGGCCTGGCCGAGGCGGGACACGACTACGGCGGCCTCTTCCGCGGGTTGCGGGCGGCCTGGCGCGTCGGGGACGACCTCTGCGCCGAGGTGGCGCTGCCCACGGACGAGGAGGCTTCGTCCGGATTCGGCATCCATCCGGCCCTGCTGGACGCCGCGTTGCACGGCATTGCCCTCGGTGGCCCCGCGGACGGACGCCTGCGGCTGCCGAGCCGTTGGGCGGGCGTGTCCCTGGCCGCGACCGGTGCGACCGCGCTGCGCGTGCGACTTGCGCACCTCGGTCCCGACGAGGTTGCCGTCGAACTGGCCGACCAGGCCGGTCGGTCGGTGCTGACCGTCGACTCGCTGGTGGTCAGGCCGGTCTCGATCGAGGAGTTCCGGGAGGCGCGGGGCGACCGTGCCCGAAGCATGTTCCGTGTCGACTGGGTGCCTGCCCCGAGCTCGGCCGATGCGATGGGCGAGTCGCTGCCCGAGGAGTGGGCGGTACTTGCCGCGATCGACGCGCAACCGGCCGCCGGGCCCCTGGCCGTGTACTCGGACCTCGGCGCGCTCGGCGCAGCCGTCGACGCGGGTGGCCCGATTCCGGAGGTCGTGCTGCTTCCGTGCGGGATCTCGTCGTCGCAGGACGCCGCCGACCCGGCCGGGGCCTTCCCGGATGCCGAGGCCGTGCATGCGGTTGCGGTGGGGGTGTTGTCGGTGGTGCGGGGGTGGTTGGGGGACGGGCGTTTTGTGGGGTCGCGTCTGGTGGTGGTGACTCGGGGTGCGGTGGGGGCCGGGTCGGGGTCGGTGGTGTCGGATGTGGCGTCGTCGGTGGTGTGGGGTCTGGTGCGGTCGGCGGCGACGGAGCATCCGGACCGGTTCGCGCTGGTCGACGTCGATGGCGGGGATTGGGTTGCCGGGTTGTCCGGGGCTTTGGCGTGCGGCGAGCGTGAGGTTGTCGTTCGTGGGGATGCGGTGTCGGTGCCGCGTCTGGTGCGGCATGCGGTCGATGCGGGCGTCGAGGGCTCGTCGTTCGGTGCGGGCACGGTGCTGATCACCGGCGGTACGGGCACGTTGGGCGCTTTGGTGGCCCGGCATCTGGTGACCGAATACGGCGTGCGGAGCCTGGTGTTGCTCAGTCGCCGGGGCGAACATGCTTCCGGAGCCACCGCTTTGGTGGCGGAGCTGACGGAGCTGGGCGCGTCCGTTGTGGTCGAGGCGGGCGATGCGGCCGATCGGGATGTGCTGGTCCGTGTGCTGGAGGGTCTTCGGGTTCCGTTGACCGGTGTGGTGCATGCGGCGGGGTTGTTGGACGACGGCCTGGTGGAGGCGTTGACCGACGAGCGGTTGCACACCGTGTTGCGGTCCAAGGTGGACGGTGCGGTCAACCTGCACGAGTTGACCCGCGATCTGGACCTCGCCGCTTTCGTGCTCTTCTCCTCCGCCGCGAGTGTGTTCGGCAACAGCGGTCAGGCGAACTACGCGGCGGCCAACGCGTTCCTGGACGCCCTGGCGGAACACCGCCGGGCATCCGGCCGCCCCGGAATCTCCCTCGGCTGGGGCCCGTGGGCCCGATCCAGCGGTATGACCGCCGATACCGAGGGCAGCGCGGCCGCCCGGGCGCTGCGTCGCGGAGTGCGCGCCCTGACCGACGAGGACGGGCTCGCCCTCTTCGACGCCGCCGTGCGCTCCGACGCGGCGCACCTCCTGCCGGTCCTGCTCGACCCGGCGGCGCTGCGGACCCGCGCGGCTGCCGGCGCGTTGCCGGACGTGTTGCGCGGGTTGGTACGCGCGACGAGCCGTCGGATCGCGACCGGTGCGGCCGACGCGGCCGGATCCACCTTCGCGTCCCGGCTCGCGGTGCTCGACGACGAGGCGCGCGAGGCCGAGATCCTCCACCTGGTCCGGACGAACGTCTCACTCGTGTTGGGTCACGAGTCGGGTGAGGTGGTGGGCGCTGGGCGGGCGTTCAAGGATCTCGGGTTCGATTCGATGTTGGCGGTGGATCTGCGGAACC
>NZ_JBEXUX010000168.1:0-2947 GCF_040629175.1 Embleya sp. NPDC005971 | reverse complement strand
GATCGAAAGCATGACGAGCAGCCTCGGCAAGCCGAACCCCCAACTCCCCCACACCCACCTCGACCACCGGCACCCGCACACAACCCCCCACCTCCTTCTCCCCCAACACCCGCTGACAAGGCACCCCCTCCACCTCGTCGAACACCGTCCGCAAACTCTCGTGCCGCACCACCACATCCACCACAGCCCGCTCCAACGCACCCCGATCGAGCACACCCGACAAACGCAACGCCAACGGAACGTTGTAGGTGGAGCTGGGACCTTCCATGCGGTGGAGGAACCACAACCTTCGTTGCGCGAACGAGAGCGGCACCACCCCGAGCCGCGGCACCGGCACCAACGCGGGACGCGCCCGACCCGCAGTGTCGAGGCGGGCCGCGAGAGCGGCGACCGTCGGGTGCTCGAACAGGGTGCGCAGTTCCACCTCGGCGCCGAGGACAGCGCGGATCCGGGCGATGACACGGGTACCGAGCAGGGAGTGCCCGCCGAGAGCGAAGAAGTCGTCGTCGGCACCGACCGCGGGCAGCCCGAGCACCTCGGCGAACAACCCGGCCAGCAACTGCTCGCGCGGGGTGCGCGGGGGTTGTCCGCCGGGTCGGGGGTCGTCGTGTTCGGGGGCGGGCAGTGCGGCGCGATCGGGTTTCCCGGTGGAGGTGAGTGGTACCACGTCCAGGGTCACGAAGGCCGCCGGCACCATGTAGTCGGGCAGCCGTTCCCGCAGGCACACGCGCAAGTCGTCGTGACTCGGGGTCTGTCCGGGGGTCGCCACGACATAGGCGACGAGGCACCGATCGCCGGTCCGGTCCGCGCGGGCGACGACGACGGCCTGAGCCACGTCGGGGTGCGCGGTCAACGCCGTCTCGATCTCGCCCGGTTCGATCCGGAACCCGCGGATCTTGACCTGCTCGTCGACGCGGCCACAGAACTCCAACCCGGCCCCGTCCGTACGCCACTTCACCAAGTCGCCGGTACGGTACATCCGTTCCCCCGCCGGACCGAACGGGCAGGCCACGAAACGTTCGGCGGTCAGGGCGGGCCGATTGGGGTAGCCGCGGGCCACACCCGGGCCGGCCAGGTACAACTCCCCCGGCACACCGGGGGGCAGCAGGCCCAGACCGGCGTCCAGGACGTAGGCGCGCATGCCGGGCATCGGCCGACCCAACGGCAGCGGCCGATCGGCGGCGATCGCGGCTTCGAGCCGATGGTAGGTGGCGAACGTCGTCGTCTCGGTCGGGCCGTAGACGTGCACCACCACCGTGTCGGGACAGGCATCCTGGACCCGGGCGGCGGCCGACGGCGAGACCACGTCGCCACCGGTCCACACCTCACGCACACCGGCGAAACAATCCGGTCGCTCATCCGCGATCAGATGGAACAACCCGCAGGTCAAAAAGAGCGCCGTCACCCGATGACGGGCAATCACCTCGCGCAGCGTGTCGGCGTCGAGCGCCCGGGTCGGCGCCACAACGGCCGTGCCACCGTTGAGCAACGGCACCCACAACTCGTAGGTGGACGCGTCGAACGCCGTCGGCGAGTGCACCAACACCCGCTCGTGCGCACCACCACGCCAGATCGGGGCCGATGCCAACGCGACCACGTCGTGATGGGTGACCGCGATGCCCTTCGGCTCACCCGTCGAACCCGACGTGAACATCACATACGCCGGTTGCCGATCGAGCAGCGGCGCACGGAGGTGCGCATCGGCAGGATCGGTGTCGGGGGATTCGGCGAGTTCCCGCTCGGTCTCCTCGTGACCCAGGACCAGGCGCGGCAGGCCCGGGCCGGTGAGGGTGCGGGTCGCGTCGGTATCCGAGCCGGTGAGCAGCAACGCGGGGTGGGCGTCGTCCAGCATGAAGCGCACTCGTGCCGCCGGGTATCGCGGGTCGATGGGGAGGTAGGCGGCGCCGGCCTTGAGCACCCCCAGGATCGCGGTGACCAGTTCGACGGAGCGAGGCAGGACGAGCGCGACGACGTCCTCGGGGCCGACGCCGCGGGCGATCAACGCGTGTGCGAGCCGATTGGCACGAGCATTCAGCTCGTCGTAGCTCAGTTCCTCCTCCCCGCTCACCACGGCCACCGCGTCCGGGTTGGCGCTCACTCGCGCCGCGAACAGTGCCGGGATCGTCCCTTCCGGGACCTCCGCCGCTTCCGACCCGGCCGCAACGACCAACTGGTGGCGTTCCTCGGCGGAGAGCACGTCGACGCCGCCGATCGGCGCGTCGGGAGCCTCGGTGACGGCGCGCAGCAGCCGAAGCCACCGCGCGACCATCACCTCCACGGTGGCGCGGTCGAACAGGTCGGTCGCGTACTCGGCCACGCCGGTCATCCCCGCCGGCTCGCCGACCGCGCCGAACCGCTCGAACAGGTGGAGGCTCAGGTCGAACTTGGCGGTGCCAGTGTGTACGGGTGTCGCGGTCGCCTGCAGCCCGGGCAGGGCCAGGTCGTCCCAGGGCGCGCCGTGCAGCACCAGCGCCGTTTGGAACAGGGGGTGGTGTGCCGATGTCCTGGCGGGGTTGAGTTCCTCCACCAGGTGCTCGAAGGGGATGTCCTGGTGTGCGTAGGCGGTCAGCGCGTTCTCCCGGACCCGGCCGAGGAGTTCCGCGAAGCTGGGATCACCCGAGGTGTCCGTCCGCAGGATCAGCGTGTTGACGAAGAACCCGACCAGGTCGTCCAAGGCTTGATCGGTACGCCCGGCGATGGGACTGCCGACGGGAATGTCGGTACCCGCACCCAGACGCGTGAACAGCGCGGCCAGTCCGGCATGCAGCACCATGAACGGACTCGCGCCATGGCAGCGGCCGAGGTCGATCAGGGCGGCGTGCAGCGGGGCATCGATTTCGATGGCGATGTGCTCGCCGCGCAGTGACGCCACGGCCGGGCGGGGGTGGTCGAACGGCAACGCGAGCCGATCCGGCAGACCCGCCAACTCCCGCCTCCAATACGCGAG
>NZ_JBEXUX010000167.1:0-3312 GCF_040629175.1 Embleya sp. NPDC005971 | reverse complement strand
GGTTCCGCAGATCCACCGCCAACATCGAATCGAACCCGAGATCCTTGAACGCCCGCCCAGCGCCCACCACCTCACCCGACTCGTGACCCAACACGCCGGCGGCGACCCCGCGCACCAACTCGACCAGCTCGCGTTCCTGTTCGGCGGGCGGCAGCGCCGCGATGCGCCGAGCGAGGGCGCTGCTCTCCCGGTCGTCTCCCGCCGCAGGCAGGTCGATCCGGCGCTTGGCCGCCCGAACCAGGCCGCCGAGCATCGACGGCAACCGCCCTGCGGCGGCTCCGCTGCGCAGCGCCGCGGCGTCGAGACGGATCGGTACGGTCAGGGCCGGGGTGGTCGGAGCGAGGGCGGCGTCGAAGAGTGCGAGCCCCTGCTCCTCGGTGAGCGGCACGATTCCCGTCCGAGCCAGGCGGGCCGTGTCGCCGTCGTCCAGGTGTCCGGTCATCCCGCTGGCCGTCGCCCAGAAGCCCCAGGCCATCGAGGTGGCGGGGAGCCCGTCCGCCCGGCGGATGTGCGCGAGGGCGTCGAGATACGTGTTCGCCGCCGCGTAGTTCGCCTGCCCGGGACCGCCGAGGATGCCCGACGCCGAGGAGAAGAGCACGAAGGCGGAGAGGTCGAGATCGCGGGTCAACTCGTGCAGGTTGACCGCACCGTCCACCTTGGACCGCAACACGGTGTGCAACCGCTCGTCGGTCAACGCCTCCACCAGGCCGTCGTCCAACAACCCCGCCGCATGCACGACACCGGTCAACGGCCCCTGAACATCCCCCAGCACGCGGGCCAGCGCATCCCGGTCGGCCGCATCACACGCCCGCACCGACACCGACGCACCCAGCGCCGTCAGCTCCTGCCTCAACTCGCCGGCCCCCGGCGCCTGTTCACCCCGACGGCCGAGCAACACCAGACTGCGCACGCCGTGCCGCGCAACCAGATGGCGCGCCACCAAAGCGCCCAACGTGCCCGTACCGCCGGTGATCAGCACCGTGCCGACACCGAACGACGATTCCGCTACGCCCGCCTCGACGACCTGTCGAACCAGACGCGGCACCAACACGGTGCCCCCACGAACCGCGACCTCTCGCTCGCCGCACGCCAAGGCCCCGGACAATCCGGAAACCCAATCCCCGCCCGCCGCATCGCCATCGACGTCGACCAGCGCGAACCGGTCCGGATGCTCCGTCGCCGCCGACCGCACCAGACCCCACACCACCGACGACGCCACATCCGACACCACCGACCCGGCCCCCACCGCACCCCGAGTCACCACCACCAGACGCGACCCCACAAAACGCCCGTCACCCAACCACCCCCGCACCACCGACAACACCCCCACCGCAACCGCATGCGCGGCCTCGGCATCCGGGAAGGCCCCGGCCGGGTCGCCGACGCACGGGAGCAGGACGGTCGCGGGAACGGAGCTGCCCGCGTCGAGCGCGGCCGTCAGGGCGGCGAGGTCCGGGTAGCCGGTCGTCGTCGGGTTCGTGCCGGCCGATCCGAACGGATCGCGGCCGAGCACGACAACCTCCGCCGGCGCGTCGGTCGGCTCCGCGGGGGCCGCCGGTACCCACTCGACGGCGTACAGCGGCTCCTTGGCGCCGACCGCGTCGCGCAGTTGCTCCGCGTCGATCGGTCGCAGGGTCAACGCAGCGATCCGGGCGAAGGGGCGACCGTCGGTGTCCGCGAAGGCCAGCGCGACGGTGTCCGCGTCGTGCCGGGTGATCCGTACCCGCGCGGCGGACGCGCCGGTCGCGGACAGGGCGACCCCGCTCCACGAGAACGGCAACCGCAGCCGGCCGTCGTCCGCACCGGGGTGGCCCGCCGTCACGATGGCGTGCAACGCGGCATCCAGCAGCGCCGGATGCAGCCCGAAGCGCGCGGCCTCCTCCCGATGTTCGGCCGGCAGCGCCACCTCGGCGTAGACCTCGTCGCCGAGGTGCCAGACCGAGGTGAGCCCGCGGAACACCGGACCGTACTCGTAGCCACGCGCCGCCAGATCCGGGTAGAACCCGTCCAGGTCCATCGACCGAGCCCCGACCGGGGGCCAGACGCCATCGGCATCGGAGACCTCGACAACGGTGGACGACTCGTCCCGATCCACGAGCCGACCGATCGCGTGGCAGGTCCAGTCCGCCCCGAGGTCCTCATCGCCGGTCCGTGAGTGCACCGACACGGCCCGGCCGCCCGCCGCATCCGGCGCGGACACCACGACCTGGACCACCACGGCCCCCTGCTCGGGGACGGCCAGCGGTGCCTGCAGCGTCAGTTCGTCCACCCGGTCGCACCCGGCCGCCTCGCCGGCCCGTACGGCCAGTTCCACGAACGCCGCGCCAGGCAGCAGCACCGTCCCGGCGACCGTGTGATCGGTCAGCCACGGCTGCGCGGACAACGACAGCCGCCCGGTCAGCACCACGCCACCATCCACGGTCGACACGCAGGCCCCCACCAAGGGGTGCTCGGTGTCCCGCAGCCCCACCGCTCCGAGGTCCCCGCGTACCCCGGGAGGGGCCTGCAACCAGTAACGGCGACGCTGGAAGGCGTAGGTCGGCAGCTCGCCGGCCACGGTGTCCCGAGCGCGGTCGCGGTCACCCTCGCCGTCTCCGTCGTGCAGCAGCGGGGCCCAGTCGACCGCGATGCCGTTCACGTGCGCTTCGGCCAACGCGGCGGTGAAGCGGTCCGGACCGCCCTCGCCACGTCGTAGCGTGCCCAGGACGACCGCTTCGGCCTCGGCCGACTCGACCGTGCCCTCCACCGGCGTGGTGAGCACCGGGTGGGCGCTGGCCTCGACGAAGGCGTCGAAGCCCTGCGCCAGCAGCAGCCGCACCGTCTCCTCGAACCGCACGGTCTCGCGCAGATTCGTGTACCAGTACTCCGCGTCCAGAGCGGCGCTCTCCACCCGCTCCGCCGTCACCGTCGAGTAGAACGGGACCGCCGGCGCCATCGGTTCGAGGTCGCCCAGTTCCGCAAGCAACCGCTCCCGAATCGACTCCACCTGCACCGAATGCGACGCGTAGTCCACCGGGACCCGACGCGCCCACACACCCCGCGCATCACACTCCGCAAGCAACTCGTCCAGCGCGGCCGAGTCACCCGCCACCGTCACCGACGCCGGACCGTTCACCGCCGCCACCGACACCCGACCCTCGAACGCGGTCAACAACTCCGCCACGTCCACCCGCGGCAACGACACCGACGCCATCCCGCCCGAACCGGCCATCTCCAAAATCGCCCGGCTCCGCAACGCCACAACCTTCGCCGCGTCCGCCAGCGACAACGCACCCGCCACACACGCCGCAGCGATCTCACCCTGCGAATGCC
>NZ_JBEXUX010000166.1:0-3331 GCF_040629175.1 Embleya sp. NPDC005971 | reverse complement strand
GACTTCGTGTCCCTGCGCTTCGCTCCGGGCCACGAAGTCAACGTTTTGCGGCTCCGCCGCTCTCCGCGCTGCGCGCGTCGATCGCGCGGCTCACCCATCTCGGGGGCGCTGACGCGCCGGGCCGTAGCCGCGTTCGGCGGCGTGGGGAAAGCCAAGCCGTTCCCGCAGCCGAAACCCGGATCGCGGTCGGCCAGGGGCGTGGCCGCGGGGCCGGAGCCGGCCGTCCCGGTGCCCGTAGAACCGCGGCCTCCGCGCCAAAGGCAACGGGTGGAGCGGGCAGGAACCTGCTGCGGCCCGTGGGCCAAAACGCGGGGAGGGCCCGGCACGGATGTGCCGGGCCCTCCCCGCGTCCGCCGCGCGGGCGAATCAGTCCTTCGCGTCCCCGACCGGCTCGTCACCCTCGACGACATCGGCGGCGGCAACCTCGGCCTCGGCCTCGTCGTCCGCGTCGTCGAGCTCAGCCGACTCCGTCTCCGAACCCGCGTCCGACTCCTCGACGTAGTCCTCGTCGTCCTCCGCGTCCGGGTCGAGCGCGTCCGTGAAGTCCAGGCCGTCGAGTTCCGCGACCCGCTCGGCCGCACCCGTCTCGCCCGTCGTGTCCGCCTCGGCGGCCCGACCGAACCAGTCGCGCGCCTCGTCGTCCCGGCCCACGGCCGCCAACGCGTCGGCATAAGCGAACCGCAGTCGCGCCACCCAGGGGTTGGTCGACGCCGAGTTCAGCTCCGGCACCTGCAACGTGACCACGGCCGCGTCGAGCTGGTCCAGGTCGCGACGCGCACCGGCCGCGACGATCCGCAGCTCGATCTGCGCGGCCTTGTCCAGTTCCTTGACCTCGTCCGCACCCGCCATCTGCAACGCCCGCTCCGGACGGCCCAGCCCGCGCTCGCAGTCGGCCATCACGGCCCAGTGCTCGCTCGAACCGGTCATCCGCCGAGCCGCACGCAGCTCGGACAGCGCCTCCGCATACGCACCGGCCATGTAGGCGGCGATCCCCGCCGCCTCCCGCACCGCGGCAACGCGTGACGCGAGCCGCAGCGCGACCTTGGCGTACTTGTAGGCCAGCTCCGGGTCCTCGTCGACCGTACGGCCGATCATCACCAGGTTGCGCGCGACCTCGTCCGCGAGGGTCTTGGGCAGCCCACGCAGCTCCTGGCGCGCTTCCGCACCGAGCTCCTCGGCCTGCACGTCCTCGGGGATGAACATCCGCTCGACCGGCACATAACCGGGCTCGTCCCGACGATCGAACGACGGACGCGACCCACCGCGGTCGTCCCGGTTCCCATACGACGGACGGCTGTTGCCCCGGTCCCGATCCCCGTACGAGGGACGCCCACCACGGTCGTCCCGGCTGAACGAGGACCGCGAACCCCCACGGTCGCCGTACGACGGACGCGACCCACCGCGATCGTCCCGAGCGGGCCGGTCGGAGCGCTCCGGCCGATCCGACCGGAACGGCGGACGCGACCCACCGCGATCGTCCCGAGCAGGCCGCTCCGAACGCTCCGGACGGTCCGAACGATAAGGCGTGCGCGAACCACCCACACCGCCCCGATCGTCCCGGTTGCCGAACGACGGACGCGACCCACCGCGCTCGTCCCGACCACCACTCGCCGGACGACCCGAACCCCGGTCGTCCCGACGCGGCGCCGGACGACGCTCGTGGAACGGCTGCCGCGCGCCGGGCTGACCGTTGTAGGTCGGCCGGCTGCTGGCGCCGTCCCGGTGGTCACGATCCCCGAACTCCCGCTCCTCACGAGCAGGCCGGTCCGAACGCTCGGGCCGATCCGCACGGTACGGCGCACGCGACGCACCGGCACCACCACGGTCGTCACGATTGAACGAGGGACGACGATCCCCACCGCGGTCGTCCCGGTTGAACGCAGGACGCGAACCACCGCGGTCGTCCCGATTGAATGACGGACGCCCACTACCACCGCGGTCGTCGCGCGCCGGCCGATCCGAACGAGACGGCAGACGACCACCGGCACCACCCCGGTCGTCCCGGTTCCCGAACGAGGGACGCGAGCCACCACGGTCGTCACGACCGGGCCGCTCCGAACGCTCCGGCCGGTCCGATCGGTACGGCGGACGCGAGCCACCACCGGAACGATCGTCCCGGTTGAACGACGGACGACGTTCCCCACCGCGCTCCTCGCGGAACCCGGGCCGGTCGTCACGACCGGCCGGAGGGCGACGATCCCCGCCGCGGTCGTCCCGGTTGAACGCGGGACGCGAGCCACCACGGTCGTCACGGTTGCCGTACGACGGGCGTCCACCACGGTCGTCACGGTTGAAGGGGGGACGCGAACCGCCGTCGCGGTCCTCGCGGTTCGGCCGCGAGATCGCGTGATCACCGCGCGCCCCGTAAGAGGTACGCGACTGGCCGCGGTCACGCTCGGGAGCATCCGACCGGAAGCCCGGACGCGAGTCCCCGCGGTCGTCCCGAGCAGGCCGGTCCGAACGCTCGGGCCGGTCGGAACGGTACGGCGGACGCGAGCCACCACCGGAACGATCATCACGATTGAAAGAGGGACGCGAAGCGCCACCCCGATCATCCCGACCACCCGACTGCGGACGCCCGGCGCCGCGGTCGTCCCGGTTGAACGCGGGACGCGAGCCACCCCGGTCGTCACGGTTGCCGTACGAGGGACGCGAAGCGCCGCGGTCGTCACGACCGGGCCGGTCCGAACGCTCGGGCCGGTCCGATCGGTACGGCGGACGCGAGCCACCACCGGAACGATCATCACGATTGAAAGAGGGACGCGAAGCGCCACCGCGGTCGTCCCGACCACCGGATTGCGGCCGTCCACCGGACTGGGGGCGACCTGCGCCCGCACCACGGTTGCCACCGCGATCGTCCCGGTTGAACGGCGGACGCGAACCGCCGCGATCGTCCCGGCCGCCCTGATCACGACCACCGGAAGCCGGACGGCCACCACGATCGTCACGGTTGAACGGCCGGCGATCACCGCCGCCACCGCCCCCCGAGTACTGCGATCCACCGGGACGGCGACTCGGCCGTCCCTCGGAGGGGGGATTGGACATGGGATTTGCTCCTCGTGATCGTCGTACGGGTACGCAGTCGCCTGTGGCTCGACCACCATTGTCCCGTATGACGAACGAAGTCGGCGCACCCGACAGTGGCCATGAACCTCTGCGAACAGGGGTCGCCACAGTAAATAGATCCGGATAAAAAAATAAGGGGCCCCACCGGGGTGGGGCCCCTTACTCACGTTGATTCCGGCGGCGTCCTACTCTCCCACACCCCTTCGAGTGCAGTACCATCGGCGCTGGAGAGCTTAGCTTCCGGGTTCGGAATGAGACCGGGCGT
>NZ_JBEXUX010000165.1:0-3360 GCF_040629175.1 Embleya sp. NPDC005971 | reverse complement strand
CCGGGCCACCAACGGGCGCACCGTCGAGGTACCGATCTGGGTCCAGTCGCCGACCTCGCGCACGGTGGTGGTGAGCAGGTCCGCCCAGTCCGGTGCCGGCGGGTGTGCCCGGTCAGGCCGCGATCGGCCGGGCGGGCAGCCCGGCGCCGGCCCGGGCCTGTGCGAACGAGCGCAGCAGGCGGTCGTGGATCGCGCCGTTGGAGGCCACCAGTTCGCCGTCGCCGGGCTTCCAGTCGGTCCCGTCGAACGTGCTGGCCCGACCACCGGCCTCGCGCACCAGGATCGCGCCGGGCGCCCAGTCCCACGGGCCGCAGCGCTGCTCCCAGTAGGCGTCCAGGCGACCGGCCGCCACCCAGGACAGATCGATGCCGGCGCAGCCCAGCCGGCGCACGTCGCGGGTGTCGTTGACCACGGACAGGAACTCGGCCAGATTGTTGTCCGGATCGGTGGCCCGGGACGGCGGGAAGCCGGTGGCGATCACACTGCGGCCCAACGTGCGGGTGTCCGAAACCTGCAGACGCTTGCGCCCCTCGTAGGCGCCGCGCCCGGCCTCGGCCCAGTAGGTCCTGCGCCGGGTCGCGTCGGCGACCACGCCGAGCGCGAGTTGCTCACCGTCCCAGAACGCGATCGCGCACGCGTAATGCGGCAGGCCGTGGGCGAAGTTGGTGGTGCCGTCCAGCGGATCCACGAACCAGGTCGGCCGACGCAGATCCAACTCGGCCAACCCGCCGCCCTCTTCGCCGACCACCGCGTCCTGCGGGTAGTGGCTGCTCAGCCAGGCCCGGACCAGCTTCTCCACCCGCAGGTCGGTCGCGGTGACCAGGTCCGCGGCGGAGGACTTGAGTCGGATCCGCCGGGGGCGCCCGGCCCGGCGAATGGTCTGGGCGGCCTCGCGGGCCACGCGCAGGGCCGCGAGGGTACGGGGAAGGGGAAAGACCACGTCGTCGCTCCTTGCCTACGACGGTCGATGAGCCCGATGCCCATCGATCGCAGGCGGGTTCGGCCCGCGCGATCGGCCCGCGGCCCTCGCCCCACGCGAAAGCCGTCCCGGCATCGGGTCGCCGTCGTGCAATAGATTGCCCCTGCATTATGTCGAGGGCCGCCGCCGTCCACCACCAGGTTGGCGGCGGGCCCCGAGCACCGGATCGGCGGCGGTCAGCTCGTGCCGACGGGTTGGTAGTTGCGGAAGTTCACCCACAGCCGCGAGGGCGCCACGTCCAGGGTGTGCAGCACCGCGCCGTCCGCGGTGGGCAGGAAGGCCAGCCCCTCCGCCTCGGTGCCGGCGGGCAGGTCGCGGTCGAGCACGTCGGCGACGACGCCGGTGTCCGGATCGATCCGGTAGATCGACTTGCGGTCGTTGTCGGCGGACGCGTAGAGCCTGCCCTGATACATCTTGGCGCCCTGGATCCGGCCGACCGTCGTGCTCAGCGGCACCTGCTTGACGAACGACAGGTCGGCCAGGGCGAACACGTTGAGCGCGGTGGTGTTGTTCCACTCGGCGGTATAGACGTAGCCGCGGGCCGCGTCGACGGCCACCCACGGCACGCCCTGGGTGTGCAGGGGCTGCGGGAGTTCGTACGCGGTGCCGGTGAACTCCAGGGTCCGGGCGTCGAACAGCGCGATGAAGGGGTGCCGATACCCGCTGCCGTCCTCGATGGGGGCGTAGATCCTTCCGTCGTGATAGTCGATGTCGCCGATGTGGTTGCCGCCGAGGTCGGCGATCCGCTTGGGGATCGCGAACGGCTTGTCGACGATCCTGGAACCGTCCAGGGTGGTGCGCTGGAGCCCGTTCTGCCAGGAGAAGAACCAGCTCTGCCCGTCGGTGGCGACGCCCTGGGAACGCTGCAGGGCATCCAGGAGCAGGAAGGTCCTGCTGGACGTCTGTCGCCACTCGTCGGCCGCCAGGGCGGGCGAGGTGGTCAGGGCGACGGTCAGTACGGCGCCGCACACGGCGCTGATGGTGGCGGTGACGGCTCGGCGCGGGGAACGTCGACGCATCAGGATTCAACCTCCGGCCCGGGCGCGACCACGCGGGCATCCGCCGTCGTGGTCACGGGAGTTGCGGATCGTGGACAGACAACCGATCGAACACGAACGCCACCAGCACATCGCTTCGCCGGCCCGCTGCCAAGCCGAATTCGATGAACGATCCACGACCCGCGCCCGACCGGCGGACCACCGGCCCGCGCCGATGGCGGACGACGGCACGTCCGAAGGGTGACGGCGGGGTCACCCGGCGGATGCGCGCGGCCCGACCGCCCCAGGTCGCCGGCCACTCGACGTGTGGGTGCGGTCACCATTGGTGGAGGGAGTGCGGTGATCGGCGTGGTTGCGGTTGACATGGGGGCATGTGGGTCATATTCCGGAGGTAGTACCCGCACGGCCGCTAGGTACGAGAGTCCGGTGGCGGGTCCGTGGCTCGGGGGTGCTCGCGGTGCCGGTGGCGCCGGGGCGCGGACGCGGAATCGGCCACCGGAGCACTCGACGTTCGACGAGGAGCGTCCTCATGGCACGTCCGGTCGGTATCGACCTCGGCACGACCAATTCGGTGGTCGCGGTTCTCGAAGCCGGTGAACCCACCGTCATCACGAATGCGGAAGGGGCACGGACCACGCCGTCGGTGGTGGCGTTCGCGAAGAACGGTGAGGTGCTGGTCGGTGAGGTGGCCAAGCGCCAGGCGGTGACCAACGTGGAGCGCACCGCCCGCTCGGTGAAGCGGCACATGGGCGACAATTCGTGGCACTTCCCCGACGTCGGCGACATCGACGGCAAGCGCTACACCGCGCAGGAGATCGCCGCTCGGGTGTTGCAGAAACTCAAGCGCGACGCCGAGGCGTACCTGGGCGAGAAGGTCACCGACGCGGTGGTCACGGTGCCGGCGTACTTCGACGACGCCCAGCGCCAGGCCACCAAGGAGGCCGGCGAGATCGCCGGGCTCAACGTGCTGCGCATCGTCAACGAGCCCACCGCGGCGGCGCTGGCCTACGGCCTGGACAAGGTGCGTGATCAGACGATCCTGGTGTTCGACCTGGGCGGTGGCACCTTCGACGTGTCCCTGTTGGAGATCGGCGAGGGCGTGGTGGAGGTCAAGGCCACGCACGGCGACACCCATCTGGGCGGCGACGACTGGGATCAGCGGGTGATGGACCACCTGGTCAAGCAGTTCAAGAACGCGCACGGCGTGGACCTGTCCAAGGACAAGATGGCGCTGCAACGTCTGCGCGAGGCGGCGGAGAAGGCCAAGGTCGAGTTGTCGAGCGCGACCGAGACCTCGATCAACCTGCCCTACATCACGGCCTCGGCCGAGGGCCCGCTGCACCTGGACGAGAAGCTCACCCGCGCCCAGTTCCAGCAGCTCAC
>NZ_JBEXUX010000164.1:0-3571 GCF_040629175.1 Embleya sp. NPDC005971 | reverse complement strand
CGCACGGCCATCGAGATCGGCCTCGCCGACCCCCACGCACCACAGGACATCATCGACACCCGCGAACAACTGCTCGCCCTGAACCGACGCACCGAGCACCTGATCGACGGACTGCTGAGCCTGGCGGTGAGCGAGCGCGGGAACGTCCAGACGTCGCCGGTCGCGTTGGACGAGTTGACCGCCGACGTGTTGCGACAGACGCAGCCCGCAGCCGAGCAGGCGGGCGTCCGGGTCGACGCGCTCCTCGCCGAGAGCGTGGTGTCGGGCGACCCGTTGCTGCTGCGCCAGTTGGTCACCAACCTGGTCGAGAACGCGGTACGACACAACCATCCGGGCGGCTTCGTCACGGTCGGCGTCTCGGCCGGTTCGCTCCGCGTCCGCAACACCGGCCCGCTGATCCCCGCCGAACGTGTCCCCGAACTCTTCGAGCCGTTCCGCCGGTTCCGCCCCAACCGCACCGGCTCCGCCCGAGGCACCGGCCTGGGCCTGTCCATCGTCCAGGCCATCGTCCACGCCCACGCGGCCCGGATAACCACCACCGCAAACCACCACGGCGGCCTCACTATCGCCATTTCCCTACCCAAACCGCCCCATGCATCTCCGGAACTCAGCGACGCGGCCACCGCTCCGAAACCGTGACCACCCGACCGGTACTCGACCTCCACGCGGTTCGCCGAACGGCCGGGCACCGGTGGGCGGGACGAGTAGTCGTGCCGTATACGAACTGCCGGTAGGCGGGCGTGCCTCGGTCATGCGGACCGGACCGGATATTCGGTGTCCGTCCGCCTCATGAGGACGCAGGATGGTGCGCATGACTTTGGCCACCCCGGTACTGCACACCCCTCGCCTGCGACTGCGCCCCTTCACCGACGCCGACGCGGACCCCCTCTTCGCGCTGCACCGCAGCAGCTACGTGATGCGCTACTGGGACTCCCCGCCGTGGCACGAACGGGCCCGCGCCGAACGGTTCGTCAAGATGTGCCGGCAGATGGCGGACGACGGCACCGGGGCCCGGGTGGCCATCGACCGTGCTTCCGACGGGGCCTTCGTCGGCTGGTGCGGTCTGACCTCCTGGGACGAGAACTGTCGCAGCGCGTCGTTGGGCTACTGCCTCGGCGATGCGATGTGGGGCCACGGCTTCGCGACGGAGGCCGCGCACGCCTTGCTGCGGTGGGCGTTCGACACACTGGACCTGAATCGGGTTCAGGCCGAGACCGATACGCGCAACGTGGCATCCGCCCGGGTCCTGGAGAAAATCGGATTCTTGCGGGAAGGGACGCTGCGGGAAGACTGTGTCGTGAACGGCGAGGTATCCGACTCGTGGGTGTTCGGATTGCTCAGGCGAGAGTGGCGGCCGTCGGCCGGGCCGACTCCGGCCACCGAGAGCGGCGTTGGGTCCGTCTCGGTGGAAGCCTCGTCCGGGCCGGGTGAGGCGGGCCTTGGCGGGTGAGCCGTCCCAGGCGGCGTTGGCGTGGCCGTCGAGATGTGCCGGCGGCGGGGTCGAACTCGGCAGCCACGACTACGACGGTGGAGTAGGGGTCAGTCGTCTGCCTTGAGCCCTGAGGGCTCCTGGGTGGAGGTGTAGTCCGCGACGCGGTCCGCGTCTGCGGCGTGGACGAGCAGGGTGCCGTCGGCGACCACGTTCGCGCACAGGTCGGGATCGTAGTGGTGGTCCGGCAACGTGGGCGGGCTGCCTGCGGAGGGCGCGAGGCGGCGGGTCAGGAGCAGCGGTACGACGACCATGGGAAGACCTCTCGAATGCGTCGGCTGATGAGTGGTGTTGGTGCGTCCGTGTGTTGGTGGTGGTGGAAACTGCTGCGGTTCGGCGTGGTGACGGCCGGGTCCCATCGCCGTGGGACACGCCGCGCGAGACGACGTCGGGACGCCGGTGCGGGGCGGACGCCTCGCGCGCAGCCGGCGCCGATGCACATGGCCCTGTGGGTCCGCCGCACGGCCGGAACTCCCAACGGTCGGGCGGACGCTCGGCCGTCCGCCGATGGGCGCGGGGAGGTTGGGTCGGAAGGCGTGGGGGCGAGCGGGAACGTCTGGGAACGACAGGCGAATGGCCCGATTCGCAGACTTCGGATGACCCTCATCGGTTATACGCGTGCCCGTGTTAACTCCGGATAACCGATCCGGGTGACGTCGTGGTAACCCGTCGGTGCGTAGACCTGTTGTCGCTCCCTCTCGCCGTCACGGCGGTGACGACGAGGGGTGCACAGGACCGATGGATGCGACGACGGGTGGGAGCGGCAGTGATGACGAGGTTCGGGCGCGCGCGGTCGGGGCGGCCCCTGGCGCTGAGGTTGGCGCTCGGGGTGGTCCTGGCGAGTGGTCTCGCGTTGACCACGGTCGGTTGCGCCGACGAGGGCGGCTCGCCGGAGAGCAAGGTGGCCTCGGGCGGTGGCAGTGGCGGCGCGAAGGCCGAGTCGAGCGGTGGCCAGGCCGGCTCGGGCAAGAGTGACGACGGCGAACGCCGGGACCAGATGGTCAAGTTCGCGGGTTGCATGCGCGAGCACGGGGTCGACATGCCCGACCCGGAACCCGGTGAGGGCGGCGCGATGCGGATGCAGGCGATGTCCGCGGACGAGGGGTCGTCCAAGACCGAGGAAGCGATGAAGGCGTGTGAGAAGTTCCAGCCGAAGAGCGACTTCGACCCGAACGACCCCAAGTTCAAGGAGTGGCAGGCCAAGCGCACGGACTGTCTGCGCGAGAACGGCGTGAACGTGGGCGACGGCGCGGGTGGCGCGATGGTCACGCTGGACATCAACGACGACAAGGTGAAGACGGCGATGGACCTGTGCAACAAGAAGCTTCCGCCGCCGACGAAGAAGAAGTAGGGGCGGCTCGTGGTTTCGATCGACCCCGCACGGCACTACGGGTACGACGAGGAACCGGCTCCCACGCCGACCGAATCGGACCGAACGGCGTACCCGCGCGGGCGTCGTCGTCGGTGCCGACGTGCGCTCGCGGTGACTCTGGTGCTGGCCTCGGCAGGTGGGGCGGTGGCCGTGCTGCTCTCCGACGGCGGCGACGGCTCCGGTGCCTCCGTGAATCGCACGAAACTGGACGCGGTCCCGGTGACCCGGGCGGACCTGGTCGACCGGCAGAACGTGGACGGCAAGCTCGGCTATGCCGGCACGTACTCCGTGAACGCCGCCGCACCCGGACCGGACAAGGAGAACACGTCGACCGGCGGGAGCAACGGGAACAACGGGAGCAGCGGAGGCAGTGGGAACAAGCCGCAGACCGGCGGAAGCCCGGGGCCGTCGCAGGGCTCGGGCGGCAGCCCTCCTCAAGGCCCGAACTCGGGCTCGGGCGGCGGCTCGAACAGCGGCCCGGGTGGCGGCTCGGCAACCGGCGGTGCGGGTTCCGGCGGCGGTCAGGGCGGTTCGCCCCCCGACACCGGAAACAATGCGGGCCCCGGGACCATCACCTGGCTCCCGAGCGTGGGTGACAGGCTGTCACAGGGCGATCGGGTGTACGGCCGGGACGGGACGAAGGTGCCGTTGTTCTACGGCGGGACGCCGTTCTGGCGGGCGTTGTACGTGGGTGTCGAAAAGGGCGTGGA
>NZ_JBEXUX010000163.1:0-3585 GCF_040629175.1 Embleya sp. NPDC005971 | reverse complement strand
GGAACGTGTTACAGAAGTGGGGCGGGTCACATTGATGCGCTTTCACCTGGCGAAGTCAAGAGGCGCAAACGGCCTATGTGACCGGTGAGTATGCCTTCGCCGGTGCGCTGACCTGCACTGACACGTGTCGTCTCGAAGCGGTGGAACAAGTTCCACTTACGCTGTGCGGGCGGGTGTCGCGGGAATGCGAAACGGGGCGCCCACCGGCACCTCGGGAGGTGTCGATGGGCGCCCCGCGCAGGGCTGATGCGCCGTCAGGAGACGGTGAGCGTCAGGGTTCCCGTGTAGGTGCCGGCCGCCTGGTACGCCGGGATCGCGAGCGACAGGCCCGCGTTCGCGGTGAATACGCCACCGGTCTTGTGCGCCGGGTCCGTGGACGCCGCCGAGCTGCACAGCAGCCCGCCGTTGACCGTACCCGCCGAGCCGGTCACGACCTGGCTCGCCGAGTTCGGCTCGGCCACGCACCGAGGTGTCCAGGACAACGCCGAGGAGGGCAGCGAGTTGCCGCCCTCGGCCTTGAAGTCCGAGACGGAGCCGGTGAGTTGCCAACCCAACGTGCCCTTGCGGGCGTCGGTGACGGTGACCGCGTTGAGCGTGCCGGTCATCGACTGGTCGCTGCTCGCGAACGGGACGTCCGCGAGTACGACGCCGGTGCCGGCCTGGGCCATCGACAACGTCCCCGGCGGCTCGCCGGGACCGCCGCCACCCTCGAAGGTGAACGCGGCGAGCGCCATCTTGTTGCGGTCGTTCTTCTCGTACGCCCGGATCTGCGTCGTACCGGGCTTGCTCACCGTCAGATCGACGGCGAACGTGCCGTCCGCGGCCGCGGTGGCCTCCACCGTGTCACCGGTCGCGACCAGGCCGGCGTCCAGGGTCTCCAGCACGACGGCCGAGCCGGGGGTGAAGTTCTTCCCCGTCACGTGCGCCTTCGTGCCCGCAGGACCCCGATCCGGCGTGGCGGTGATCGCGCGCGGCAGTACGACCGCCGTGGTGATCGTGATCGGTGCGGTCAGCGAGGTGACGCCGACGGTGACCTTGACCAGGTAGTTACCCGGCGCCACCTGGCCGCCGAGTGTGGCCTGCGCGGTGAGCGCGCCGCCCTGGGCCACCGAACCGGTGCCCGCGGTGAACGCGGACCCGGTGCAGCCCGAACCGTCCTCGGCGCACAGCTGGACCTGCGGGTTGCCCTGGCCGGTCGGCCAGTTCACCCCGGACAGCTTGACCACGTCACCCGGCTTGAGCAGGTTCTGATCCACGATCAGGTTCGCCTGGGCGGGTTGGCCGACCCCGATCGAGTGCGAGGGCACCGGAGTGCCGATGGGTACGCCGCTCGACGAGATGGTGATGACCTTCAAGCCGTATCCGGCGGGTGCCAGATCGATGCGGCCCGCCGTGGCGATCTTGAAGGTGCCCTTCATGTCGCCGACCTTGAGCACCTCGCCGCCCGGAGTGGCCGGGTTGCCCTTGGGTCCGACGACCGACACGTCGCCGGTCTGCGCGCCGGAGAGCTTCACGGTGCCGCTGGGCGTCACCGTGTCCTTGAGTGCCACCACCCAACTGGAGGGGTTGCGCGGGTAGCCGATCCACTTCCAGTCGACGGTGACCTCGTCGCCGATCTCGTACCAGGGCTTGGCGGGGGACACCGACAGGGCGACCTCGGGCTGCCAGTCGAAGACCGGGCCGTTGCCCCAGGCCGGGGTGTAGCGCACGCCGTACTTGACCGGCTCGGAGTGGCGCAGCGCGTTCTTGGCGACCGAGATCGTCACCAGGACCGAGGCGTTGCCCGAGCTGATCCGGACCTGGCGAATGGCATCCGGCACATCGGCGCCGACCTTGACCTGACCGGTCAGCTTTCCGGAGGCGTCGACGGTGAGGGTGGAGCCCGACGCCCCTTCCGGTGCACAGGAGTTGCCACTCTGGTCGCACAGGTCCACGGTGACGCCGCTCGCGCCGACCGGCCAGTTCTCACCGGTTACGTCGATGGCCGAGCCCGGCCGCACGATGGCGCGGTCGAACGTCGCCGTCGGCGGCTTGATCGCGCCGTCCACCTTGAGCGTGGTGCCCACTCCCGGCGTGCCGTTGGGCGTACAGGGGGTGTCCCAACTGCCGAACATGTTCGCGGTGCTCGTGTACCCGCCGGGGGAGAGGTGCAGCTCGCCCGGCTTGGCGATCTTCAACTTGCCCGTCATGGCGGACAACCACAACTTCTCGCCGCCGGCGGTCTGCGCGTTCTTCTGCGGACCCTCCATGGCGATCTCGCCGCCCTGCGCGCCGGAGACCAGGACCTTGCCCCGCGGCTTGACCGCGTCGGCGTTGACGGTCACGGAGGAAGGGTTCTTCGCCGCGTCCTTCCAGGTCCAGGTGACGGTGACCTCGTCGCCCACGTTGTACTTCGGCTTGACCGGATCGACCGTGAGGTCGACCTGGGCGTCGAAGTCGAATGGGCCGCCCCCGACGCTCGGCGGTACACAGTGCACGTTGTACGTCACAGGAGCCGCGTTCGCGGACTGTGCCCCCGCGCCCACGCCCAGGGCACCGGCCACGAGGGCGGTACCGAGCACGCCGGCCACGCGCTTGTTGCGGAGTCTGGACCCAGTGCTTTCCCTGGTTCTTGGTCTGAGCATGTGGTGCTGTCCCTCCTCGGGATGCCTGCCTGGCCCGCCGGGGGAGCGGGCAGTCGAACACCACACCGGGACCGGTCCGTCGCCGTCGGTGACCCGCGCGGCGCGGGACGGTCGATTCGGTGCCGTGCGCCGATTCGACGTCGGCGGGGTGACACCCGACCCCGCCGGTGTCACCCGGTCGTTCCTGCTGATGCCACTCCTGAAACCTGTTCCAGAAAACAGCGCCTCCCATTGAGCCCGGGGGCGTTTGCGAAGTCAACAGCGGAACGCGATCCGGCGACAACGATTTGTGTGCGGCTTCGGCAGGCGGGAATGGGCGACGGGACGCCCGCCACGCAGTGAGGGAATGCGGCGGACGTCCCGTGCCGATGAACCGATGCCTACTGTCAGGAAATCGACAGGGTCAGCGTCGCGCTGTAGTCGCCGGCGCCCTGGTAGGCCGGAACCTTCAGGTCGATGTCGGCGTCGGCGGAGAAGGTGCCACCGGTGTTGCCGACGCCCTGGGCGACCGAGGCCAGGGTGGCGCCCGAGCCGATGGTGCCCGCGCTGCCCGCGACCGGGGTGCCCTTCGACTTGTCGTCGGCCTTGGCGGCCTTCGGCTTCCAGGAGAAGTTGTCGGCGGGGATGGTCTCGCCGGCCTGGGTGGCGAAGTCGGTGACCGAACCGGTCAGCGTCCACCCGGCGTTGCCGCCGCGCAGGTCGGTCACGGTGACCGTGTTGAGCTTGCCGGTCATGGTCTGGTCCTGCGCGCTCACGCCGACCTCGGACAGTCGGATGCCGGCGGACTGCTGGGTGATGGCCAGCGTGCCCGCGGTGATCGTGCCGTCCAGCTTCTGGGTCAGGTCGCCGGGCTGGGTCGGGTCGACCTTCTTGCGGACCAGCAACTGGGCCTGGCCGCTGTTGCCGTCGGCGTCGGTCACCGTGAGGGTGTGCGCGCCGTTGGCGACGTTGTCGGCCAGCT
>NZ_JBEXUX010000162.1:0-3637 GCF_040629175.1 Embleya sp. NPDC005971 | reverse complement strand
GCCCTTCCACCCGCGCACCCACCCCGAAACGCCCGCCGAAGCGGCCCGACCCACTCGGAAAGGCCCCTCGGCGAACCTCACCGGGCCGCCCCTCCCGCTCCGCCGTTGCCAGCGCTTTTCCCGCCGAGCAACGCCCGGGCCTCGCCGAATTCCTTCCCGACATCGGGAAGCTACGTGTGGGCAAACTCCTCGCCGAGTTGGAGATTTCCGAAAGCCGGCGGATCCGGGTCGCAGCCGAGACACCGGCGGCGCATCCGGTGCTTCCACGGACGGGCGATGTTCCGCTGGACGACGCCAGGGGTCCAACCGAGGGCATTCCTGCTGCGTTGGCCGCGCTCTTGGACCCCGATCCTGCGATCCCTGCCGAGGCCCCGGGACGCGGCCTGGGGCCTGTACGCCACTGCCCTTGCGGTCGGCGCGTAGGACCTCGAACGAGGTCGGCCACCCGAGTTGCGCGAACTTCCGTTCCGTGCGGCGTCGTTGCACTCGGTGTGTTCCCTCGCATTCGACGTCGACGACGCGTGCGTGCAGGCCAGGCAGGCCATCAGCCGATTCGGCTCCGAAACTCACCGAACGGTGTCTTCTGCCCCGCCACGCGACCCGCCGCCTGGTACGTCGCCGCGATCCTGCCCGACCCGCGCGCACCCCGAGTTGGAGGCCGTGCGGGGCCTGCGTCCGGTGTTCTTCCGCGTGCGGTGGCCGTGTTCCTGCGCTGCGGCTACCAGGACGTGCGCGGGCCGAGTCGCAGACATGCGAGCCAGGGACTCGCGCGTGTCACCCCGGAGGTCGTCCGCGCGTCCGCCGGCCCAGGAATCGACCGGCGGGACGTTGTCCGAAGTCATCAGGGCCGACGGGTCGTTCCTTCACGTCCGCAGGACCCGCCGGACCCCCTGATGTCGGTGGGCGCGGGTTGCCACCGGCGGCGAGGAGTTGGCGGGTGCGCGGAACCGGTTCGACACCGTGCCCCGCCAAGGGCCGGCCTCCGCCAGGGCAACGGCGACGGCAAGAGCGGCGTTGGGGGACACGGTCATCGTGTTCGCGGTTGCGGTTGACGTTCAGGGTCGCCCGGGCCATGCCGGTCGGCTCCACCATGCGGTCGCAGTCGATCCGCGTCGTCCGCGGCGGCCAACCTGCGGGCGCAGCCTGCTCGTTCAGCGGCTCGGTAGCCTGAAACACCGGCGCACCGTTTCCTACCGGGCGGCTACGCGCGCTGCGTAGTAGGCGGCGACAGCCTAAGGGATCGACAGCCATGGAAGGCCCTGCGTCGGGCAGGACGACATGGCTGCGACCCAGGCGTCTTCAGTCGCCTTCGTTGTTGAAGTAGGGAACCCGGAGCTTCGTCCAGGACGTCAGGCCCGGAATGCCGTCCGCGTCCGGACCCTGGTAGCCGAGCTTGCGCTGCCACATTGCGTAGGACTCCCGGGCGGTCTTCGTCCACAGCGACGTTGGTCCCTCCGGAGGAAGCCAGGCCGAGCAGTCCACTTGGATCAGGCGGACCCCCATCGAGTAGATGATCGGGCTGTCTTGCGAGCTTGTGAAAAAGCCGGCACCGGGGAACGGTACGTAGCTCTCGCTCATATGCGGATCGGTGACCACCAAGTCCAGCCCGATCGGGATCCGGTCCCGATCGGCGATGTGGTTCCACTCGACGAGTTTATCGACGGTGGTTCCGAACCTCGCGGCTATCGCGGAGAGTGTGTCACCCTTGACAACTGTGTAATGCGTGCTTTGTGTCTTCATATTTCCACGCTAGATCAGGTCGATTCATCGTGCGCGGTGGCGAGTTATCCGATTTGGGAGGCTCGGCCGGCGCGCGAGGGCGGGTCGGCGGCAGAAGTCGGATCGCGCCGCAGCCCGAGGGCGTGTGGATGTCGCGCTGTACCGTGCCGACCGCCAGTGGATCTGAGGACGCCGCGCGTTGGCCCACGCGCAGGACTCGGACACGGGCCGAGGTGATGATCCGGTGGCCCGGCACGTTCCCGGGGGTCATTGTCGCGGTGAACGTGGTCTCTCCGGCGTCCTCGCCGTGCCATGCCCGACCTTCGGGACGCCGTCGGGTGCTGCGCCGGAACCGCCCCCGCCGAGCCGATGTGAGCATGCGTTGCTCGTCGAGTGGCACCGACGCGTGGGGTCGGGCCGGGCGTGGTCGTCTCAGCCCGGGAACGCGAATCGGTAGCCGTGGTCCTTCAGCCACGGCAAAAGCCGCGCGAGCGCGTCGATGCTCTGGGTACGGTCGCCGCCCGCGTCGTGCATGAGGACCACGCCGCCCGGGCGCAGCTCGCGGCGCACGTTGTCGAGGATCGTGTCGACGCCGGGCTTCTCCCAGTCGCGGGTGTCGACCGACCAGCCGAGGGGCTTCATGCCGTACGCGGCCGACATCTGGCGCACGGTCGGTGACCACGCGCCGCCGGGCGCGCGGAACCAGTCGACGTCGTGGCCGGGGGCGGCCCGGGCGATCTCGTCGCGCGCGGAGACGATCTCGTACCGGACTCGCGGGGCGGACCGCTTGTCGATCTCCTCGTCGTGCGTGACCGAGTGGTCGCACAGTCGATGGCCGGCGTCGGCCACCCGGCGCACCAGGTCGGGGTGGCGCGCGGCGTTGGGGCCGACCATGCAGAAGGTGGCCTTGACGTCGTACTCGTCGAGCAGCGCGAGCACCTGCGGAGTCCACCGCGGGTCGGGGCCGTCGTCGAAGGTGAGCGCGACCGTGCGGTCACCGGGGTCGGTGGTGCTCCGTACGATGCCGATGGGCACGAGTGGCGGGGGTATGTCCGCGGCCCGGTTCGCCGCCGGCGCGGGCGGGTGGGCCGGTGCGGCGTGGTTGGTGCCGTGGGGCGTCGCGGCCGACGAGGGTGCGCCGGGGGTCTTCGAGGCGGGACCCGTCGGCGGAGCGGAGGGCGCCGCCGACGGCTGCGGGCCCGACGGGCCAGGGGCGCCCGTCTCGGCCGGGCCGGCGGGGGACGCGCCCCGGGCCCCGGGGTCGGGCGGTGCCGGAGCCGGCGCGGTCGTCGTGGGCGGATCCCCGCGTACTGCCCCTGCCTTGTCGCTCCGGGCGGGCCCCGCCCCGTCGTGCCCGGGACCACACGCGGCGACGGTGGTCAGCGCGAGCACGCCGATCACCGCCAGGGCCGGGAGCCGGCGGGCAGCATCCCGGCCGGGGAGCGCGGGGATCCGCCCGCGACGGGCGACGGACGGCTGAGACATCGGGACGGGCTTGGGCACACGAACTCCGGAAAAATCGGCAACAGGTCACGCGTGTCAACGCGACATGATCTGGGCAGAATGTCGACTTTGCTCAAATTCTCCGATTTCGCGCAAGAGGCAACCGTGTGTAAGTACTCATACGACAACCCGTCACCGAGGCTCTCATCTGCGTAATCCCCAAATCGCCAACCCCACCAGAACCACCAGCACCGCCGGCACCGAGCACCACACCCCGCCACGTGACCGACGCCACCACCCCACCCCACCCCTCCCCACCGCCATCGTCGACCCCCACCGCTCCACCACTGCCGAGGGAAAGGCGCCGGCAACGGCGGAGCGGGAGGGCGGTCCGGTGAGGTTCGCCGAGGGGCCTTTCCGAGTGGGTCGGGCCGTTTCGGCGGGCGTTTCGGGGTGGGTGCGCGGGTGGAAGGGT
>NZ_JBEXUX010000161.1:0-3700 GCF_040629175.1 Embleya sp. NPDC005971 | reverse complement strand
AGGTGCCGGTCGGTTGGTCGTTCGAGCAGGCGGCGTCGGTGCCGGTGGTGTTCCTGACGGCGTATCACGGGCTGGTGGGGTTGGCCGGGTTGCGGCCCGGTGAGTCGGTGCTGGTGCATGCGGGTGCGGGTGGTGTGGGGATGGCGGCGGTGCAGATCGCGCGTCATCTGGGTGCCGAGGTGTTCGCGACGGCGAGTGAGGGCAAGTGGGACGCGTTGCGGGGTTTGGGTCTGGACGATGCGCATATCGCCTCGTCGCGGACTCTGGACTTCGAGGAGCGGTTCCGTGCGGCGACCGGTGGTCGTGGTGTGGATGTGGTGTTGAACTCGCTTGCGGGTGAGTTCGTGGACGCGTCGTTGCGGTTGTTGGCCGACGGCGGCCGGTTGTTGGAGATGGGCAAGACCGACATCCGGGATGCGGAGGCGGTGCAGGCGGCCCATCCGGGTGTCTCGTATCAGGCGTACGACCTGTTGGACGTGGGTCCGGAGCGCATCGGGGCGTTGCTCGGCGACCTGTTGGGCCTGTTCGAGGCGGCTGTCCTGGAGCCGCTTCCGGTGCGGTCGTTCGATGTGCGGCGGGCGCCGGAGGCGTTCCGGTTCATGTCGCAGGCGCGGCACGTGGGCAAGTTGGTATTGGGCATGCCGGTGCCGCTCGACCCGGACGGCACGGTGCTGATCACCGGCGGGCCCGGCACGCTCGGCGCCCTGGTGGCCCGCCATCTCGTCAGCCGATACGGCATTCGCAACCTGGTGTTGGCCAGCCGTCGGGGGCCGGACGCACCCGGCGCCCGGGAGTTGACGGACGACCTGGTGGCCCTCGGCGCCCGCGTGGTCGTCGAGGCGTGTGACACGGCCGATCGGGAAGCCGTCGCCGCGCTGCTCGCCCGAATACCCGTGGCTGCCCCGCTCACCGCGATCGTGCATGCCGCCGGTGTCGTCGACGACGGCCTGATCGAGTCGATGACCCCCGAACAGCTCGGGCACGTGCTGCGCGCGAAGGTCGACGGCGCGATCAACCTGCACGAACTGACCGCCGACCACGACCTCTCCGCCTTCGTGCTCTTCTCCTCGGTCGCCGGCCTGCTGGGCACCCCGGGGCAGGCCAACTATGCCGCCGCGAACACGTTCCTGGACGCCCTCGCCGCCCGCCGTCGGTTCGCCGGGCTTCCCGGCACCTCCGTCGCATGGGGTCTGTGGGCCGACGCGAGCGGCATGACCGGGCAACTCGGCCGCCGGGATCTGGCCCGGATGCGCCGCGCCGGCATCGTCGCGATGACCGCCGAACAGGGCCTCGGCCTGCTCGACGCGGCCCTGCACCTCGGTGCCGCGAACCTCGCCGCCGTCCGGCTGGACCACACGGCACTCGGGGCGCAAGCCACCCAGGGCGCGACTCCCGCACTGTTGCGCGGCCTGGTGCGCACCCGGGCCCGCCGTGCCGCGCAGGTCGCGGTGGCGGCAGTGGGCGGTGAATCCGCCCTGTCCCAACGGCTGTCGGGGCGGTCCGGGGCGGAACAGGAGCAACTGCTCACCGACTTGGTCCGGACCCAGGCCGCCCTCGTGCTCGGCCACACGTCGGCCGACCTGATCGGGGCGGAACAAACCTTCAAGGCGGTGGGGTTCGACTCCCTTGCCGCGGTCGAACTGCGCAACCGGCTCAATGCCGCGACCGCCCTGCACCTCTCCGGCTCGCTGACCTTCGACTACCCGACACCGGTCGCGCTGGCCCGGCACCTCAAGACCCGGATTCTGGGTGAACCGGGTGCGACACCCACCGCGTTGCCCGCACCCACGGTGTCGGTCGGGGACGACGAACCGATCGCGATCGTCGGCATGGCCTGCCGGTTCCCGGGCGGTGTCGGCTCGCCGGAGGACCTGTGGCGGCTGGTGGCCGAGGGCCGCGACGCGATCGGCGACTTCCCGACCGACCGCGGCTGGGACCTGGAGGGCATCTACGACCCCGACCCGGACAGCTCGGGCAAGACCTACGTCCGTGCGGGCGGCTTCCTCGACCGGGTCGCCGACTTCGACGCCGAGTTCTTCGGGATCTCGCCGCGTGAGGCGTTGGCGATGGATCCGCAGCAGCGGTTGTTGCTGGAGTCGTCGTGGGAGGTGTTCGAGCGGGCCGGGATCGACCCCGCACCGCTGAAGGCGAGTGCGACCGGTGTCTTCATCGGTGCCGTGTCGCAGGACTACGGGCCGTTGCTGAGCCGCACGCCGGAAGCCGTCGAGGGCTACCGACTCACCGGCACCACCGGCAGTGTCGCCTCGGGCCGACTGGCCTACTCCTTCGGGTTCGAGGGCCCGGCGGTGACCGTGGACACGGCCTGCTCCTCGTCGCTCGTCGCCCTGCATCTGGCCTCCCAGGCCCTGCGCCGGGGCGAGTGCACGATGGCACTGGCCGGCGGCGCGACCATCATGTCCAGCCCCGACATGTTCATCGAGTTCAGTCGCCAACGGGGACTGGCCGACGACGGCCGCTGCAAGGCGTTCGCGGACGGTGCCGACGGCACGGCCTGGTCCGAGGGCGTCGGCGTGCTGCTGATGGAGCGGCTCTCGGACGCGCAGCGCAATGGCCACCGGGTACTTGCCGTGGTCCGCGGCTCCGCGGTGAATCAGGACGGTGCGAGCAACGGGCTGACCGCGCCGAACGGTCCGTCGCAGCAGCGGGTGATCCGGCAGGCGTTGGCGAACGGTCGGTTGAGTGCGCGGGACGTGGATGCGGTCGAGGCGCACGGGACCGGTACCACGCTCGGCGACCCAATCGAGGCGGAGGCGTTGCTGGCCACGTACGGCCGCGACCGCGGCGACCAACAGCCGCTGTATCTCGGGTCGTTGAAGTCGAACATCGGCCATGCCCAGGCGGCCTCGGGCGTCGGCGGCGTGATCAAGATGATCATGGCGCTGCGCGAGGGTGTACTGCCGCGCACGCTGCATGTCGACGCGCCGTCCTCGCATGTGGACTGGACGGCGGGCGACGTGCGCTTGCTGACCGAGGCGCGGGAGTGGCCGGACACGGGTCGGCCGCGGCGAGCGGGTGTCTCTTCGTTCGGGATCAGCGGTACGAACGCGCATGTGGTGCTGGAACAGGCGCCCGCCACGACACCGGAGCCGTTGGCGGAGCCGGAACGGGGAGCCGATCCGGCCGGGGTTCCGGCGCAGGATCCGCCGGGGTTGGCACTGCCGTTCGTACTGTCCGGTGCCTCGGATGTCGCGTTGCGGGCACAGGCGGGCCGGCTGATCTCGTTCCTCGCCGATCGGGTGGAGGCCGAACCGGGAGCACTGGCCCTGGCGTTGGCCGCATCGCGGTCGGCACTGGAGCATCGTGGCGTCGTACTGGCCGGGAACCCTGCCGAGTTGACGGCGGGCCTGGAGGCGCTGGCGGCCGGCGTACCCGCGACGGGTGTGGTGCAGGGGATCGCACAGGCTGCGCGCCGGACGGTCTTCGTTTTTCCTGGTCAGGGTTCGCAGTGGTTGGGGATGGCTGCGGGGTTGTTGGGTTCGTCGCCGGTGTTCGCGGGGCGGGTTGCCGAGTGTGAGGCGGCTCTTGCGCCGTTCGTGGACTGGTCGTTGGTGTCGGTGTTGCGGTCCGAGTCGCAGGAGTGGCTGGACCGGGTCGACGTCGTTCAGCCGGTGTTGTGGGCGGTGATGGTTTCGTTGGCCGAGTTGTGGCGGTCGTTCGGGGTCGAGCCGGGTGCGGTGGT
>NZ_JBEXUX010000160.1:0-3796 GCF_040629175.1 Embleya sp. NPDC005971 | reverse complement strand
TGGATCTCGCGCCGGGCGTGCGGCACCGCGTATCCCGCGTTGCGTGCCTGCAACGCTAGAAAACACGGGGACGGCACCGGCCGGGGTCGCGGGTCCGGCTCGGGGTCAGCCGGTGCGGTCGCGGCAGGACTGGGCGGGTTGCCGGTGGTCTGCCGCGATTCGGTAGGCGGCGACCAGGAGCGGCAGCGAGTCGCTCGCGGCCTGGTTGATCGTGCCGGTGAGGGACAGTCGGCGGGCCGGGGCGTAGAGCTGGAAGGCGCCGAAGAATCCCTGGTGCACCCAGACTTCCTCACCGTCCAGGACGAACCGCCGGATTCCCATGGCCAGTTGTCCGTCCGGCCCGGGTGTGAGCATGGCTCGCAGTCGCGGAACAGGCGTCCCTCGAACAGGCCCCGGACGAACCGGGTGAGGTCCGCCGACGTGCTCACCGGCCCGCCTCCGCCGAAGGTGTCGAACGTGGGGTTGTAGTCGCGCGTGTCGACGTCGCCGATGTAGGCATGCGAGAGCGGCGCGGCGCGCGGGCGTTCCCAGTGTTCGAGACAGGTGTCGCGCATGCCCAGCGGATCCAGCACCAGGTCACGGTAGACCCGGTGCAACGGTCGTCCGGTCACCCGCTCGATCACGAAGCCGGCGAGCGCGTATCCGGTGTCCTGGTAGTGCGAGCCGGCCCCGGGCGGGAAGTACGGACTGCCGTGCGTGATCGCGTATTCGACTGCCGGACTGAGACACGCCGCTCGATCCGCCGTTCGATCCGCCGACCTTCGCCAAAATGTGCCGATACGTCGACCTTCGTTGACCGGATGCCGATCCCGGTGTGAGGGTTCCCTCGCTCGGGCGACGAACCCGGCGCAGTGGTGGTCGGATTCGTGGTCGGGGCGTCCTTCAACCCGAGGAGCCTCGATGCATCGCAGAAAGCTGACGATCGGGTCGGTCCTGACCCTGCTCGCCGGCCTGGTAATCGGCACCACCACCCCATCGAACGCGACAGCACCACCGACCCCCTTTTCCGCCGCCGCTCGCACGGCGGCGATCGACGCGGCCGACCGGGCCGTCTCCGCCGGCCCGAACGCACTGGCCAAGGTGCCCGGAGAAAGCTATCTGCGGAGCCTGGTGACGCCGTGGGTGGACAACCTCTACTCGATCGCCTACACCCGCACCTACCGCGGCCTGCCCGTTGTCGGCGGCGACGCCGCCGTGTTGGCCGACGGCACCGGCAAGGTCCACGTCGTGGAGCCGGGCAACGCGGTGCCCGCCGACGTCCCGACCGAGCCGACCGTCCCCGCCGCCGTCGCCGAGAGCACCGCCCGGACCCGCCTGGCCGCCGTCGACCGGGTCGACGCACGTCGCCTGGTGGTGCGGGTCGGTCCGGACGCCACCCGACTCGCCTGGGAAACCGTGCTGATCGGCCGCACCGACTCGGCGCCCGGCAAACTGCACGTGTTCGTCGACGCCCGCACCGGCGCGGTGCTCGACTCCTACGACGACGTGCGCGCCGGCACCGGCCACAGCAAGTGGAACGGTCCCGACCCGATCACCATCACCACGGCCGGCTCCGGCGGCAGCTACTTCATGCAGGATCTGACCCGCCCCGGCCTGAGTTGCGCGAGGTTCAACGCCGGCGTGCTCACCAAGCCCGTCGACGACTGGGGCACCGGCAATCCCACCAGCATCAAGACCGGCTGCGTCGACTCCATGTGGGCCGCGCAGAAGGAATGGGACATGCTGCGCACCTGGCTCGGCCGCAACGGGCACAACGGCACCGGCGGCACCTGGCCGGTGGTCGTCGGATTGAACCAGGTCAACGCCTACTTCGACGACACCAAGGTGATCATCGGCCACGACAACAGGGGCCAGTGGTTGGGCGCGATGGACGTCGTGGGCCACGAGTACGCGCACGGCATCGACAAGACCAGCCCCGGCTACCCGTTCGCGGCCCCGGGCCTGTTCGAGGGCACCGGCGACATCTTCGGCGCTCTCACGGAGGCATACGCCAACGAACCCCCGCCGTTCGACGTCCCGGACTACACCGTCGGCGAGATGGTCGACCTGGGCTCCAACCCGCTCCGCTACATGTACAACCCCTCCCTCGCCGGTGACCCGAACTGCTACTCGAGCACCATGCCGCCGGAGCCGCACCGGGCGGCCGGTCCGCTGAACCACTGGTTCTACCTGCTCGCCGAGGGCAGCAACCCCGGCGGCGGCAAGCCCGTCAGCCCGACCTGCAACAACACCACCCTCACCGGGGTCGGTATCCAACTGGCCGGCAAGGTCTTCTACGGCGGCCTGCTGCTCAGGACGAGCGGCACGAACTACCCGAAGGTACGGCGGCAGACCCTGTACGCGGCCAAGGCACTCGACCCCACGTGCACCCTGTTCAAGAAGACCAGGGACGCCTGGAACGCGGTCGGCGTGCCGGCAACGGCCGGCGACCCCACCTGCCCCTGACCCGTGATCCCGCGCCTCCCGCGCCGTCGAGGCGGCGCGGGAGACGCGGGAGACGCGGGAGGCGCGGGAGACGGGTGACCGCGCGACCGGAACGCCGGAGTCCACGATTTCGCCAGTATTTGCTGGCCTCGCCGGATCCCTTCGCTCGGGACACGTGGCCGTGTGAGTGTTTCGCTCGCTCGGGCACGAACCCCGGCGTGCACGGTCGGCCGCAACGCCCATAAGGCGCGCGGCACAAAGCCGGATTCGTGGTCGAGGTTTGCCTTCCACTCAAGGAGCCTCGATGAATCGCAGAACGACCACGGCCGGGACCGTCCTGGCCATGCTCGCCGGTTTGGCGATCGGCACGGTTGCTCAGCCGGCCGCCGCCGACCCGCCTCCCCCTCCCGGCTCGCAGTCCTTGGCGGTCTCCGCCGCCGACCGGGCCGCGGCCAGCGGTCTGGACACCCTCGCGAAGGGTCCCGACGAGGAGTACCAGCGGCAGTCGGTGACCCCGTGGGTCAACGATCTGTACTCCGTCTCCTACCAGCGCACCTACCGCGGCATCCCGGTGGTCGGCGGCGACGCCGTCGTGCTTACGGACGGCCGGGGCCGGGTCCGGGCGACCCAGTCCTCGACCGACGCCCGAATATACGTCCAGGTGCAACCCGTGGTGGCGGCCGGCGCGGCCGAGGCCACCTCCAAGACCAGGCTCGCGGTCGTGGACAAGGTCGAGTCGCACCGCCTGGTCGTCCGGGTCAAGGACGACAAGAGCGCGCTGGCCTGGGAAACCGTGCTGGTCGGTCGTACCGCGACCGCGCCCAGCAGGCTGCACGTGTTCGTCGACGCGAGCACGGGCACGGTGCTCGACACCGTCGACGACGTCAAGGCCGGCACCGGCAACAGCCAGTGGAACGGCCCGAACCCGCTCACCATCGACACCACCAACTCCGGTGGTTCGTATTCTCTGCGCGACCCGAACCGTCCCGGCCTGACCTGCTCCGACTACAGCAGCGGCCAGGTCTTCACGAAGTCCAGCGACTCGTGGGGCAACGGTCAGGCGTCCAGCAAGGAGACCGGCTGCGTCGACGTCATGTGGGCGGCGCAGAAGGAATGGAACATGCTCCGCGACTGGCTCGGTCGCAACGGGCACAACGGCAACGGCGGAAGCTGGCCGGTCAAGGTCGGCCTCAACGACGTCAACGCCTACTGGGACGGCTCGTCCATTTCCATCGGCCACAACCAGTCGAACCAGTGGATCGGCTCGATGGACGTCGTCGGCCACGAATTCGGCCACGGCATCGACCAGAACACCCCCGGCGGCACCAGCGGCGAGGCGGGTCTGGGCGAGGGCACCGGCGACATCATGGGT
>NZ_JBEXUX010000159.1:0-3900 GCF_040629175.1 Embleya sp. NPDC005971 | reverse complement strand
TGATGATCTGTGGGGGTGTGTCGGTCGGGTTTCGGCATGGTTGTGTCAGTCGGGTGTGGGGGTGTCGGGGCTGGTGGGGGTGGTTCATCCCGGCGTTGGTGTGGTGACATCGCATGCCGAATCGGTGCTGACGCTTTCGCCGGATGAGCGGGTCGGTTTCATGCAGATCGGTATTACGGGGGTCCCACCGGTCGGTCCGGCCTCCGGCTCTGTGGCCGTGGTCCGTCGCCTCGTGTGTGGCGTGAGGTCGAGGTGGATCTCGTGTGCGTACGCGTTCAGGTCGGCCCCGTTCCGGACTCCGATCAGGGGGAACACGGCCCCGCCGGGGTCGTTGCCTTCGAACGCCTGGTGGGCCACGGCGGCGTGGAGTAGGACCCGGGCCCATCGCGGGACCGCCCACACCCGGCACGTGCGGTGGGCGCGGCTGTCGTGGGTCTTGACCGTGGACGCGTCGGGCGTGATGTCGATTCCCCTGATCAGCGCGAGTCGTTGAACGTTCGTGCCGGTGACGACCGCGACGGCGAGCGCCGCCGCGTGTGTCGGGTGCGCGACCCGCGTGTTGAGCCGGTCGGCGAGCCGCTCGATCGGGGCGGCCCCACCCGCCCGCTCGTTCTCGGCGTCGCCCTTCGCCCCGTGACGCTCCGCGTCGGGGGCGGACACGGCGTTGCCGGGCCCCGCGCAGGCCGTGCGGGCCGTTCGCGGGACCACGACCCCCGGCGTGGGCCGCGTCGGTGTGATCCACGCCCGCTCCTCGTCCCGCCCGCGATCGGGACCACCGCGGCCGTCGGCGAACCACCCCGACCCCGTTGCCCTGTTGCTCTTCGGCGGCCACGCCAGGACCGCGCGAGCCTCGTCGGGATCCTCGACGATCCGGTGTTCCACGCCGCGGACGAAGGCGCCCAGGACGCGACCCGGTGGGGCGTGCCACACCACCGTGACCCGTACCCCGGTCCGCGTCCGCAGGTCGAGGAGTTGCCGCAGGCGCGCCGGGGTGAGTTGGTGGCCGCGCGGGACGATCACATGCCGCACCCCCGACGCGACCACCCACGCGCAGGCGGCGTTCCACGCCGGCCTCAGGGCGTCGGCCCACGCCCCGTGGTCCCGCCCGGCCGCTGGGAGGGTCTTGCCGAGCGCGTACAACACGTCCTGTGCCAGCGCCGCCACACCACCCGCCGCGGGCGTCGGGTGGACGGTGATCCGACTCGCCGCCCAGTCGTGCGCTCCCAGTGCGGTGGCCGTGTAGGCGGGATCGTCGTGGCGGTCGACGATCACGTGCAACGCCTCCGGCCCCGACACCGGGAAGAGCGCGGACCCCGGTCCCGGCGCGGTCGACGGCGCGACGACGTGCCTCACATGCCGCCGATTTTGCTGTAGACCCAGCGCACGAGGTCTTCGTCGACCTTCTCGAGGTCGAGTTTCCTCATGCCTGCCAGGATGTGGGTGGTGATGTTGGCCCAGTTGCGGAAGCTGCCGTGGGCGGCCTGTTTGTCGATCGCGTCGATCAACGCGGTGTCCACATCGGCCCAGACGGGGTGGAAGGCGGGGATCGTCGCCCGTACTTCGTCCTTGGACATGCGGGTGAACTCCTGCCATATGAAGATCCTCGACGCGAGCATCGGTTCACGCCGCAGAACCTTGTAGCAGCCGTCGCCTCCGGCGAAGATCACCGCGATGTTCGTGCGTTTGTCGTCCCAGAGATGGCGCCAGAACTCGAACCCGGTCTTCTTCATCCACTGCGCCTCGTCACACACCAGGACCCGGAACTCCTCGGCGAGCGCTTCCTTGAGGAGGGTGTCGAACTCGATCGGGCGGGCCGGCGGCTCGCCCGGGAGCCCCAGCGCCTGGAAGAGACCATGTCGGATGTCGCGCGGGGTCGGCCCGGCCCGCAGCTCCAGGCGGTGGGTGATGTCCGGGGCGAGGTGACGCAGCGCGGAGTTCACCGACATCGTCTTGCCGGACCCGGCCGGTCCGTGGACGCACATCATGGCCTTCGCCTCGATGACGGCCTCGATGTTGTCCCGGGTGGTCAGCAGCGTGTCGGTGCCGACCAGTTGTGCCTGTTCCAGGCCCAGGAAGTGGTCTTCGCTCTCGTCGGGCAGCAGCCCGTAATCCAGATCAGCGATCATCAGCAGTTTGGTCCTCGTCGGGAGTAGGTGTGCGCAAAGGCCTGGGGCGGGCCCAGGTGTCGGGCGCGGGGCCGTGCGGAACGAGATCAGGACGGGCCAGCGCACGACGGTCCGTCTGCGCGGCCGCGCCCAGTTCCTCTTCGGCCTGTGCGGAGGTCGGGGAGGTGAGAGGTCGGGGCGGGGCCGCGGTGGTGGAGGCTTCGAAGCGTCGGCGGCGCAGTTTCTCCGCGGCTTTCAGATCGGCTTTGAGCCGGCGGGCGGCCGCGGTCCGTGCTGTTTGGACGGAGCGGATCTGTTCCCGGCTCGCGGCGGCGGCCAGGAACGCCGAGCCGAGATGTCGGCCGGTGGCGGCGTCGAAGACCTCGATGGTGTCGTCGTGATGGGGCAGGTGCCGTACCGAGACCTTGGTGCCGGTACGGCCGTTCATCCACGGGCCGAGGTAGTCGCGCCGCCGCCACCGCACTCCGCTGGTGCCGATCGTGTAGGTGCGCCCGTCGTCCTCCAGAGCGAAGGTCGCCATCTGCTCGGCGGGCACGTCCGCCAGCGGTGTCGGATCGGCCTGCCACGCCTGAAGGGGGGTTTCGCCGTTCAGGGCGGCCGGCCGGTGTTCGGTGTTCCACCAGGTCACCCAGTCCAGCAGCAGGCCCACGAACGCCTCGTAGGTCAGCGGTGGGGCATCAGGGTCGGCGAGCCGGCCGCCGGTGAGTTTCTGGCGACCGGTGTAGCGGGGGAGACAGACGAGGAACATCTCCTCCACCGCGTCGTTCAACGCCTCCACGGTGCCCTTCAGATGCGGGCTGTAGGCGGGGAGGTCGGTGACGGGGACCGCGAGCGCGCCCATCGCCGCGGTGACCGTCGCGCACAGGAACTCCTTGCCGCGGTCCACCCGGATCCGACCGGGCAGCCCTCCCAACGGGCCGAAGGGCTCGCCCCGGGTGATCGCGATCCGCAAGGACGCCAACACCGCGTCCCGGCTCGGCGCGTGCGCGGTGACCGCGACCCCGGTGACGGCCTTGGTGGCGCAGTCGATGAACCACGTCACCCACGGCGTGGCCAACTCCCCCTCCACATCGACCTCGACGGGCACGTGCTTGTGGTCGCCTTCCCACGCCGCGTTGCGGTGCGCCACGGGACGCTGCCCGAACACGTCGTGGGCGCGCCGGGCGGCCTCCCCGCTCTTGAGGCCGGCCCGCTCGCCGCGCGTCAGGTCTCGGCGGATCGCCCGGTGCAGCGTGGACAGAGACGGCACCACCGGTGCGTCCGGATCCCCGGCCGCCCTCCGCACCAGATCGGCGTGGACCCGCGAGGCGTTGCCGCCCCACAGCGCCAGCAGTTGCCGGATCTCCGCGGTGACGCTGAAGCGCGACGCCTCCACCCGCGCCAGACGCCGGTCCCGGCGCGCGGCTGCCAGCCACCGCCACACGGTGCGCTCCGACTTTCCCAACGCCTGTGCGACCAGGCGGACATGCGCCGCCGTGAGTTCCCCGCGGTCGTCGAGGCCCAGGAGCCTGGGCATCGCCGCGGCCCGCCCCAAGCCCGGCGCGAAGACGCTCCGCGTCCCACCTCGGTGGCCCTCGCCGCCCTCGTCCGTCATGCGTAGCCCATCTCGTCGACGACCGGCCTGCGGTCCGAACGGCCGCTCCGACACCAGATGTCCCAGAGATTCGTCACCCGGTTGACCGATATCGGCATACCGCTGACAGCACAGCCACGGTCGGGTAGGTCGGGACCCGACACACCGGCAGTGGTCGATTCGTCCCGGCGGACATCCCGG
>NZ_JBEXUX010000158.1:0-3933 GCF_040629175.1 Embleya sp. NPDC005971 | reverse complement strand
GTCCCTGCCACGCACCTCGCCGCCATCCCGGGACAGGACTACACGACCGTCCCGGGCGCCCCGGACAACGTGAGCGAACTGCTGCCCGCTCCGGTTGCCCAGGACTGACCTGCGGGACAGCGCGTCCGGGGGTCTCAAGATCACGAACTTCCTTGCGGGACAGGGCCGTCCCGCGTCCCGCCGCGCTCGGATTTTCGCCACAATCCATCACGGACCGTGATATAAAGGCGGCACGACAACAGCAAAACGGCCCCCGACCAGTGGTGGAACACCGGTAGAGGGCCTGACCACGGCAGGGAGCGAACCCCGCCGCGGCTACCACTCAGAGATCAGAGGTCTCATCGTGGCTTCGCGAAACCGTATCTCGCGGTTGATCGCCAGGTGCACCCCGCACCGGCGTGTCCCGCACACACCACCCCTCCGGGACACCGTCCCGCCCCCACCCTGGGTCCGGGCGTTCGTGGCGATCGGCCGGCCGAAGGTCGCCGTCACCGTCCTCGTCATGTGCGCGCCCGGCGAGCACCACCTCGCCGTCCTGGCCGGCTGGGACAGCCGCCTCGCATGGGGCATGGCCGCCGTCCTGGCCGCTTATGCAGGCATCGCCACCTCGGTCGCCGGGACACGCCCGCGCGGCGTCCCGGGACACCGATCAGCCGCCGCCGGCGCCGTCGTGTCACTGTCCCTCGCCATGTCGGCCCAACCGGTCAGCCACATGTTCGTGACGGGACACTGGTCGGCCGACCCGCGCGCACCCGAATGGCTCGTCTGGGTCGTGTCCTGCGTCCCGCCCCTCGTCCTGGGCCACCTGCTCCACCTCGCGGCGACCCCCGTCCCCCGGGCGGAACGGGCTGGGACAGCCGTCCCGCAGGCCGGCGGCCAACCCCGGCGGGTACCGCGCCGGTTCGTCGCCACCGGCCGGGTCGTGCTCCCCGGGCCGACCGCCATCCCGGTGTCCGTCCCGGTCGTCCTGGCCCCCAGTGCCGCCGCGTCCCGCGCCGTCACGGAGCCCCGGCGCAAGGCCCGCACCACCGCCCAGGTCGCCGAAGACCACGGCGTCAAGCCGGACACCGTCCGCAAGTGGGTCGCCCGCGGTGTCCTGACCCCGCTCCCCGAGCGGGACAGCGGCGGCGGGCACCTCTTCGCCCCCGACGCCACCCCCAAGCTCTCCGTCGCCACCGGGTGATGCCCGCCGTCCTGACGGGCGTGCTCCTGGCCAACCTCGCGCTGATCGGCCTCCTCGCCCTCGCGCCGAGCCTGCCCGCACGCACCGTCCACCGCACCGCACTCCGACTCGCCGGCATCTGGGCGCTCATCGCAGCCGCCGCCGCGCTCTACACCCACTGAGGACCCGCCATGCACGAGTACCCGCACGTCCACGACCTCGCCGGCCAGATGCTCGCCCAACACGCAGCGGGCACCGCCCCCCAACAGCCGCCCGCCTCGCCCCAGGGGCTGGACATCAGCAGCGGAGCGACCGGCACCGGCGCCCTGATCATCGCCGTCTTCATCCTCGGCATGGGCGTCAAGGGCTGGAAGACCGCCCACAAGCAGGCCAAGACCTGGACGATCATGACCATCGTCGTCATGTGCCTCACCGCCACCACCGCCGGCCTGTTCGGCGTCCTGCGACTCACCATCCAGCAGACCGGCAACAACGTCGGGAACTCCGTCACCCAGACCACCACCGGCCGGTGACCGGACGCCTCCCGATCCTCCCCGTGCTGCTCGCGCGGCGCGGGGTGGACCGGGCGGTCGACGGCCACCGCGTCCTGGTCGACCGGGTCACCGCGTGGGTCGCGAGCGAGACAGCGGGCGCGGAGGAGCGCCGC
Source organism: Embleya sp. NPDC005971 (assembly GCF_040629175.1). Classification (NCBI taxonomy): domain Bacteria; kingdom Bacillati; phylum Actinomycetota; class Actinomycetes; order Kitasatosporales; family Streptomycetaceae; genus Embleya; species Embleya sp. NPDC005971. The sequence goes on along the minus strand of NZ_JBEXUX010000158.1, from coordinate 2,104 downwards.
GGGGCCATCGCCACCCGCGGCGGCATGCTGCTCGGCGGAGCGTGGGTCGGCTGGCAACTCGGGCCGGCCACGCTGGCGGTCGCCACCCCCGCATGGCTCGCCGCGGCCTGGTGGCACGGACCCGCGACCGAGCCCGACGCGGAGGTCGAGCAGGCGGAAGCCGAGCGGGACGAGGAGGAACCGCCGGCGCCGCCCGCCCCGCCGACACCGGAGGATGTTGCCCACGACGTCGACGTCCTCCGCCGGCTGATCGGCGACCAACCAGGCATCCACCTGGACGCGTTGGCTGCTGCGGTCGGGCTCGACCACGAGCAACTCCGCGCCTGGCTCAACCGGTTGGGAGTGCCCGTCCGGCGGTCCGTGCGCATCGGCGGCAAGCACGGCCGAGTCCGCACCGGCATCCACCGCGACGACCTCCCCGACCCCGCTCCCCGACCGGAGACCGGCCCCTCTCCCGAAGGTGTAGAGCCTGCTCAGAGCGCTCTACACCCCCACCGAGAGGGGCCGGAACCCCGGCCGGGGGAGCGGACCTACGCCATCGACGACGAGCCCGTGTGGCCCGGAACCACACCTGCACGACAGACCACTGCGAGAGGATGAACCATGGACGAGACCCTGACCCGCGAAGACGTTTACCTGTACGTAATCCGCAATCTGGCGCCGCTGGCCACAGGCATGCATGCGGCATATCTCGAACTCGCCGCGCTGGCGGCACCGCATCTGCCCGAGGGCATCCGCGCCGAAATGGCCGAGCACGTCGCCAAGGTCAGCCGCGAGTTCATTGCCGAGGTCGACAGCGTCTCCGGCGTCATGCCGAAGCCGAAGGAGCACGCGTGACCGACACCATCGCCTTCCCGCTCGCCGACGTCCTGTCGATCACCACCGGCCGGCTGCTCTCCCGGAGGCGACCGCCCATCGACGGCGTGTGCGAACTTCTCACCTACATGACCGGCGAACGCACCATGTTCGGCGACCAGCTCGAAGCGTTCAGCGTGAAGCGCACCACGGCAGTCACCCACCCCGAACTCCTCCGGCAGCACCCCTGGTTGGTCGACGCGCAACCGGACGGCATCACCGAACGCACCGCCCTGTACGCGTGGCTCGTCGAGCAGGAGCGCGTCCACGGGGAGAGCATCCACATCGCACCACTGCCCAAGGAGGCATCGTGACCGCCGACCTGGTGGCGTTCCTCCGCGCCCGGCTCGACGAGGCTGAGCGCGAAGCCCAGCGCCTTGACGGCGAGGAGTGGACGTGGTCCGTAAGCAAGCCTTGGGACGGCCCGGCAACTGGCCACATCAGCGCCGCAGCAGACCCCTACGGCCGGATCGCAGTCCTCCCCGGAGGGGATGCGGCCAAGTACGAGGACCGCATCCGGCACATCGCCCGCTACGACCCCGCGCGCGGCCTCCGCGACGTGGCGGCCCGGCGGGCGATCCTTGCGGAGCACCGCCACTTGCCCATGGACGGCTGCGCGCAATGCGCCGACGGCGTCCGGTCGATCGGTACGGCCAGCCGGGTCGAATGGATTGTCAACCGCGCCGAATGGCCCTGCCCGACAGTCCGCCACCTCGCCACGGTGTACGACGACCACCCCGACTACCAGGAGGCGTGGAGACCGTAGGCGCGGCGACTTGCACGGTGATCACGTAAGGGTGCAACATTCATGCAGCACCACACGTGTGCCCCGAACCTCGAACCCCCTCCACCGCGAGGGGGTTCTTCGCGTCCAGGGGGTGACCGTGCACCGCGACGACATCGACCCCGACGACCTCCGCCCCGGCGACATCACCACCGCAGCCGCCTTCGCCGGCCGACACGGCCGCCACCGCTGCGTCATCAACCACTGGCGCAAGCACGGCTACATCAACAACCAGGGCGAGCGGGTGTACGTCCAGCCCATCGCCGGAGCAGACACCCACCGGCCGCTCTACCTCACCGCCGACCTGGAAGCCGCCGAACTGGCAACCAGGCTCCGGTCGGTCGAGAGCAGCAACCCCGCCATCGCAGGGTGGCAGCGGCTCATGCGGGCAGAGCGGCAGCAGCGGACGGAGGCGGCGTGAGCGACTCGACCTTCGGCGACCGCATCAACGCACTCGGCGTCGAA
>NZ_JBEXUX010000157.1:0-3944 GCF_040629175.1 Embleya sp. NPDC005971 | reverse complement strand
TACGACCACACCAACGGCGCGACACCCTCCGGATCCTGCACCACCGCCACCGCATCCGGGACCAGCGCCGCACGCTCCTCCAGCAGATCGGCCACCGTGGCGTCGGGGAGCGGCAGTTCGGTCGCGTTCCACTCGCGCACGATGCGCGTGTGCTCCGCCGCCGACAACAGTTCGTAGGCGCCCACCCGGCGGTTCGGATCGTCGGCGATCGCGGCGAGCAGGCGCAACAGCCGCTCGGCGAAGTCCTCGACGGTGGTGTGGTCGAACAGGTCCGCCGCGTATTCGATGCCCAGTTCGACCGCGCCGTCGGGCACGGCCGCCAGATCCGTCTCGCGGAAGACGAAGTCGAGGTCGAACTTGGCGGTGGGCGGGGTGAATCGTTCACCGACCGGGGTGATGTCGCCGAAGCGGACCTCGCCCACGCCCTGGTTCTGGTAGCCGACCATCACCTGGAACAGCGGGTTTCGGCCGAGCGAGCGGGCCGGGTTCAGTTCCTCCACGAGTCGCTCGAACGGCAGGTCCTGGTGGGCGAACGCGTCCAGGTCGGTGTCCCGCACCCGGGCCAGCAGCTCCGCGAACGTCGGGTTTCCCGTCACGTCCGCGCGGATCACCACGGTGTTGACGAAGAACCCGATCAGTTCGCCCAATGCCTCGTCGTCCCGCCCGGCCACCGGACTGCCGAGCGCGATGTCCTGCCCCGCGCCGAGCCGGTGCAGCAGGGCCGCCACCGCCGCCTGATAGAGCATGAACGCGCTGGCGCCGGCCGCCGAGGCGACCGCCCGTATCCGGTTCGCGAGTTCGGCGGGGATCAGCCGTTCGACGGTGCCGCCGCGGTAGCCGGCCACCGTGGGACGCGGGCGGTCGGTGGGCAGCGCCAGTTCCTCCGGCAGCTCGGCCAGGGCCGACGTCCAGTAGGCGAGTTGGCGGGCGTACCGGCCGCTGGGATCGGTCGGATCGCCGAGCAGATCGTGTTGCCACAGGGTGTAGTCGGCGTACTGGAGCGGCAGCGGCTCCCAGGCGGGCGCTCGTCCCGCGGCGCGTGCGGTGTAGGCGGCGGCGAGGTCCCGCGCGAACGGGCGGATGGACCACTCGTCGATCGCGATGTGGTGGAACACCGCGAGCAGCACGTGTTCGTCCCGGCCGACCCGGAAGACCGTGATGCGCAGGGGCAGTTCGGTACCCAGATCGAACGGACGTCGGGTGGCTGCCGCGACGAGCGCGGCCAGGGTGCCCGCCTCCGCTTCGGCGGCGGGCGTGGCTGCGTCGATGTCGACGAACTCGACCGCGAGTCGGGCCACTTCCGGCGCCAGGATGTGTTGGTAGACATCGGTGTCGCCGTTTCCGGCCGGCTCCCGGGCCGCCACACAGAGCGTGCGCAACGTCTCGTGCCGGTTGACCACGTCCTGTACGGCCGCCTGCAACGCCTGCCGATCCAGGCTGCCGTGCAGCCGGACCGCGATCGGTTCGTGGTAGGCCGCGCTCGCCGTCTCGAATTGGCCGAGCAGCCACAGCCGTCGCTGGGCGAACGACAGCGGCACCCGATCGGGACGCTCCCGGCGGGTGACGGGCGGGCGCAGTGGCTCGGCGGCGGACGGGTCCGCTGTGGTGCGCTCGGCGAGCAGCCCGGCCAGCGTGGCGATGGTGGGGGCGGTGAAGACGTCGCGGATGGCAATCTCGACGCCGAGCGTGCCCCGGGCCTTGGCGGCGAGTCGGGCGGCGAGCAGGGAGTGGCCGCCGAGGTCGAAGAAGTTGTCCTCGGCACCGATCTCGGCGACGCCGAGGACCTCGGCGAACAGGGCGCTCAGCGCGAGTTCGGCGGCGCCGGACGGCGGGCGGGTACCGGAGCGGCCGACAACGGCGTCCGGTGCGGGCAGTGCGCGACGGTCGAGCTTGCCGTTGACGGTGAGCGGGAGCCGGTCCAGCGGCACGAATCCGGCGGGCACCATGTACTCGGGCAGCCGTTCGCGCAGGTGGGCGCGCAGTCGCGGGACCAGGCCGGCCGCCTCGCGCGCGGCGGCCGGGTGGTTGGCGTGGCCGGACCCGTCGGCACGGCCGGCACCGGTGGGCAGGTAGGTACCCACGACGCCGTGCGCGGTCGCGTCACCGGCCGTGAACACGACGTCGAAGCTGCCGGAGCCGGTCGCCGACCAGGTCACGGCCACGGTGTAGCCGAGTTCGGCCCCGAGTGCGTACCACGTCTCGGGTTCGGCCGCCGCGTCGTCGGCCCGCTCGGCCTCGGTGTGCGCCCGGCGGGCCTGGTCGACCGTGCCGCCGTTGGCCAGCACACGCTCGGCAGCGAGTTCGCCGGCGAGGCGGGCGTTGGGCACGGCACGCACCCGCAGCAGTTCGGGGCGGTCCCCGGTCAGCCGGCGAACCACCGGCTCGATGCCGGTGCCGGCGTTCCACGACAGGCTCGGGGCGTCGGCGAGCGAGGGGACGTCGGCGCCGCCGGTGCGACGCAGCACGGCGTCGTAACGGTGCCGGGTCAGTTCGTTGTGCAGGTGCCCGCGTTTGATCCGCAGGTCGACGCCGGCGAGGTCGGGCAGCAGGTCGGCCAGACCCGCGAAGTAGTCCGGGTCGACCAGGAGTTCCTTCTCCAGCAGGACGGCGCGCTCGATCGCGGCGCGGACGATGGCGTCGTCGGCGTCCGGGCTCGCCTGGCCGAGCCGGATCGCGCTGTGGAAGGTGCGGGCGAGTCGCAAATTGCGGATGTCGCCGACGAAGACCGCTCCGCCGGGGCGGACCAGGTCCAGGGCCCGGCGCAGCACGTCGGTGAGGTAGTCCAGGCTCGGGAAGTACTGGGCGACCGAGTTGATCACCGCCGTGTCGAAGAACCCTGTGGGCAGGTCGTCGAGTTCGTGCGCGGCGGCGGTGCGCAGTTCGACCTTGGCGGCGAGTTCGGGGGCGCGGGTCAGGTCCGCGCGCAGCTTGTCGACGACCGGCGCGGCGAAGTCGGTGGCCCAGTAGCTCTCGCTCGCGGGCGCGAGTTCGCCCAGGAGCAGCCCGGTACCGACGCCGATCTCCAGGATGCGGGACGGGTGCAGCTCGGTGATGCGGCGCACGGTCTCGGCGCGCCATTCGCGCATGTGCGCGAGCGGGATCGGGGCGCCGTCGTAGCTGCTGTCCCAGCCGGCGAAGTCCTCGGTGAACACGGCCGTGTCGATGGTGGTGTATTCGTCGGCGTAGATCTGCCGCCATTCGTCGAGGTGTTCGGCGTCGGCGTGGCCGTCGGTGCCGGCCGCGGTCTCGGGGACGAGGTAGGCGGTGAGCTGTACCGCGCCGTCCGGGCCGGTCGTGGGCACGACGGCGCTGCGTGCCACCTCCGGGTGTGCGTCCAACACGCTCTGGATCTCGGCCGGTTCGACGCGGTGGCCGCGGATCTTGACCTGGTCGTCGGTCCGGCCGAGGTAGTCGATGATGCCGTCCGGGCGGCGCCGGGCCAGGTCGCCGGTGCGGTAGAGCCGCGAACCGGGTGGTCCGAAGGGGTTGGCCACGAACCGGGCCGCGGTCGACCCGGGGCTGTTCAGATAGCCGCGGGCCAGACCGACGCCGGTGATGTACAACTCGCCGGGCACGCCGACCGGGACCGGTTGCAGGTTGCCGTCCAGGATGTGCGTGGCGGTGTTGAGGATCGGTCGGCCGATCGCGGGCGTCGCGCTGTCCTCGGTGCCGGCACCGAGGGTGTTGATGGTGTACTCGGTCGGCCCGTACAGGTTGTAGCCCAACACGCCGTCGGTGTCGCGCAGCGCGGCCCAGACGCCGTCCGAGACCGCCTCGCCGCCGAGCAGCACCAGCGCGGGTCGGTGGCGGCCGGCGGCGGGGTCGAAGTCGAGGAGTCCTTCCTCCAGGAGGTGTTGGGCGTAGGTGGGGGTGACGTTGACGACGTCGATCCGGTGCCGGTCCACATACCGGGTCAAGGCATGCGCGTCACGACGCAACTCCTC
>NZ_JBEXUX010000156.1:0-3982 GCF_040629175.1 Embleya sp. NPDC005971 | reverse complement strand
GAGGCCGCCGCGCACGCCTACCACGACGCGCTCCTCGGCGGGGAGTCCACGCCGCGCGTCGCCTGGCTGTACGACGAGTGGCAGGCGCTGGTCGAACGCCGCATCGCCCGCGCCGACCAGGCCACGGGAGGTGCCCGGTGACCGCCACGCTCGCCGACCTGCGGCCCCTCACCCAGATCCGCTGGGAGACCCGCCGCGCCTCCGCCGGAGCCCACGCCGTCCAGGCCAGGAACCTCGCCTCCCACGCCGCGTGGCTCGCCCAGTGCCTGCGCGGAGACGGAGACGTCGCCGCCTACGTCGACGCGGTGATCGCCGCCGACGAGCTGGCCCTGATCGCCGACGAGCGCGCGGGACGGAGGGCCGCGGCGTGATCGCCGGACAGCTCGAAGTCGCCGACGCCCTCAAGCCCCGCCTCCTCGATCTGTGCTGCGGCGCGGGAGGCGCGGCCCGCGGCTACCAGGACGTCGGATTTCACGTCACCGGCATCGACCACGTCGCGCAACCCAACTACTGCGGCGACGAGTTCGTGCAGGCCGACGCCCTGACCTACCTGGTCGAGCACGGCGCCGAGTACGACGCCATCCACGCCTCGTTTCCCTGCGAGGGCTTCGCCAACGTGACTCTGTGGCGCGGGAACCAGGCAGACCACGTCGACCTGGTCACCCCCGGCAGGCCGCTCCTCGCGGCGACAGGTCGCCCCTGGGTGATCGAGAACGTGCCCGAGGCGCCCGTCCGCCCCGACTACCTGCTCTGCGGGTCGATGCTCGGCCTGGCCGTCAAGCGGCATCGCGCGTTCGAGACGTCCTGGTCCGGCGTCCGCCTCACCGCGCCGTGCTGGCACCACCGCGGCCTGCGTCCGTTCGACCACTCGTCCGAGCGGGACTACGCCGACGCCATGGGCTGCACCTGGATGACGAACAAGGAAGCCCGCAAGGCCATCCCGCCCGCCTACACCCGACTCATCGGCGGTCACCTCCGAGCCGCTCTGTACGCCACCGAGGTGACCAGGTGACCACCAAGACCTGCACCAAGTGCGGGAAGACGAAGCCCACTTCCGACTTCAACCGCAACGCCTACCAGCGGGACGGACTTCGCAGTTCCTGCCGGCTGTGCCAGCGCACCGACGGCATCGGCATGGGCCCCATGAAGCCCAAGCCCAAGGCCGCACCGAAGCAGCCCAAGCCCCGCGGCCCACTGCGGATCACCGACACCCAGGAATGGGCGATGCACGCAGCCTGCCGCTTCATGAAGCCCGCCCTGTTCGAGGGCACTGGCTCCGTGCACCCGGACGCTGCCGCGGCCTGCGATCGGTGTCCGGTGCGCCTCATTTGCCTGGAGGAAGAGCTTCAGCTCAACCCGGCGATCGCCTCGCAGTCCGGCTACCGGGGCGGCATGGGGCCGGCCGAGCGAGTCGCCCTGCTCAAGGAGCGCAAGGCCGCCGCGGATGCCGCGAAGAAGGCCGCCGAGAGCGTGTCCGCCTGACCCGGGGCCCGGCCAGCGACACGACCCCGCCGGGCCCCGACCCCAACCAACTACCGCGAGACGGGACCGACATGACCGACCTCACCCACACCCTGACCGACGCCGGCGCCGAAGTACTCCGGCTGCGCGACGAGTTGGCCGCCGCGTACCGCTCGATCCTCGGCCTGCCCTACGACGCGTGGATGCAGCTCGACCCCGCCGTCCGGCAGGCCGCCAGCCGGCACCTCGCCGCCGGACTCGCCGACACCACCAAGGACTGACGTGACCGACCAGCCGTACACCCAGGCCGACCTGATGGCCGAGGCCGCACGCCAGCACTACAGCCTCACCGACGACGCCGAGTACGGGTGCGTCGGCGAGTCCATCGTCGACAGGGGCATCGGCGACACCAGCGAGACCTGGGGCGGGCTCCCGCGCCCCGACTACGAGGCCGCGCAGGCGGCAATCCACGACCTGATCATCCACGCCGCCGACCTGTCCCCGTGGGCCGTCGCGATCGGCGCCGACGGCCTGGAGCCCGACCCGGACGCCCTCGTGCGTGAGCACGCGGGCCGGCCCTCCGTCCGCGTCCACGTGGCGTTCGCCCCCGACGTGCTGCCCGTGGCGCGCGAGGACGTGATGCGGGCCCTGAGCGACGCCCTCCTCGACAGCCTCTAGGACCCACCACACCCCCGGGGCGGGGCGTCCACACCCCCGCCGCGGGAGCACGGCACCCAGAAAGTTCTCGCTTCTCTGAAACGCCTGGGCGATTTCAAACAGTAACGAGGTGAAGGCCCGAAGCCGGGCCTTCGGAAATCGCAACCGATCGCACTCCGGTACGACCCGAAGGATGTTCGCCTTGAGTCTCGACGCGCAGGACTGGGTCTGGGAGCACTCCCAGTCCAAGGGCACGGCCCGCCTCGTACTGCTGGCCATCGCCGACAAGGCCAGCGGCAAGGACTGCTCCGCCTATGCGGGCAGCACGTTCCTGATGCGTCGGGCGAACGCGTCGAAGTCGGCCGTGAAGACCGCGCTCGACTCTCTGCGAACGAGCGGCGAACTGCGGGCCGTACCGGGGCGAAAGGGCCCCCAGGGTGAGACGCGGTACCGGATCCCAGGGGCGGCTGGCCACTCGCGCATCGCGTCCGAAACGCCCCATATTGAGGGAGGGGTTGAATCCGACCCCCCGGGTCAGATTCAGGAACCCCAGGGGGGTACCGGTTCTAAACCCCGGGGAGGTACGGAATCTGACCCGGGGGGTATCGGATTTGAACCCCGGGGGGGTACAGAATCTGACCCCCGAAACGCAGTTCACGCAGTTAACGCAGTTGAACAGAAGGCAAGCAGGGGCGACAGCGACGCAGCGCGCAGCGAGATCCCCGAGTTCGCCCGCCCCCTCGTCGACGGCCTCACCGCCAACGGCGTGATCGTCCGCTGGCCCTTCACCTCGAACGAGTGGCTCAAGCTCCACGCCGTCATCAAGCGCGTCGGCATCCCCGCGATGGTCGAGTTCGCCCGCAAGGTCGCCGTGCGCACTCCGGTCGAGTCCGCCCGCTACTTCATGCAGGGCTGGGCCGAACTCCCGCCTCTCCCTGCTGCCGGCACCGAGCGCCCGCCACTCCGCGCCGTCTCCGGCGGCTACACGCCCTTCCAAAACCCCACCGACCCCAACGCCTACGACGGAGAACTCTGATGGACATCGCGCCCGCCATCGACCCGATCCCCGCCAGCCTCGCCAAGATCCTCGCGATGCGCGACATCAGCCCCCACTGGCTCAACCTCGACGACGGCAACCCCTACGCCAAGCCGAACATCGTCCGCACCGAACTCGCCCACTGCGACAAGAACATCCCCTGGCACTACCGCAACGCCGTCCTCGACCACCCCGACGTCGCCACCTGGACCGACGAAGTCGTCGCCGCGGCAACCACCGGATCCGTCTGCGCGACGATCATGCGCGGCCCCTCGCTCCTGCTCCTCGGCCCCACCGGCATCGGGAAGACGCACCTGGCCTACGCCGCCATGCGGAACATCGCCGTCACCGGCGTCCGCTGCGCGTGGACCGCAACCACCGCCGCCGACATGTACGCGTCGCTCCGCCCCCGCCACAACATCGACAGCGAGACCGAGTTCCGGCGGTACGCCGGCGCCCGCCTCCTGATCCTCGACGACCTCGGCGCCGCGAAGGACAGCGAGTTCACCGAGGAGATCAACTACCGGCTGATCAACTCGCGGTACGAGAACGGCCTGCCGACGCTGGTCACCTCGAACGTGCCGATCAAGGAACTCGGCCCCAAGCTCGGCGAGCGCGTCGCGTCCCGCCTCGTCGGCATGTGCACCCGGGTCGTGCTGCGCGGCGACGACCGCCGACGGGCGGCCGCATGACCACCCGCGAGGTCGAGCCCCTCGGATACGCCGACGTCCAAGCCCTCCGCCGGGAGCGGGCCATCACCGAGGCGCTGATGGTCCAGGGCACGCACGCACTCGCCGAGCGGGAACGCGTCCGCCGGCTCGTGATGCG
>NZ_JBEXUX010000155.1:0-4257 GCF_040629175.1 Embleya sp. NPDC005971 | reverse complement strand
GCGTGGATCGCCGCCCACCACCCGGCGAACAAGCGGGCGGACGACCGGCTCGCGCTCGACGACCGGCCCTGACCGCACGAAGGCCCGCCCCGACGCAACCGGGGCGGGCCACCCCGACCGTACCCACCAGCACAGGAGACGCACATGCCCCAACCCCGCCGCTACGACCGCCGCGACCACGCCATCGCCACCGCCCACCTCGACGACCTCGACGCCGCCCGAACCGACAGCGAGTCCGGCGAGTACGACCCCAACCTCACCGAGGCGTTCGGCTGCCGCACGCGGCTCGTCTACGACGAGGACGGCAACTGCCGCATCGAGCACGGCTGACCGACCCGCCCGGCCGGGGCCACGCGCCCCGGCCCCACCACCGGAGACCACATGCTCGCCGAACGCCGCACCCGCACCGTCGTCCACCACGAGTGGACCCTCCCGCACCCCGCCCACGTCACCGACGTCGCCCAGGCCGTCGACGTCGCCCTCGCCACCCGCGAACGCGAACACCCGCGCGCCACCGACATCACCGTCACCGCCGAGGACGAACTCCTCGTCATCGGCTACCGGGTGGAGGAGCCGCAGCGATGACCGAGCCCACCCCCGAGCAGCTCGACAACCTGCTCGACCACGCCCACAAACGCCGCCTCGGCCCGGACGAAGTCGGCCGGATCCGCGAAGGCATAGCGAACCTGCGGCAGCAGCTTGCCGAGTACGAGGCCGCGATCAGCTTCGAGACCACCTGCCTCAACTGCACCCGGCAGACCACCGCGGCGTACCAGGACACGATGCGCGCCGAACAGGCTGAGGCCGCCGTGCAGCGCGTGCGGGACCTGTTTGCCTACTGGACCCGCGAGTTCGGCGACCCGGCCGCCATCCAGGTCGAGGAAGCCGTCCAGTCCGTCATCAACGGCACCCACCGACCCATCCCGGGCGGCGCGCCCTGGGCCTGGCCCGACACCGAGCCGGCGGCGGACACCGACACCGCACCCCTCACCGACCACTGGCCCCAGGAGCAGGCATGAGCACCGAAGTCGTCAACGGGATCGCGTCGTTGGCCCTCACCGTCATGGCGGCCGTCGCGATCATCCGCCTGTTCAACCGCGTGGACCGTCTGGAGCGCCAGGCCAAGGAGACCGAACGGCTCGTCGCCGCGCTCCAGCACGACCGCGACGGCAGCGCCACCTGACGCGCCGAGGGCCCGCCGCTCACCGCAGGGGGACGGGAGCGCGGGCCCAGCGCCCGGCCGGGGGAGTGCCGGATCCGAGACGGTACGCCCCCTCTGCGCGGATCGACAGACCTTGATCAATTCGACACCAAGGAGCGACATGCGCGTCACCTACGACACCGAGTTCATCGAAGACGGCCACAACATCGGCCTCATCTCCATCGCCCTCGTCGCCGAGGACGGACGCGAGTACTACGCCGTCAACCGCAACATGCCCGCAAGCGAGATTCGCCGGCACCCCTGGCTCATGGACAACGTCGTCCCCAGCCTCCCGCAAGGCCACGGCGACCGGCGCAACCACATGCCGAAGCACTGGCTGTTCGACTACGAGGACAGCACCGTGAAACGCGCAAGGGACATCGCCCACGAGGTCCGCCGCTTCCTGACCGCAACACCCGACCTCGAACTCTGGGCCTGGTACGCCGCGTTCGATCACGTCGCCCTCGCGTGGCTCTGGGGCCCGATGAGCAACCTCCCCGACGGCATCCCCATGTGGACCGCCGACATCCGCCAGGAGTGCGCCCGGCTCGGGCTGACCGACGACGACATGCCGCAGCAGGAGGACGGCGTCCACAACGCCCTGGCGGACGCGAGGCACAACCTCGTCCGCATGAGGTTCCTCGACCAGGTCGCCGCCAGCCGGCCCTGACACGGCGAGAGCCCCCGGTCACCCGGGGGCCCACGGTCCCACTCACACCCCGGACCGTACCGCCCCGGAGGCCACCGTGCAGCACCTCGACCACGCCGACACGACCACCGAGACCGACCAGCCCACCTGCCCCACCCACAAGCGCCGCGCCGGCGAACCCGTCTGGTGCCCCGACTGCCGCGACGACCTCGCCACCATGGTCTGGCGGCTCCCCGGCCAACGCGACCGACTCCTCGCCGCAGCCGACGGCCAGGCCACCCGCGGCGACGTCGGCCGAGCAGGCACCCGCGTCGACCCGCCCAGCCCGAGCCCCGAGTTCGACCAGGCCGACGAGATCGACGAGGTCCTCAGCACCTGGGCCCGCGCCTGGCTCGACCACCTCGGGTCCATCGAAACCCGCGGACGCACCGCCGGCTGGGCGGCACGCGTCCTCGGCGACACCCGTCGCGGCGACGTCTGGGCATGGCACCAGGCCGCCGACCTCGGCCGGGCCGTCCGCATTCTCGCCGGCGGAGCACGCAGGCTGCTCGGAGGATCGGTCGACACCGTCGACCTCATGCCCCTGCAGGCGCCCTGCCCCGGCTGCCACCTGATCACGCTCGTCCGGGAGGACGGCGGCGACCGGATCACCTGCACCCGCTGCCCCAGGACCGTGCCCGTCAAGGAGTACGAGGGGATCGTCGCCCGGCTGCTCGGGACGGCCGGAGTCGCCGCGTGATCAACTTCGGCTGCCGCCTCCACGGGCCCACGTGCGACACGCCCTGGGGCTACGACGAGCAGCACACCGACCAGTCGTATCCGTACACCCTCGACCAGCTCGCCGAGCGGGACTCGTGCCCGCATCGATACGCCTATCCGACCTGCGAGGAGTACGTCGAGGGCTTCCGGCTGTGGCGCGCCATCTTCTGGGACGGGCGACCGAACCGCGAGGAGGCCCAAGTCCTGCTGGACGGGTTCATCGCGGCGGTCGCGGAGATGCGCCGGGCGGAGGCGTGACGGGCGTCAAGAAGCCGCGGGCGGCTGGGTCTCGGCCTCGGCCGCCTTGCAGATCTGGCGGATGCGTTCGCGGGTGAGTCCGGTGATCGCGACGATGTCGCGCTGCCGTGTCCCTGGGCTGGCGGCGGCGGCGACGATCGCGGCGTGCAGGTCGCGGAGCGACTCGGCTTCCTGGCGCTGGCGTTCGCGGTGGGTCTCGGTGGCCTGGGTGAGGCGCTGGACTGCTTCGTCTTTCATGACCCAAAGATGCCATGCACGGTTGGCCAAGTCCACTTGACATGCAAAGTGGACTTGGCCTAACGTAGTTGTCGTCAGCAGGGACCGGGGCAAACCAGGGAGCACACCATGGCCACCACCTACCAGACCATCGTCACCACCGAGATCAACGGCCGGCCGGTCACCATCCAGACCCTCGCCGTCACCGTCCCCGCCACCAAGACCGCCGCATGGGTCAAGGGCTGGGCCGAGAAGAAGGCCCGCATCGAGAACCGCGCCCACCGCGCAGCCGCCCTCGTCACCGAAGCCTGGGTCATCCCCACCGCCTGACGCCGGCGTGCTCCCCGGCCCCGAACACGAGCCGGGACCGGGGAGCACGCCGGACCAGCCGGCGCGCGGACAGGAGCACCGTGACCACCCCGACCAACCCGATCACCCGCTTCGCCGCCACCGCGGCGATCCTCACCGCCGCCCACCACGTCGGCGACTACTGGATCCAGACCCACGACCAGGCCCTCGCCAAGGGCCGGCCCGGCCGCGAGGGCCGGCGCGCCTGCGCCGCCCACGTCGCCACCTACACCCTCGGCCAGGCGCTCGCGCTCGCCGCCGCCGACCGCTACCTCGGCCTCGGCATCCGATGGCGCCGCGCCGCCGCCGGACTCGCCGTCTCGGCCGCCACCCACTACGTCGCCGACAGGAGGAAGCCGCTCGAAGCCCTGGCGGGCCGGGTGGGCAAGGGCGAGTTCTACCGCCTCGGACAGAGCGCCGGTTGCCTCGGGACCGGTGCCGGCGCGCTCGACCAGTCCTGGCACATCGGCTGGTGCGCGGTCGCCGCAGCGGTGGTCGCCGGGCCCGGACGCGCCTGACTGACTCGAACACACATGCGAGACCATGGTGGGGTGGACATCGACCGCCCCGCCCCCGCGCGCAGCCTCGCCCGCTCCCGCCCGGGCGACCGCACCAGCGCGGGCGTCCACCACACCCTCGGGCGACCGTGGCCCTACGTGCTCGTCGCCATCGACGGCGCCTGGCGCCACGGAGTCGTCGGGGGCTGGTCACAGGAGCGGCCCGGAGGACCGGTCATCGTCTACGTCGAGTGGTCCGACGGCCGATCCGGGCGCGCCGACCACCTGATCCACGACCCCGACCTGATGATCCCCGGAGAGCGGGACAT
>NZ_JBEXUX010000154.1:0-4269 GCF_040629175.1 Embleya sp. NPDC005971 | reverse complement strand
GGATTAGGTAAGCCATTGGACCCAAGAACCTCCCTCCAAGTTCCTCCCGACTGAGTCGGGGATACGACAAGGCGCCTCATGGCGCACTGCCACCGATCGCCGACCTGCACCGCGTCGGGCAGGGCGCGGCGTATCGCCTCGGCGTAGGCGCCCGAGCCGTCCCGGCACACGATCTCGACACCCGGATGTCGACGAAGCCAAGCCTCGAGTGCGTCGACGCCGCGGCCAGGCAGGACGTCGGTGCGTTCGCCGGTCTCGGCGTCGGTCAGCACCGTCGCGTAGCGGTGGCGGCGCTTGAGCGCGAAGTCGTCGACGCCCAGGACCCGCGGCACCCGGCGGACCGGCAGCGGGATGTCTGCCCGACACGCAGCGCGGTGCATCGCGACAGCCCGGCCCCGAGCGCCTTCAGTGTCCGTGCGCCTGCACGACCTGCGAGGTCCCGCACCACGGCACGGACTTGGGCGAGCAGCCGCACCGTCCGCCGCTGGTAGCGCTCCATCCCCAACCTCGGCAAGGCGCCCGGCCCGGCACGGTGACCGGCGGGTGCGACGGCCGTTGTCGCCTCGGGTCTGTCGTCCGGGCGCGTCGGCGCCGGCCGTGCCCAAGGAATCGGTCGGGTACGTCACCCGCACCGCGTGTGGGCGCCGGACGCGATGTTCACCGTCGACGAAGTGCTAGGCGGCAGCCGCCAGTTCGGAGCCACCGCGGATTCGGACCGGATTGAACCGACGATGCGACCAGTGTGTGGGGGCGAGCTCGTCATCGGCTGCCGGGAGTCCGCTCGGCTGCGACGCTCACGCGTCGGGCAAGGCGCTTGTAACTCCGCTTGGCGACAACATCGACACCTTGCCGGCTCGATGCCGCGGCCTTCCGGGTCTCCGAGCCGACACCGATGGAATGGTATTCCGCGTACTCGTCGCCGCCGGCCACGCACGAGCCCGACGCGGACACGAGCCACGTGCTACGGGCAGGCCGGCTTCATCGACCCGCACGTCACGGCGCCGGCTCGTGTACGCCCTTCGAGGAACGCGGCATCAGCGCGCTTGTGCGGGCGAGGGCGGGGGTGAGGGCGAGTCCCGCTCGCGGGACAGGTCGGCCAGGCGGCGCAGTGCCCGCTCGGACGGGGACCCCGGCTCGGCGGCGAACAGGTCGAGACCGCTGTATTCGAGGTCGACGGGCAGGGTCACGAGTTCGCCGTACAGGTCCAGGTCGCCGACGACGGGGTGGTGCAGCCGGTAGAACCGGCCGCCCGCGCGGGCGACGGGATGGGAGGACCACATCCGGTCGAACTCGGGGCTGGCCGCGCGCAGTCGTTCGATGTGTGCCATGAGGCGCCGGTCGCCGCGGTAGCAGGCGGACAACACCCGCAGGTGCGCAACGTGTTCGACCGCCGTGCGCTCCCAGCCGGCGCCG
The DNA here is from genome assembly GCF_040629175.1 of Embleya sp. NPDC005971. Taxonomy (NCBI): domain Bacteria; kingdom Bacillati; phylum Actinomycetota; class Actinomycetes; order Kitasatosporales; family Streptomycetaceae; genus Embleya; species Embleya sp. NPDC005971. Next base: position 2,856 of record NZ_JBEXUX010000154.1, on the reverse strand, counting down.
TGCAGGTCGCGGACGTCCGAGCGGCGGAATATCAGGTCGGAGATGCTGCGCTCGCCCTCGGGCATCGCCGCGAAGTCGCCGAAAAGCGCGGTTGCGACCGGGTTCCACGCCACGATCTCGGTGTGTCGCCCGACCAGGATCGCCGGGGTCGCGTCGAAGGACGCCACCAGGTGCCGCAGGCCCGCGCGCGGCGGGGCGGCGGTCTCGGGACATGTGCGGGCGTCGGGCCGGGCGAGTTGGTTCAGGTACGTCCGCTCGTCCTCGTCCAGGCGCAACGCCCTCCCGATCGCGGCCAGGGCCTCCGCCGAGACGCTGTCGGACCTGCCCTGTTCGAGCCGCGTGTAGTGCGCGACGCTGATGCCGGCGAGACCCGCCAGTTCCTCGCGGCGCAGTCCCGCGACGCGGCGGCGGCCGCCGTACGCCCGCAGTCCGACGTCCTCCGGGCTCAGGCGGGCCCGGCGGGATTTCAGGAACTCGCTCAGTTCGACACGTGCGTCCACACCGCGACCATAACCGGCCGCGCGAAGGTGATCACGTGGTGCGTAGGCAAAGCCGGGACCTGGGTAGCGCGCGGCGGCCCGTCCAGGCTGGGAAACGACCCAGCCGCCCGCCTCACTCCCGAGGCCGTTTCCGGAGGTCGGCCCCATGCCGTCGCCTGCCAATCCCGCACGCCCTGCCAACGTCGAACGCCCCGGACACCCCACCCGCCCCACCCGCCCCGCCTGGACACTCGGCCTCCTTGCCCTCGCGGGCCTGATCACCGCACTCGACTTCACGATCGTGTACGTCGCGCTGCCCGGGATCGCCGCCGATGTCGGCTTCTCCGACCACGGGCTGCAATGGGTCGTCAGCTCGTACGCCGTCGTGTACGGAGGACTCCTCCTCCTTGGCGGCCGCCTCGCGGACCTGCTCGGCAGACGCCGCATGTTCGTGCTCGGCATGGCGCTGTACGGCGTCGGCTCGCTCCTGGGCGGCCTCGCCACCGCGCCGGGCGCGCTGATCGGCGCGCGGGCCGTGCAGGGCGTGGGCGGGGCGGTTCTGTTCCCCGCGACACTGTCGCTCGTCAACACGCTGTTCGCGGAGGGGCGTTCGCGGACCCGGGCGCTGACGGTGTGGGCGGTGTCGGGAGCGGGCGGGCTGAGCCTGGGGGCGCTGCTCGGCGGCGTACTGACAAGTGCGTGCGGCTGGCAGGCGGTGTTCTACGTCAATGTCCCGCTGGTCGTGGGCGCCGGGCTCGCCGCCTTCGCGCTGCTGCCCGCGGACGCGGCGTGGCGCGGTGGGCGCGAGAGGTGTGAGGGGCGTGAGGGGTGTGAGCGACAGGACGGAGGCAGGGAGTACGACGAACTCAAGGCGTGCCAGGGGCAGGCCGGACGCAAGGAGCACGACGGGCGCGACGGCGCGGGCGCGGCGCGGCCCGGCTTCGACTTCCCGGGCGCGTTGACCGGCACGGTCGGGCTCACGCTGCTGGTGTTCGCGATTGCGCAGGGACCGGAGTGGGGGTGGACGGATCCTCGGGTTGCGGGTGCGGCGGGAGTGGCGCTGTTGCTGCTCGCGGGATTCGTCGCGGTGGAGTCGCGGACGGCCGATCCGCTGCTGCCGCTGCGCCTGTTCACGCATCGCGGGCTGACGGCCGCGACCGGGGTGATTCTGGTGTTCGGGCTGACCTTGCAGGCCGTGCCGTTCTTCCTGACGTTGTGGTTCCAGGATGAGATGGGCTTTTCGGCGCTGCGCACAGGAGTCGCGTTCCTGGGGCCGACGCTGTCGATCACGGTGGGCAATCTCGCGGGTGAGCGCCTCGCGGGTCGTCTGGGTGTGCGTCGGACACTGATGGTCGGGTTCGCGGTCGCCGGGCTGGGGGCCGCAGTGCTGGCGGCGGGAATGACGGACGGGTCGTCGTACGCCGCGCTGCTGCCCGGCATCGTCGCCTTCGGGCTGGGCACCGGCGTTGTGTTCACCACGATGTGGGTTGCCGCAGCGTCGGGCGTCGCGGATGCCGAGCAGGGCGCCGCCTCCGGACTGGCTTCCACCGCACTCCAGTTCGGCTCCGGGGCCGGCCTGGCGGTGCTGGTCTCGGTGGGCGGGATCCGGACCGCCGTGGCGGTGGTCGCGGTGGGCGCCCTCATCGGCCTTCCGGCCGCGCTGGCCCTCCCGAAGGCCGTGCAGCCTCCCGCCGATTCAGCCGATTCAGCCGATTCAGCCGGTCCTGCCGGTCCGGCCGATCCAGCCGCGCCTGCCGGTCCAGCCGGATCTGCCGGGTCTGTCGATTCGATCGGTCAGTCGTTCTCGTCCTCCGTGCGGGCACTGTGAGTGTTTGGGGTGGTGTCAGCGGGGTGGGTGTCAGCGGTTCCGAGCCCGGTTTCTCCTTGTTGAGCTGGGCTTTGTCGGTCTGATCGCGGGATTCTTGGCTGTCACGGGGTGACCGAATTGCTGTCGTGGGCTGCCCGAGGGCACGATCACATGCGTGGTGTGGCTGTCGTGGGGATGCACATTCCTGTGTCGGCCGGCTCGAGGGTGGGGTGTGCTTGCGTTCATGTGCGCGAAGTCGTCTTTGCCGCCGGTGTCTTGGATCCCGGACGGCTCCCGCACGCCGGCGCCGTCCGCCGCCGCCCAGGCGTCGTTGTGATTTCCCAGTGGTTGTTGGTGTGTGGCCGGTGGTGTGGGCTGGGGTGTTGCAGGTGGGGTGGGAACGTTTCGCAGGTGTCCGGGTGGGGCCGTGGGTGGCTGGCCTGGGGGTGTCGCAGTTTCGTGGGGAACGTTCGGGTGAACCGCTCCGGGTTCGTTAGAGACTTGGGTGTGTGGCAATGACCTGCGGTTTTGGTTGTCTCTGGTAGTGCTTGGCTTCGTGTTCGGCGGGTG
>NZ_JBEXUX010000153.1:0-4285 GCF_040629175.1 Embleya sp. NPDC005971 | reverse complement strand
GTCCCTGCCACGCACCTCGCCGCCATCCCGGGACAGGACTACACGACCGTCCCGGGCGCCCCGGACAACGTGAGCGAACTGCTGCCCGCTCCGGTCGCCCAGGACTGACCTGCGGGACAGCGCGTCCGGGTCCCCAAGATCACGAACTCCCGTGCGGGACAAGGCCGTCCCGCGTCCCGCCGCGCTCGGATTTTCGCCACAATCCATCACAGACCGTGATATAAAGGCGGCACGACAACAGCAAAACGGCCCCCACCTGGCGTTGGAGCGCCAAGCAAGGGCCTGACCGCCGCAGGCAGCAACCCGCGGACGGCTACCACTCGGAGATCCAGGAGATCCCGTCATGGCTTCGCGAAACCGTATCTCGCGGTTGATCGCCAGGTGCACCCCGCACCGGCGTGTCCCGCACACACCACCCCTGCGGGACACCGTCCCGCCCCCGCCCTGGTGGGTCCGCGCCTTCACCGCGATCGGCCGACCCAAGGTCGCCGTCATCGTCCTGATCATGTGTGCGCCAGGCGAGCACCACCTCGCCGTCCTGGCCGGGTGGGACACTCGTCTCGCCTGGGGCATGGCCGCAGTGCTGGCGGCATACGCAGGCATCGCAACCGCCGTTGCCGACGCCCGGCCCGCAGGAGCCCCCGGCAAGAAGAGCGCCGACCGCGGCGCCGTCCTGGCCCTACTCCTGGCGATGGCCGCCCAGCCCGTCAGCCACCTGTTCGTCACCGGGCACTGGACGGCAACCCCACGTGCCCCCATGTGGCTCGTGATTGTCGTGTCCTGCGTCCCGCCCCTCGTCCTGGGCCACCTGTTCCACCTCGCCGCCACCCCCGTCCCCCGGGCGGGACAGGCCGGGACAGTCGTCCCGCAGGCCGGCGGCCAACCCCGGCGGGTACCGCGCCGGTTCGTCGCCACCGGCCGGGTCGTGCTTCCCGGGCCGACCGCCATCCCGGTGTCCGTCCCGGTCGTCCTGGCCCCCAGTGCCGCCGCGTCCCGCGCCGTCACGGAGCCCCGGCGCAAGGCCCGCACCACCGCCCAGGTCGCCGAAGACCACGGCGTCAAGCCGGACACCGTCCGCAAGTGGGTCGCCCGCGGCATCCTCACCCCGCTCCCCGAGCGGGACAGCGGCGGCGGGCACCTCTTCGCCCCCGACGCCACCCCCAAGCTCTCCGTCGCCACCGGGTGATGCCCGCCGCCCTGACGGGCGTGCTCCTGGCCAACCTCGCGCTGATCGGCCTCCTCGCCATCGCGCCGAGCATGCCCGCACGCACCGTCCACCGCACCGCACTCCGACTCGCCGGCATCTGGGCGCTCATCGCAGCCGCCGCCGCGCTCTACACCCACTGAGGACCCGCCATGAACCTGTACGCACTCGCCGGCGAAATGCTCGCCGCTCAGGCCCCCACCGCACCCGTCACTCCCGCCGCAGGCGCCAACAGCACCCTCACCGTCAACGTCCTCGCAGTCCTCGCCCTCTCCGCCCTCACCTGGTACAACGCCAAACACAAGAAGGCCAGTTGGGCGCACCTCGTCGTCGCCGTCCTCCTCGGCGTCGCCCTCGGCTCCGGCACCGCCATCGGAGCCTCCTGCCAGCAGATCATCAACTCCGGTGCCGCCGCCCTCTCCGGCATCGTCGGCTCCGTCTGATGGGACCCGTCGACCGCGCCGCGGCACACGTCCACCGGGCGGTCGACGGCCACCACACCCTGGTCGACCGCATCACCGCCTGGGTGGCGAGCGAAGGGGTCGGTACGGAGGGGCGCCGCTCCACCATCGCCACCCGAGGCGGCATCCTGATCGGCAGCGCGTGGATCGGCTGGCAACTCGGGCCAACCGCCCTGGCGATCGCCACCCCGGCCTGGCTCGCCGCATCCTGGCGGGCCGGGCCGGCGGCGGCAGCGACCGACGACCCGACCCCGCCCCTCGACCCCGAAGCCGCCCGCCTCCGCGACCTCACCGCCATCCGCACCGCCATCGGCGACCGGCGCGGCATCCACCTCGCCGAGATCACCGACCGCATCCAAGCCGCAGGCATCGACTGGACCACCGCCGACGTCCGGGCCTGGATCACCGGCCATGGCGTCCGCGTCCGCGACTCGGTCCGCGTCGGCGGCAAGGCCGGCAAGGTCCGCGCCGGAGTCCACCGGGACGACCTGGAGGCCGCTCTCGACCCCGCTCCCCGATCGGACCCCGACCCCTCTCCGCCCGGTGTAGTCGCAGGTCACGACGCGCTACACCCGCCGCTACAGGCCGAACTACCGCCCGCCGGAGAGCGGCGCTACACCCTGGACGACGAGCCTCTGTGGCCCGGAACCGCCCGCACGTGACAGTCCGATACGAGAGGATCCGTCCATGGACACCATCGCTTGGCCGCTCGCCGACGTCCTGTCGATCACCACCGGCCGGCTGCTCTCCCGGAGGCGACCGCCCATCGACGGCGTGTGCGAACTCCTCACCTACATGACCGGCGAGCGCACCATGTTCGGCGACCAGCTCGAAGCGTTCAGCGTCAAGCGGACCACCGAGGTGGCTCACCCCGAACTCCTCCGGCAGCACCCCTGGTTGGTCGACGCCCAGCCGGAGGGCATCACCGAGCGCACCGCCCTGTACGCGTGGCTGGTCGAGCAGGAGCGCGTCCACGGCGAGAGCATCCGCATCGCGCCACTGCCCCGGGACGGCTCGTGAAGCTCCGGTTCCCGCGTCTCCGCCGACGCGGCGGAACAACGCCCCCGCGCAGACCGGGCCCCGACGAAATCCTCGCCCGGCTCTCGCCCGGCAGCATCCACTGCACCCGCTGCGGCAAGTCCAGGACCGGCGGCAGCGTCGACCCCCAAGCGCTGGCCTGGTTCAGCGACCACGAATCCACCATGGAGACAACGTGAGCAAGTCGACCCTCGGCGAGTTCATCGAGCGCCTGTTCCGCTACCTCGCCGACCGCGCCTGCACATTGGCCGACCTGTTGGACGGTACCGCCGAAGGAATCGCCACCCTTGCCGCCGCAATCCGCGCGTTCGCCACCACCCTCCACCCGGCGACGCCGTGACCGACGACCACCCCGACTGCCAGGAGGCGTGGCGGCCATGACCGACACGAACCAGGCCGTGGTGGCCTGTGGTTGCGGCCGGAACATGGCCCTCGACGCGCGGCGGGGTCGTGGCGCCTACCGCTGCGGATGCGGCGCACGAACTAAGGTCTCCATCCCCACTCCACAAGGCACGCGATGCGTCGGTACGCACCAGGGCGAAGCCTGCCGCCTGCCGACCGAGATAACCGAGCCCCTGCCGCTCTGCGCGGACCACTTCACCTCCACCGGACTCAGGCGGTTCGCCTCCTGGGTCCAACAGACCGACGAGACAATCGCGATGCTCGTCGCGGTCGAACTCGAGAAGGGCAACCGCCGGCGCGTGCTCCCCGGGTACGAGGGCGCTGTCGCCGAGCAGGACATCGAGACCTGGGCGAAGAGCATCCTCCGCGAGCGCGGAGGCTACAGCGACCAGACCGACGACGATCGCGGCGCGCTGCGCGAGGAGTTCCGCACGAAGGCCGAGCGGGACGAGGAGACCGGGAGCGTCTACTTCATCCGCTCCGGCAACGCGGTCAAGATCGGCAAGTCGTTCGACCCACTCAAACGCTTCGCCCAGATCCAGGCGCCGAACACCGAACTCCTCGCCACCGAGCCCGGGTACACACATCGCGAGCGGATGCTGCACCTCAAGTTCTCCAAGTTCAGGCTCAACGGCGAGTGGTTCAGTCTGGAGCCGGCCCTGGTCCGGTACATCAACTACCTCCGGGAAGAGGCGGGCGACGCGCCGATCAACCTCTCGCTTGCATCGTGATCGCCTGGGCGTCACACTCCCCTTAGGCGTAGTGCGCCCGCAGACAGACGAGAGCCCCGCAGACCAGCCCCTGGTGCGGGGCTCTTCGCATGCCCGGAGGAGGTCACCATGGAACCGGAATACGACCCGACCGACTTCAAGGCAAGCGACTACGCCACCGTCCGCGACGTCGCCGAACGTGTTGGCGTCACCGAGGCAGCGGTGCGCAAGTGGATCGAGCGGCAAGGCATCACGGCCGTCGGCCGGTACCCGTTCCCGGACAACCGCAAGATCTACCGCGCCGTCGACCTGGAGACAGCCGAACTGGCGACGCGGCTCCGCGCACCCGACCGGGCAGTCCCCGAGATCGCCGGCTGGCAGCGGCTCATGCGGGCAGAGCGGCAGCAGCGGACGGAGGCGGCGTGAGCGACTCGACCTTCGGCGACCGCATCAACGCACTCGGCGTCGAA
>NZ_JBEXUX010000152.1:0-4611 GCF_040629175.1 Embleya sp. NPDC005971 | reverse complement strand
ACCGACTCACCGGGCCGCAACCCGGCCAACCCCACCAGCCCGTGATACGCCGTCAGGAACACCACCGGCACCGACGCCGCCTGCTCGAACGACCACCCCGGCGGCAGCTTCGTCACCATCCGGTGGTCGGCCACGGCGTGTGGCCCGAACGCGTCCGGGAAGAGCCCGAACACATGGTCACCGACCGCGAGTTCGGCAACCGCCGCGCCCACTTCGGTGATCACCCCGGCGCCTTCGCCACCCATGGACGCGACACCCGGGTACACGCCCAGGGCGATCAGCACGTCCCGGAAGTTCAGGCCCGCCGCCCGGATCGCGATCCGGATGTCGTGTTCGCCGAGCGGCCGTTGGGCCGTGTCGGCGTTCGCGAGGAGGGCCAGGCCCTCCAGGGTGCCCGTGCCCGTGCTCCCCAGGGCCCAGTCGCCGCCCGGCGGCACCAGGGCGGCGCCGTCGCGGCCGTCCGTACCGGTCCGGGCCAGTCGCGGCGCCAGTGCCTGTCCGGCGCGCAGTGCCAACTGCGGTTCGCCGCTGTGCAGCGCGGCCCGAAGCAGCAGCGTGGACTCGGGACTGTCGTCCGTGTCCACCAGTACCAACCTGCCGAAGTGCTCGCTCTGGGCCGAGCGGAGCAGGCCCCACACGGGAGCATGGGCGAGATCCGGGACCGCGTCGCCGGTCGTCGCGGCCACCGCGCCGTGGGTCAGCACGACCAGCGGCTCCGGAGCGTCCGTGTCCGCGAGGTACTCCTGAACTCGGGCCAGCACGGCGGCGGTCGTCGCCGACACCGTGTCCGCGAGCGCGTCGCCGCCCTCGGTCACGGCAGCCGTGCAGTCGAGCACGGTCGGCTCGCCCGCGTCCGGGGACCCGGCGGGCCCGCCGTTCACGTCGACCGGCATCCAGCCCATCCGGTACAGGGCGCCCGCCGTGTCGTCGCGCATCGCGTCGCCGAGTTGCTCCGGCGAGATACCGCGCAGCGCCAACTCCCCCACCACGAACACCGGTCGGCCCGTGCCGTCGGCGGCCCGGATCGCGAGGCGCTCGGGGCCGGTGACGGACAACCGCAGGCGCAGCGTCGAGGCACCGGCGGCCAGGAGCACCACGTCGTTCCAGGCGAACGGCAGCCGGACGAGCCCGTCCTCGACACCCGCTTCGGTGAGTTTCGCGGCGTGCAGGGCCGCATCGAGCAGTGCCGGGTGCAGCCCGAAACGACCTGCGGACTCGACGAGTTCGTCCGGGAGTGTCACCTCGGCGTACACCTCGTCACCGAGCCGCCAGGCGGCCCGCAGCCCGCGGAACGCGGGCCCGTAGCCGTATCCGCCCTCGGCCAGGCGCGGGTAGAACCCGTCCAGGTCCACGGGCCGGGCGCCGGCCGGCGGCCACGCGACCAGGTCGAAGTCGAGCGCGAGCGAGTCACGGTCCGGGTCCGTCGCCGCGGCCAGCGTGCCGGTGGCGTGTCGGGTCCAGTCGGCCCCACTGTCGGGATCGGCGTCCGCGACGTCCTCCGGTCGGGAGTACAACTCGACGCTGCGCCGGCCGTCGCCCCGGTCGTCCCCGATCGCGACCTGGATCTGCACGCCCGCCCGTTCGGGCAACACCAGCGGCGCCTCCAGGGTCAGCTCGGCGACCCGGGAGCAGCCGACGAGGTCGGCGGCGTGCACGGCCAGTTCGGCGAGCGCCGAGCCGGGCAGGAGCACGGTCCCGGCGACCGCGTGATCGGCGAGCCAGGGGTGGGTGCGCAGCGACAACCGCCCGGTGAGCACGACGTGATCGGTTCCGGCGAGTCGGACCGCCGCCCCGACCAGCGGATGGCGGCCGGAGGCCAAGCCGAGATCCGCGGCGTCCGCGTTCGGGGCCGAGGCACTGTCGAGCCAGTAGCGCCGACGCTGGAAGGCGTACGTCGGCAGTTCCACCGTCGTGGTCGCGCCATCGGAGGTGGTCGCGGCGCCCGAGTCGATGCCCGTCGCCGTCGCCGTGAACAGGGACGACCAGCGCACCGGCACCCCCGCCACGTGCACCACGCCCAGCGCACCGATGGTGGTCTCCACCTCGGGCCGTTCGCGGCGCAGGATCGGCACGGCGGTGAGGTCGGCGCCCGAGTCCAGGACGTCGCGCACCATCGCGGTCAACACGCCTTCCGGGCCGAGTTCGAGGAAGGCCGTGCTGCCCTCGGCGTCGAGCGTCGCCACCCCGTCGGCGAAGCGCACCGCCTCGCGTACCTGCCGCACCCAGTACTCGGGGGTGCGCAGCTCGTCGGGCCGGGCGATCGCACCGGACAGATTGGAGACCAGGGGGATGGCGATCTCTCCGTAGGAGACCGTCGCCAGCACCTTCCGGAACTCCGCCGCCATCGGCTCCATCCGGGCCGAGTGGAACGCGTGGCTCACCTGGAGCCGCCGGGTCTTGTGCCCGGCCTCCGCGAATCGGGCGGCGGCCCGCAACACCGGTCCCTCGTCGCCGGAGAGCACGACCGAGGTCGGGCCGTTGACCGCGGCCACCGTCACCGCGCCGCCCTCGCGCTCGTCGTCCCCGGCCGCGTCGGCCAGGCCGTCCAGCGCTTCCTGCTCGGAGACCGAGACGGCGACCATCGCGCCGCCCGGGGGCAGTTCGTGCATCAGTCGGCCACGCGCGGCGACCACGACGGCGGCGTCCGGCAACGACCACAGGCCCGCGACGTGGGCGGCGGCCAGTTCGCCGATCGAATGGCCCAGCAGGTAGTCGGGCCGCACCCCGAACGACTCGGCGAGCCGGTAGCCGGCCACCTCCAGGGCGAACAGGCCCGCCTGGGTGAAGACCGTCTCGTCCAGGAGGCCCTGCGTGCCGTCCGCGCCGAAGACCACATCGCGCACCGAGTGCGCCGCGTGCCCGGACAGTTGCCGGTCGAGTTCGAACACGACCGCGTCGAACGCCTCGGCGAAGGCCGGGAAGGCGTCGTACAGTTCGCGACCCATGCCGACCCGCTGGCTGCCCTGGCCGGTGAACAGGAACGCGACCCGGCAGTCGGGGCGAGCCGAACCCACCACCAGGCCGGACGCGGGCCAGTCCTCGGCGAGCGCGTCGAGTCCGGCGAGCAGTTCGTCGCGATCCTGCCCGACCACGACGGCGCGCTCTTCGAACACCGCGCGGGAGGTCGCCAGGGCGTGACCGATCTCGGCCGTGCCGAGCGCGCCGTCGGCCCGGACCAGCGCGGCGAGTCGGCCCGCCTGACCGGCGAGGGCTTCCTTCGTACGGGCGGACAACAGCCAGGGCAACACCTCCTCGGGCGCGACCGGTTGCCCGAGATCGCTGTCCGCCCCGCCCTCGCTCGCCGGCACCGGTTCGGGTCCCTGCTCCAGTACGACGTGTGCGTTGGTGCCGCTGGCGCCGAAGGACGACACGCCGGCCCGGCGGGGACGGCCCGTCTGCGGCCACTCGCGGGCCTCGGTCAACAACTCGACCGCACCCGCCGCCCAATCCACATGCGGCGACGGCTCGTCCACGTGCAGCGTCCGCGGCAGTACACCCGCACGCATCGCCATGACCATCTTGATCACACCCGCGACACCCGCCGCGGCCTGCGCATGACCGATATTCGACTTCAACGACCCCAGATACAACGGCTGTTCGTCGGAGCGGTCCCGGCCGTACGTGGCAATGATCGCCTGCGCCTCGATCGGGTCGCCCAGGGTCGTACCGGTGCCGTGCGCCTCCACCGCGTCCACGTCCCGTCGATCGAGGCCCGCGGTGGCCAACGCCTGTTGGATGACCCGCTGTTGGGACGGGCCGTTGGGCGCGGTGAGGCCGTTGCTGGCACCGTCCTGGTTGACCGCGCTGCCGCGCACGACGGCCAGGATGCGGTGGCCGTTGCGGATGGCGTCCGAGCGGCGCTCCACCAGGAGCACGCCGACGCCCTCCGACCAGCCCGTGCCGTCCGCGGTCGCCGAGAACGCCTTGCACCGGCCGTCCGGGGCCATTCCGCGCTGCCGACTGAACTCGACGAACAGTCCCGGGTTGGTCATCACGGTGACGCCGCCGACCAGGGCCATCGAGCATTCGCCGCTGCGCAGCGCCTGACCGGCCAGGTGCAGGGCCACCAGCGACGAGGAGCAGGCCGTGTCCACGGTCACCGCCGGGCCCTCGAACCCGAAGGTGTAGGAGACCCGACCGGACACCACACTCGCCGACGAACCGGTGCCGATGTAGCCCTCCACCTCCTCGGGTACCTCGGCGAGGCGGGCCGCGTAGTCGTGGTACATGACGCCGGCGAACACACCGGTCCGGCTGCCGCGCAACGTGGCCGGATCGATGCCCGCGCGCTCGAACACCTCCCACGAGGTCTCCAGCAACAACCGCTGCTGCGGGTCCATCGCCAACGCCTCACGCGGCGAGATCCCGAAGAAGCCGGCGTCGAACTCGGCGGCTTCGTACAGGAATCCGCCCTCGCATGCGTAGCTCTTCCCCGGGGCCGTGGGGTCCGGGTCGTACAGGTTCTCCAGGTCCCAGCCACGATCGTCCGGGAACCCGGCGATCGCGTCCCGGCCGGCCGCAACCAGGTCCCACAGGTCCTCCGGCGAGGCCACCCCGCCCGGATAGCGGCACGCCATCCCGACGATCACCACGGGATCCCCGTCGACCACC
>NZ_JBEXUX010000151.1:0-4899 GCF_040629175.1 Embleya sp. NPDC005971 | reverse complement strand
CCCGCCCCACCGCACACCTACGCGGCCGGGCGCGGGTCAGCTCCCGGGCGCGGGTCCGGTGCCGGGCGCGGGTCCGGTGCCGGGCGCGGGTCCGGTGCCGGGCGCGGGTCCGGTGCCGGGCGCGGGTCCGCTGCCGGGCGCGGGTCCGCTGCCGGGCGCGGGTCCGGTGCCGGGCGCGGGTCCGGTGTGCCAACTACCCGATGGTGGACGGTGGTTCGGTTCGGGACAGGGCTCGGGCGGCGGCCTCGGCAAGGGCGCAGGCGTCTGCGACGCAGTCGTAGTCGACGTGTTCGGGCAGGTCGGTGTGCAGGTGGTAGTGCGGGATCAGCTTCTGGTCGTCGACCGAGACCAGGGTCGCGGTGGGGTAGCCGTGCCGGTTGGGCACCACGCCGTCGGTGGAACTGCGTGAGCGTAGTCCGGTCAGCACCGGGATGTCGTTGCGGGTGGCGCACTCGGAGAGCAGGTTGTTGAACGGGACGTCGTAGGGCTCCATGCGCAACGGGCCCTCGGCCTCCAGCAGGACCAGGTTGCCCGAGCCCACCGTGTCCACGTTGAGGAACCACGTGCGGTCGCGGTCGAGTTGCGCGAAGTGGCGGCGGGCGAAGCCTCGAATGCCCTCCTGGAGCGCTTCCTCGGCGCCGGCCGAGACGAGCAACACCCTCACGTCGTCGATGGGTTCGGCGCGCAGCGTGGCGGCGAGCGCGACCAGGACGGCGACCCCGGACAGGTTGTCGTTGGCGCCCGGGACCGCGCGGCTGCGGCCGATCTGGGTGAACGCGGCCGTACTCACCGCGGCCAGGGCGATCCCGGCACGGCGCACGCCGTCGGCGCCGGTGGCCGCGCCCAGCGCGATCAGGGCGGGGCCGGCGACCACCGGCCACCACAGCGGCGGGTTCTCGCTCGCCCGGTCCACCAGGTGCGGGTAGCGGGTGGCCAACCAGCGTGCGGCCCGCTCGTCGAACACCGCCCCCGTGGGCGCCGCGTCGTGATGCGCCGTCACCACGAGGGTGCGCGCGGCGTCCGGGTCGCCGACCGAGGCGACCACGTTGTACGCGCTGCGCCGTCGGCCGCCGAGGGCGCGGCGGGCGTATTGGCGGCGATAGGAGATATCGTCGGCCACGCCGAGACCGGCAGCGGCGGCGATCAGCGTCGCCGCGACCCGCGAACGCCCGGCGAGCAGACCGGCCACCGTGGCGATCGCGGTGAGTGTGCCGATCGGGCGGGCGTAGGAGGCGTATGCGGGCTCCTCCTCGACCACTGCGTCCCGGGCCCCGAGTTCGCGCAACATCGCCGCGATCTGCTGCGCGGCCGCGCGTTCGCCGGGCGAGGTGGGCAGCCGCTCGATCTTGGCCAACGGCTCTATCACGGCTCGGAGTTCGGCCTCGGAGGGCCGACGGGAGCGCTTTTTGGGGCGGGTTGGGCGTTGCGGTTCGGTTGGACGTTGCGGGTCGATTGGGCGCTGCGGGCCGGTTGGGCGTTGGGCGTCGCGCTGTTGTCGGGCGTCGCTTTCCGGGTGCGGGTCGGGGTCCTGGTGCGTGCCGCTGCCCCGGTGTGGGTCAGGCTTTTGGTGTGCGTCGCTGTCCTGTTGTGGGTCGTGCTCCCGTTCTGCGTCGCTTCCCCCGTGGCTCGTCATTCCGCCACGATGCCACGCCCACCCGCGCCCTGTCCGCCCGTCGAGGACCGGCCGAGAGCCGGACACGAGCCGGACACGAGCCGGACGCGGGCCGGCCGAGGAGCACCCGAGGCCGGCCCGGCACTAGCGGCGGCCGGGTGCGTCCACCACCCCCGGCAGCTCCGGGGTCCCGTCGGGCAGGGTGACCGGCGTGGCGTTCTTGCGCGTGGCCAGTACGGCTCCGCCCAGGATCAGCACGAACGACGCCCCGATCGCGAGCGTGAACTTCTCGTCCAGGATCAACACGCCGGCCGCCACCGCGACCGCCGGGTTGACGTACGTGATCACCGTGGCCCGGGCCGCGCCCACCTCGCGCACCAGCTCGAAGAAGATCACCATCGCGATCGCCGTGCACACCAGGGCCAGCACGCCCATCGCCCCGAGCGCCTTGCCGCCCGGCACGTGCGCGGGCCACTGCACGGCCGCGAGCGGTATGTACACCAGCGCGGTGAAGCCCAGGCACACCACCGTCATCGGCAGGCTCGGCACGTCCTTGAGCCGCCGCTCGGCCACCAGCGCCGCACCGGCGTAACACAGCGCGGTCGCGAGCACCTCGACCGCCGCCCACGGATCCCCGCCGCCGAGCGTCGGCCCGGCCAGCACCGCGACCCCACCGAACCCGATCGCCAGCCCGACCCAGCGCACCGCCCCCATGCGCTCGGTACCACCGGTCAGATACACGAGCACCGCCCCGAAGATCGGCACCGATGCGATCAACAGCCCCGTCGTCGAACTGGACAACCGCCGCTCGGCGTCCGAGAGCATCCACCAGGGCCCGACGAACTCGGTCACCGCGAAGACGAGGAGCGGCCACTTGTACGGGGTGAGACCGCGCAGCCCGGCGCCCCGCAGCGCGAACGGCAACAGCAGCAGCGCCCCGAGCCCGGTACGCACGAACACCAGCACGCCGGGCGACACCTCGTCCACCGCGACCTTGATCAGCAGGTACGGGATCCCCCAGATCACACACATGCACGCGAACAACAACACTCCACGACGACTCACGGCCCCGTGTCCCCTCAATCTCTGGTGCTCGATCGAAGAGGATGATCAACCACGCGGGGCCGATCGGTCTAGAACGTTGTTGCGCGGCGGCGTGCTGCCGTTGTCGCGCAGCACGCTGGTGCGGTAGCCGGCGGGGGTCACCCCCAGCACCCGGCGAAACCACCGCCCCAGGTGCGCCTGGTCCGCGAAACCGACGGCGAGCGCCGCCTCGGCCGGCGTCCTGCCCGCGGCGAGCAGCACCTTGGCGCGAGCGACCCGGTGCTGGGCAAGCCAGGCGTACGGGGGCAGGCCGACCTCGTCGCGGAACGCGCGCAGTGTCTGGTAGCGGGAGAGTCCGATCCCGGCCGACAACTCGCTCAGCGACGGCGGGCGCACCAGCTGATCGGCGAGCCGCTCGCGCACCGCGCGGGCGACCCGGGCGGCGTCCGGCGAGCCGTGCCGATCGGCCGGGTTCCGTATCGCGTACCGCCCGACGAGCGCCCGCAGCGCCTCCACCACGCGGGACTCGCCCTCGAACGCGTCGCCGCCGGCGGTCAGGTGCACGTGAACGGCGACCATCTCGGCGGCCAGCCCCGGGTCGGCCACGAGCAGCGACGGGAAGTGCGGCGCGGGGCCGGGCAGATCCTCGCCGACCAGGGCCGCCGAGGGGTAGAAGACCCGGTAGGCGTACCCCTCGGGGATGCCGGGCCCGCCGGTGTGCGTCTCGCCGGGCTCGGCGACCACGATGGTGCCGGGCCCGGATCGGTGCACCGCGCCGCGGTAGCCGATCTGCTCCACGCCTTCGATACAGACCCCGATCGCGTACTCCTCGTGCGCGTGGGGTGCGTACCGGTGCCGCCGAAATCGCGCGGTCATCAGGTCGAGCGGAGTGTCCTCGACCCCGTATACGCGCGTCCACACCGCGGACTCCCCACGCCCGCGGTCGGAGGCGGCGGGCGGGGCGGCATCACTGAACAAACCTCCCGAACCACCCGGGCTGCCCGGCACTCCGAGGTCACCATTCATGTCGATGCGCTCTCAAATACCCGTGCAGGGGCCGCCCCGGCACGATCGGCTCGAACCACTCCTCCGGCCCGGGGTCCGACAGCCGCAGCTCGACCGACTCCGGATCGTCCGACGCCGCGTCGCTGAACGTCACGAACGCCGCCTCGACATCGTCGTCGTACAACCCGTGCCGCTCCAACAGCGACGCCGCCTGATCCACCAACAACCGCAACGCCATCTCCTCCGCAAAGCACGAGGGCGGCGCCCACTCGTTCGCGCCGAGCCGCCCGGTGACCGCGACGGCGGCCACCACGAACCGCCGAACGAACCCCTCCTCCAGGATGGGCAACGCATCCAGCACGAAAAACGAAGCCCCATCCGCCTCGCGAAGATTCACCAGATCCGTGAACAGCAGATCCACGAGCACCCCGACCGAACTCGCCACGGCCCCGGCCGCAAGCCGAGCCTTCTCCTCGGGCACGTCCGGCTGCGCGGTGTCCGGCTCACACCCGAACGCGTCCAGCCCGAACGCCCGCACCCCCGCCGCCTGCCGCTCGATCCGCAGCCGCTCCTCCGGCATCGGCCGTCGCGCCCGCAACGCCGGATCCCCCGCCGGCGCGTCCGGCCCGTCCGCCGCGAGCAGACTCTCGTACACCAACTCCTCATGAAGCTGCACCTCGCTGCGCACCACCCGCCAATCCGCGAGCAACACACTGGCCTCCAACACCGCCAGCACCATCTGCCGCGCCCCGCGCTCGGCCGCCTCCAACGTCGGCGCATCCACGGACATCAACACCGCAGCCCCCTCCGACCCGGGCGTGACCCGAAAGTCCACCAGGTCCACCCCGACCCCATCCGCCTCCTCGAACCCCTCCACGGACTCGAGCCCATCACTCAGCAACGCCCCGACCCCGAGCCGCTGGAGTTCATCCAGATCGGGATAGGTCTCGAGCGGCACGACATCGACATTCACCGGATAAGCCACCCCAAGATCTTCCCGGACCCACCCCCCTCCCCACGCCCGACACCACCGAACAACCACGTGGCGGACCACCCCCCAAAGTGCGATATGGTTTCCGTGTTCGGCCGGCCGAACACCGGGACGTGGCGCAGCTTGGTAGCGCACTTGACTGGGGGTCAAGGGGTCGCAGGTTCAAATCCTGTCGTCCCGACGGTGTTCAAGAGGCGCTGACCAGGGCAAAAGCCCAGTCAGCTGCTCTTGCGGGTTTATAAATTTA
>NZ_JBEXUX010000150.1:0-4906 GCF_040629175.1 Embleya sp. NPDC005971 | reverse complement strand
CAGATGCACGGCCGAGCCGGGTTCCCCCTGCTCCGCCACCGCATCCTCCTCCAGCGATCACCACAAAGCGCTACCACCGATTACGGGACAGAGCCGTTCGTTTTACAGACCCACCGTCGGCGCGGGGCGAAGTCCCGCGCGCCCATGTCGAGTCGGTGGTGGCCGCCGACGGGTGGCCCGAGGACGTGCGGCTCGGGGTATGGGTGACGACGACCAGGAGCAGGCGGGCGAAGCTGCCTGCCGAGCGGATCGCCGCGTTGGACGTGTTGGGGATGCGCTGGACGTAGGGCGGGGCCGGGCCGCCGGCGGGATGGATCGGGGTTGCTCACGATGAACCCCGTATACAGGCTGCGCGCCGACGGGGGTGCACATCCGCCGCCGACCGGCCCGGACGCGGTCGCGGCCCCGTCGTTTCCCAGCGCGACGGGGCAGGCGACGCCCGAGGCGACGGGCCATCGGTCGGGGGGCGGCGGGGTGTTCGTCTCGTTCGGGTGAAACGTGTGCGCCCGGGGCCGGGTTGCCGGCACGGTGGGCCGGTGCCCTTCGCGGGGTCCACACATTCGCCTCGTGGCGTGCCGTGCGGGCTGTGCCCTACGGAGTCCGGCATTGGGGAAGGGCGTCGACCATGGGGTCGACGCCCTTTCTTGCGTCCCGCGCCCGGTGGGCGTCACCCCGGGGCGGGTGGGTCGTTGGGGTCGGTGTGGTGGTCCGGCGTTTCCTCGTCGCCGGGCGGGCCGCGCCGGTCGGTCCATCCCCCGAGGCCGCCGGTGTCCGATTCGCGGGCGGCGCCGGCCGGCACGACGTCGGCGCCGCCCGCGAGAGGGGCGAGGGTCACGCGGTGTCGTAGACCCAGTGCAGCCGGCCGTCCGGGGGATCCGCGTGCTCGTAGTGGCTGCGCCCGTATCGCCACGCGCAGCCGTCGGCCTCCAGGGCGACCCCGTTCGGGTAGGGCGGGTCGTGGTCGTCGACCAGGACCAGCCACTCGCCGTCGAGGGGCCGCCGGTCAACTCGATGCCGGGGTGGTCGGGTTCGGGGTCGGGGTAGCCGGGGTCGCTGCCGTACCAGCGCCGGGGCGGGGTGTCGGGCGGGGGTGTGTCGGTCATGGCCCCGACCGTAGCCGGCACCCCCGACGCGCGACCGCCGATCGCGCAAACATGCCGGCGGCGGCACCCGGCCGGGCCGGGCCCGGGTGCGCGGAGGGTGCTCGGGGGGTGCTCGGGTCGGTGGTATCGGGGCGCGGGTGTGGGCGGTGTTCGAGCGGGACGGCCCGGCCGAGGGGTCGCCCAGGAAGAAGTCCGCATCCGCCCCCGGCTGTTCGGGGGTTGCGACCAGGGGAAACGATCCCGGGCGGCCGGACGCGTAGGCAACACGTAGGGCAATACGTACGGCAATACGGTGGGCAACACGTACGGCAACACGTATGGCAACACGTATGGCAACACGGTAGGCAACCCCGCTTCGGGGCCGCCGGTTTCAAAAATCGCCCCCCGTTCGAGGCGGCCGGGCCGGCCATCCGGGCCGGGATCAGCGGGTACTTCCGCACACGTCGTGGGTGCGGTAGCCGGGCGGCAACCGGTCGAACAGCCACGCGCGGCGGTCTCCTCCCATCCCGCTTCGCCGGGCGGGCGACACACCCCGAGGCGGTGCGTGCGGTGCGCGCCGGCGCGCGGGGACGACCCGAACCGCTAGCCGGGCAAGTCGGGGGACGGGCCGGCGGCTCGGCCGGGCGGGTCGGTGGGGCCTCCGAACGTTCGCAGGCGCTCCACGAGGTCGCGACGCTGGGCCCGTTCGCCTTCGAGGACGTCGGCCAGGAGGTCCATGTCGCGGTGGGCTTCGATCGCGGTGCGCACGATGGCGGCGAGGGTGTCGGGCGGTAGGGCTTCGGCCTGGGTGGTGGAGGTGCCGACGAAGGAACGGCGGTCGGTGGGCTTGGCGGGTGCGGTGGGCAGGTGGTGGTCGGTGATCTGCTGCTCGGTGACGACCAGGCGCTCGAAGTCGATCCGGGTGTGCGGTGCGTCGACGACGGCGAACGCGGTGACGTCCTCGGCCAGCGCGGTGAACAGATGGACGCCGCTGGGGTCCCAGTCGGACACCACCAGGATCCGCACCGCGTCGTGCGTTCGGGCCGCGGCGCGTCGTGCGGCGGCGCGTTTGCCGGGCAGGCCGTTGAAGCCGCCGCCGGAGTAGACGGGCACGCCGTAGGGGTCGGCGACGGTCACCAGTTGCGGAACCATGCCCGCGGTCTCCGACCACACTTCCAACCGCACCGGCTGGCCTGCCTGTCGGTCCAGGCGGAAGTCCTCGCCCAGCGCGAGGAGCGTGCGCCGGAAGTGGTCGGGCCCGGTGTAGGCGAGGGGTTCGACGCCGACCGCGGTGTCGTCGCGCAGCGCGTCCCAGGGGACGCGGCCCGAGCGGCGGGCCATGCCGAGGACTTCCACCAGGCGCTTGTACGTCTTCTCCTCCTTGGCCAGGACGCCATCGGAGACGAGGGCGTACCAGGTCTGGCGGATCGTCAACGGCAGTTGTGCGGTGTACCGGTCCAGGACGCGGTCGACCGCGGCGAGCAGGTCACGCGTCGCCGCCCGTGGACACCACGACGGCTGATAGCCGCGAGGCCGTTTCTCCGGCATACGAACCCCTTCACGTTCCTGGAAGGGACGCCAGTCCCTTCCAGGATCCCCCACCCGGCTCCGACGTCGGATGAGGCGGATCCGACCCGGCCGGCCCGGATCAATGGGTGAGGCTGTCGAGCCAGAGGGCGAGTGTGTGGGCGACGTCGCCGGCATCGCGGGTCTGTTCGTACAGCGGCAGCGGCACCCGCGTCAGCTCCCAGTAGGGCGGGTCCTCGGGTGGGGCCGGTTCGGCCGCCCACGCCGTTTCCACGTCGGTGAGCGCGTCGGCGTTGCCGCCGAGGCGGCAGGCGCCGGCGCATTCGACCAGCGCGGTCCCGATCGCCTCGGCGCCGGTGCCGGGCGGCAGTGCGGCGGCCACCGCGCGCATCCGCCCGGCCAGCGCGTCGAGGCGGTGCGCGTCGCGCAGCCACATCGGGCGCGGCCCGGCCGGCACGTCCGGCACGTCGGTGGCGGTTCGGTGGGCGTCGACGTGCGCGGCGAGTACCCGGTCCGTCGGTGTCGTGGCACGGCCGGCCCGCCGGGCGCGGGCGCGGGTGATCGCCCGGCGGGCGGTGGCGTGTGCCGTGGGCCGGTCGCCGACGGTCCAGCCGGGCGTCGAGCGCAGCTCGCGCAGCCGGTAGGCGACCGTGCGCGGCGGCACGCTCGCGTGCGGCGTGGCGAGATCGGCGGCGGTGTGCGGGTCGAGCAGGGCGGGCAGGCGGGTCAGGCTGTCCGGGGTCGGGGCGTACTCGGGTCGCACGTGCGCGGGCAGCGCCTCGGCGAGCAGGCGTTCGGTGGATAGGGGTGTTCACGTACACGGTCCCCCGGCTGTAGTGCACCGCGCCGCGGCCGTGGGGCGGTGGGTCGCTCGACAGCGCTCCGGATGGGAACGCCTCGGCGAGGTGCAGTGCGCCGAGCTCGTCGCGTTGGGCCTGACACCACCGGCCGCGCCCGCCGTGCCCGTGGTGCCGGCTGTGGCCGGGGCGGGCGGCGCGTCGGGCGCGGGCGGGGGCGGTGGTCGTGCCGGACGGGTCGCGACCCGAGTGGACCCGGGAGCAGGCGTTCGCCATCGTGCTCGACGCCGCGACGGCCTACCGGGAACGCGTCGGCACCCGGGTGGTGCCAGCGGCCCGGGCCGGGATGGAGTGGGGATTCCGCAACCACGGGCCTCCTATACAGGCCGCTCTCCCGCGCGGGTGTGTGTTCGCCGGTGACCAGCCTCGACACCGGGGGTCGGGCCCGTCGCTTCAAACGCGACGGGCGAGGCGACGGGGTGGGCGACGCCCCACACGACGGGCCTACGTCAGCCTAAGAGGTCCTAACAAAGGCGTTTCACGTGTCGGTGGGTGATGAGGCAGACGGCGAGGCCGAGGAAGGCTTCGTGGATGTCGTCGCGTCGTTCCCAACGAATGCGAAGGCGACGGAAGCCGTGCAGCCACGAAATGGTTCGCTCCACGACCCAGCGCACGCGTCCGAGGCCGGATCCGTGGGGTTGTCCCCGTCGAGCGATCACGGGTTTGGTGCCTCGCGCCCACACGAGGCGGCGGTATTTGTCGTGGTCGTAGCCGCGGTCACCGTAGAGGGAGTCGGGTCGTCGGCGAGGCCGTCCCACCCGTCCGCGGACGTTGGGAACCTTCGCGAGCAAAGGCACGACCTGGGTGACGTCGTTGCGGTTTCCGCCGGTCAGGGACACCGCGAGCGGGATTCCCCGTCCCTCGACCAGGACGTGGTGCTTACTGCCCGGTCGCGCGCGATCGACCGGGCTCGGTCCGCTTTTGGGCCCCTTCGAGCGGCCCGGACGTGGCTGGAGTCGATCACCGCCCGCGACCAGTCGAGCTGTTTGGCCGCGTGGAGTCTCGCGAGCAGGATCGCGTGCAGTCGGTCCCACACGCCGGCCTCGTTCCATGCCGCGAGACGACGCCAACACGTCATCCCCGACCCGAAACCCAGCTCCTGTGGCAGGAACTCCCATTGGATTCCGGTGTGTAGGACGAACAGGATCCCACACAAAGCCCGCCGATCCGGCACACGAGGCCTACCCGGCACCGCCTTCGGCGCCGGCTCGGGCAGCAACGGCTCGATCAGGGACCACAGTTCGTCCGAAACCACCCACGGACGCGACTCACCTCTGCGCACACCACGCACAACGACCGAACAAGCCGATAGTCACACCAGACTCATTATTTGTTAGGACTTCTAAGTGGGCGTTTAATGTGGGCGAGTTGCGCCTTATGTTCTAGTAGGTGCCTCGCCAGGTAGGTGTGGCTTCGTCCGTTATGCGTTTGGTGAGATTG
>NZ_JBEXUX010000149.1:0-5014 GCF_040629175.1 Embleya sp. NPDC005971 | reverse complement strand
TGCATGGTTGTCCGTCCGGCTTCGTCGGTCACCCGTCGCCCCGACGGCGGCATGGTCTCTCGGCTCGGCGCCGTGCGCCGTGCACGGCGACGCCCCGCCGTTCGGCTGTTACCAGGTGACGCGGAGCTGACGCGGCCCGTAGGACAGCGCGTCACCGCGGAAGGGGATGTCCTCCTTGGCGACGTCGAGCCGCAGGCCGGGCAGCCGCTCGGCCACCGCGCGCAGCGCGACCTCCAGTTGCACCCGGACCAGGTGCTTGCCCAGGCACGCGTGCGGCCCGTGGCTGAACGAGAGGTGGTTGCCCGCCGCGCGGTGGATGTTCAGCTCGTGCGGGTCGGGGAACAGGCGCGGGTCGCGGTTGCTGGTGTCCAGCAGCACGATCACCGCGTCCCCCTCCTTGATCGTGTGGCCCTCTATCTCGATGTCCGCGGCGGCGACCCGCTTGGTGGCCCGAGCGATCGTGTAGTAGCGCAACATCTCGTCGATCGCGCCCGGCCACAGGCTGGGGTCGGCGCGCAACTCCTCGGCGACATGCGGGAATTCGGCGAGCGCGAGCACTCCGAGACCGAGCATGTTCGCGGACGGCTCGTGCCCGGCGACCAGCAGGAACAGTGCGTTGTCCACCAGGTCGGAGTCGTCGAGCACGATCTCCTCGGACGCCTTCGCCTTGCTGATCAGCCTGCTGAGCAGGTCGTCCCCGGGCTGCTCGGTGCGCTGCTGCATCAGCGTCTGGACGTAGCCGCGCAGTTCGATGACGGCTTCGAGGTTCTCCTCGCCCCGGTCCATCTCGATGATCTGCTCGGTGCGTCGCTGGAAGTACTTGCAGTCCTCCTCCGGGATGTCCAGCACCTTGCAGATGGTCTGGGTGGCGACCGGGAAGGCGAATGCCTCCACCATCTCCGCGCCCGGTCCGTTGCTGACGATCTCGTCGACGATGCGACCGAACGCGTCCTCGAAGAACGGGCGGACCGCCTCGGCGTGCCGGGGCGTGAAGTCCTCCGCCACCATCCGGCGGGCGATGTCGTGCTCCGGCGAGTCCATGTTGAACAGGTGGCGGCTGAACTGACCCCGCTCCTTCTGCAGGGCTTCGCGCTGCGAGAAGGACGGCACCAGGGCGGGGTTGTTGCTGATCCGGCGGTCGGCCAGCAGGCTGCGCACGGACTCGTGACTGGCCGCCAGCCAGGCCGCGCGGCCGTCTTCCATGTTGAAGGGGCAGACGCCCCCTCCTTCGAGCAACTCCAGGTGCTCGGTCGGGGGGAGGTCCGGGACGGTGCGACGGACGGGGAATGAAGGCATTCGACGAACTCCGTTTCCAGATTTTGGATTTGTTGTCGTTTCCTGCGGGGGGGGCGGATCACCGCATGGGGATCACCCCCGGCGGGTGGGCGCTGTGCTCGGCACCGGCTCGATGGGCGGTCGTGACCAGCCAGTCGTGGACGACGTCGGCGGTCCGCGGCGCGTGCTGCTCCATCATGGTGAAGTGGTCTCCGGGCACGTCCGTGCCGATGTGCGGCAGGTGCCAGCGGGCCTGCCACTGCCCGTCGGCGGGCATCTGGGGCATCGGGTCCCCGGCGCGTACGTGCAGCACCGGGACCTCGACCGGGCTCGGCGTCCAGTCGAAGCTGAAGTAGCGGCCCATCGCGGTCAGCCATGCCTCGCCCAGCGCCTCGCCGGTCCGGCCGTCGCGTTCGCGTTGTCCCTGCTCCATGGCGCCCTGGATGCGGGTCATCACCTCGGTCTGCTCCGGCGCGTAGGTGTCCAGCAGCACCAGCGCGGCGGGCGGTCGGCCCAGGGCGGCGAGGTGGACGGCCAGCGCGTGCGCGGCCAGGCCGCCCGCGGAGTAGCCGAGCAGCACCACCTCGTCGTGCTCCGCGAGGGCCCGCGCGTGGGTGGCGAGCAGTACGTCCAGCGTCGCGGGGATCGGCTCGCCGGTCACGAAACCGGGCTCGCGCAGCGCGAACACGTCCCGCCGGCCGCGCAGCGCGGCGGCGAACCGGAGGAACTTGTGCGGGTCGGCCTTGCCCAGGTGCGAGGGGATGCAGAACACGGGTGTGTCCGTGCCGCCGGAGGACAGTCGCAACGGCGGCACGTCCAGGTCGTCGGGATCGCGGTACGCGGACCGGAAGTCGGCGACGGAGCCCAGCAGATCGATGAATTCCAGCCGTCTGCCGTGCCGGTCCGCCTCGTGCCACAGGTCGTCCAGGCTCGCGGTGCTCCGAGGGCCGGCCGGGGCGGTGGCCGCGATTCGCTCCCGCAGGTACTCGGCGAGGGCGGCGGGTGTGCGCTGTTCCAGGGTGAGCATGGCGGGCAGCGTCAGGCCGGTGCCGGCGACGAGCCGGTTGCGCAGCTCGATCGAGGTCAGCGAGTCGAAGCCGAGGTCGAGGAGTTCGTGGGCCGGGTCGATCCGCGCGGGGTCGTCGTAGCGCAGTACGGCGGCGATCTCCGC
Source organism: Embleya sp. NPDC005971 (assembly GCF_040629175.1). Classification (NCBI taxonomy): domain Bacteria; kingdom Bacillati; phylum Actinomycetota; class Actinomycetes; order Kitasatosporales; family Streptomycetaceae; genus Embleya; species Embleya sp. NPDC005971. The sequence continues at coordinate 2,568 of NZ_JBEXUX010000149.1, read as the reverse complement.
ACGGACCGCGTCCAGCAGCACCCGGGACTGTTCCTCGACGGGGCTCCCCGCCAACCGGCCGAGCAGATCCGGCTGTTCGTCCCGAGCGGGGGCAACGACCGGGCGCGCGTCGGGGAGTTCGTCGAGCAGACGGTGTCGGGCTCCCGCGGCCAGGCGGGCCCAGTCCACGTCGGCCACCACGACCGGGCCGTGGGCCCGGGCCAGGGCGCGCACCGCTTCCTCGGGTGCCAGCGGCGTGAGGCCACTGCGGCGCAGCCGGTCCTCGACGACCCGGGTGTCCGCCATTCCGCCGCCCGCCCACGGCCCCCAGGCCAGCGAGGCGGCGGGCAGGCCCTGGGCGGTGCGGTGCGCCGCCAGGGCGTCGAGGTAGGCGTTGGCGGCGGCGTAGGGCGCTTGGCCCGCACCGCCCAGCACGCCGGCCAGGGAGGAGAAGAGCACGAACGCGTCGAGGTCCGTCTCGCGGGTGAGTTCGTGCAGATGCCGCGCGCCGAGCAGCTTGGGCCCGAGCACCCGGTCGACCTGTTCGGGGGTGAGCGAGGCGATCACGCCGTCGTCCAGGACGGCGGCCGTGTGCACCACCGCGCGCGGCTTGTATTCGTCGAGCAACTCCCGAAGGGAATCGCGGTCGGTGACGTCGCAGCGAACGATCGTGGCCCGGACCCCGCCGGCGATCAGTTCCGCGTGCAACGCGCCGGCCTCCGGGCCGTCCGGGCCGCGCCGGCCGGCCAGCACGAGGTGTTCGGCGCCGTTGGCCGCCAACCAGCGCGCGACGTGGCCGGCCAGTGCGCCGGTCCCGCCGGTGATCAGCACGGTGCCGGTGGGCGACCAGCGTTCGGCGGTGGGGCCGGTGCGGAGCAGCCGCCGGGCGAACACGCCGGCCGGGCGGATGGCGATCTCCGGCTCGTCGCGGGCGAGCAATCGGGCGCACAGGAGGCGGGCGGTGTGGTCGGTGAGTTCGGCGGGCAGGTCGATCCGGGCGGCGCCGAGTTCCGGATGTTCCGCGGCGACGGCTCGGCCGAGGCCCCAGAGGGTGGCCTGTTCCGGGTGACGCACCGGATCCGAGTCACCGACGGCGACGGCGCCGCTGGTGAGTATCCACAGCGGCACGTCGGTGCCTGCGGCGATCAGGTCCTGTACGACGCGCAGGGTCGCCCGCAGACCGCCGTCGGTGGCGGTGTCGATCGTGGTGCCCGGACCCAGCAGGGAGACGATCCCGGCCGGGTCGGTGTCCGCGAGCCCGGCGACGTCGTCGGCCCGGAGCACGGTGGCGCCGTGCTCGGTCAACGCCCGTTCGACGCCGTCGGCGAGCGGACAGGCGTGCGCCGGGCGGATGAGCAGCCAGGTCCCGGACAGCGCGGACGACGGCGTGTCCTCGACCAGCGGCGTCCAGCCGATCCGGTAGGTGCGGTCGGCCGACGGGGCACCCGGGGTTTGCACCGCGACGGCCGGAGCGGCCCGTTGCATCCAGTAGTGCCGGTGTTGGAAGGCGTAGGTGGGCAGGTCGGTCAGGGTCGCGGCGGTCCCGGTGAACAGGCGGGACCAGTCGACGGGGTGGCCCGCGGTGTGCAGGTGCGCGAGCGCGGTCACGGCGGTGTGGACCTGCGGTCGGTCCCGGCGCTGGGACGCGGTGAACGACGCGTCGCCGATGGTCTGCGGGCCCATCGCGGTGAGCACGCCGTCGGGGCCGATCTCCACGAACCGGGTCACACCCGCCGCGCGCAGTCGGGCGAGGTGATCGGCGAACCGCACCGGCTCGCGCACGTGATCCACCCAGTACCGGGCCGAACACACCTCCTCGGCGGTCGCGGCCATCGGGATCTCGGGCTCGGCGAACGCCACGTCCTTCACGACGGTGGCGAACTCGTCCAGGACCGGATCCATCAACGGGGAGTGGAAGGCGTGACTGACCGTCAGCCGGTTCGTCTTGTGCCCCCGCTCGCGCAATTCGTCCGCGATCGCGACGACGACGTCCTCGACGCCGGAGATCGCCACCGCCGACGGCCCGTTGACCGCCGCGATGCCCGCCTCCTTCTCGCGGCCCTGCAACAGCTCGACGACCTCGGCCTCGGTCGCCTGGACGGCGAACATCGCCCCGCCCGCCGGGAGCGCCTGCATCAACCGGCCACGCGCGGCGACCACCCGACAAGCGTCGTCCAAGGTCAGCACCCCGGCCACGTGCGCGGCGGCCAGGTCGCCGATCGAGTGACCGGTCACGAAGTCCGGCCGCACGCCCCACGATTCGAGGAGCCGGAACAACGCCACCTCGACCGCGAACAACGCGGGCTGGGTGAACCCGGTCTCGTCCAACCCCACCCCGTCGAACACCACGTCCCGCAACGGTCGGGACAGGTGAACGTCGAAGCAGGCACAGATCTCGTCGAACGGCTCGGCGAACGCCGGGAACGCCTCGTACAGCTCCCGACCCATCCCCGCCCGCTGCGCACCCTGACCCGTGAACAGGAACGCCGTACGTCCCCCACCCGCGACCCCGGAAACCACCCCGGCCCCGGCCTCACCCGCCGCCAACCGCCCCAGACCCGCGACCAGTTCGTCCCGGTCCGCGCCGAC
>NZ_JBEXUX010000148.1:0-5252 GCF_040629175.1 Embleya sp. NPDC005971 | reverse complement strand
ACGGGCCACGAAGTCAACGTTTTGCGGCTCCGCCGCTCTCCGCGCTGCGCGCGTCGATCACGGGGGCGGGCTGGGTCGGGGGCGCTGACGCGCCGGGGAGTGGTGGGGCGGTGTGGGCGGGCCTACGGGGTCTCGGCTGTGTCGGGGGTGCTGACGCGTCTGGGGGTGGTGGGGCCGGCGTGGGCCGTTGCGTGGGCGGGGCCGGCCGGGGTGTTGGTGGTGACCTCTACGGTGGCGAAGGCGTTGGTGAGGTGGCAGTGGGTCGGGTCGGCGTGTTGGGCTCGGGCCACTCGGCGGGCCAGGGCGCAGGCCTCCTCGGGGTTGGCGCCGGCGGCGGCGCGGGCTGCCGCCGCGAGGGCTGCCAGGTCGGCTGCGGCGGCGGCGCGGTGTCGGGCTGCGACCGCCCCGGCGAAGGCGAACACGAATGCCGCCATGCACAGTGGCACCAGCGCGAATGCGACCACCCACAAGGTCGCCGAGCCCTCCTGGGCGGAGCTGCGAGGGTTCACGGGGCCACCTCGTCCTCCAGGGCCGCCACCGCGACATGTTCCACGTGGAACCGCACTCCGGCCCAGGCCGCTCCCGGCACGCCGACCTCGCCGGTGATCCGGAAGCGGACCAGGCCGTCCGCCCGGGACACTTCCGTCCGCGCTCCGACCGGACCCGCGGCCCGGGCCCGCTCTTGGGCGACCGTCTCCGGCTCGCCCCGGGCCAGCGCCCGTGCCCCCGCCTGTGCCGCGTCCACACAGCGAATCTGCGCGGCGGCGGCAGCGATGCCGGACACCGACACCGCGGTCAACAGGACCAGCACCGGCAGCACGACCGCGGTCTCCGCGGTCACGAAGCCGTTCGCCGCTCGCGCCCGACGCGCGGCGCCGCGGCGAGGCTCAGAACGAGACATCGAGCGCCCTGGTGATCACGCGGGTGAGCGCCGCCGCCACCCCCGGGCTGGTCACGATCTTGAACAGCACCGCCCCGAAGGCCACCGCGGCGACCGTGCCCACCGCGTACTCCGCCGTGGTCATCCCGGTCTCGTCGCGCAGCCGCAGCCACATCCGACGTACGGCCGGAGCAAGAATCGGCAGCAGAATATGCATGAAATCCCCCTTTTTATATGCGTATATGAATGAATCAGAAGGGCTGCAACAAGGTCGTCGTCAGCCCGATCACGATCGGAACCACTCCGATCAGCAGGAAGGCCGGCAGGAAGCACAACCCGAGCGGGACCGTGGCCCGGACCCCCACCCGGCGTGCGGCCGCACCCGCGGCGCGTCGATGCTCGGCCCGCTGCTCGTCGGCCATCCGGGCCACCAGGGCCGCCGCGGGCGCACCGCCGGTCGCGGCTCGGGCCAGGGCCCGGCCCAGGGGCGCAAGCACCGGATCGTCGGTCAGCGTCAACCAGCACCGCCCCGGATCGCCACCCAACCGCAGCGAGGCCACGATCGGCCGCAGCCGGCTCGCCAGCGGCCCACCGACCGCGTGCGCGACCGCCTCGGCAGCCTCCACCGGCGAGCTGCCCGCCACCAGGCACGCCGCGAACAGGTCGGCGGCGGAGGGCAGATCGGCCCGCAACCGCTCCCGGAGCACCCGACCGGAACGCGGTTCCAACCGACCCAGCCGCCGATCGAGCAGCACCGCCGCGGCGACCCCCGCACCGCCCCCGACCCACCCGCCGAACAACACGAACACCGCCGCCCCACCCAGCAGCGCCGCCGCCCGCCGCCGCCACACCGAATCGGGCCCCCGCCCCGGCACCCGCCGGTCCCGCGCGCCTCCACCCCGTACCGCGACCCCCGCACCGCCCGCCGCCGCGACGACCGCCACGAACACCGCGACGCCGCTCATACCCCCACTCACCGCCCGGCCCTCATGCCGCCGCCGGCGCCGCGTGAGCCGCCAGGCGGTCCGTCCATTCCAGACCGACGGCCACCAGGACCAGGCCGGCGCACAGGCAGCCGATCCCGGTCGGTGTGCGGAGCAGTACATCCAGGGGCCGGGCGCCGAGACCACTGCCCAGGAACAGGCCGAAGACCGGCAGCGCGGCCAGCACGTGCGCCGTGGAGCGGGCCCCGGCGAGTTCGGCGACCAGTTCCTCGTGCGCGTCCTGCTCCGCCCGCAACGTGCCCGCGATGCGTTCCAGCGCCGGCGCGAACCCGGCGCCCCGGCCGGTCGCGATCCGCCAACACGCGGCGAGCCGCCGAAGTCCGGCCGCCCCGGGCCGGGCCGCCGCCCGATCCAGCGCGGCGGGCACATCGCCACCGACCCGGGCCGACCCGATCGCCTCGCCCACCACCGCCAGGACCGGCCCGTCCACCGCGTGCGCGGCCGCCCTCAGCGCCTCCTCCGGCGACCGCCCCGCCCGCAACTCCCCCGCCAGCACCGCGCACAACCCGGCAACCGCGCCCCGCACCGCGGCGGCCTCCCGATCGGCCGCCGCCCGCGCCCGCCGACGACGCAACACCCACGCCCCCGGCAACGCCACCAGCGCGGGCACCGGCGACCCCAGCAGCAGCGCCGCGCCGCTCCCCGCCGCGAGCACCGCGACCGGCACCCGATACCGCCGCACCCCCGCCCCGAGCCCCGACCGCCCCATCCGCTCGGCATCGAGCGCCCCCAACACCCCCCGCAACCGACCCGGCCCCACCCGAACCATCGACAACCACACCAACCCGGCGACCGCCCCCGCCGCAACCACCGCCGCCGTCATCGACGCCCCCACCCGACAAGCCCCACACCCCGTTCGAACACGCCCGGCCCCCTCACCCGCGCCACCACCCCGCCAGCAGCGCGGCCAACCGCCCATGCCCAGGTCCGGGACGAGCCGCGCCCCCGCGCTCGAAGCGCATCGCGGACACCGGGTGCACCCAACCCGCCGGGTCCCGTTCGAGCACGTGGATCTCGGCCACCCGACGCAGGCCGTCGCGCTCACGCACCACATGCACGACCAGATCGAGCGCGGCGGCCAGCTGGCTGTGCAGGGCGTCCCGGCCGAGGCCGGCCAGCGCCCCGAGTGCCTCCAGCCGGGCCGGCACATCCGCCGCCGAGTTCGCGTGCACCGTGCCTTCTCCGAACTAAGCCATGACATCGATGAGTTGGGCTCGTTTGAGAGACAGCTGTGGGCTGCTGGGGCATCATGGCTTCAAGAGGGAGCCCACTCCCAAGGGACCGCTCACGGCGGATCGGCTTCTTCAGCCCGTTGACGTCACGGTTGGCGTCGACTGCCAGTAGACCGAAATTCGAGCACGCGTCGCGCGTCAACCGCGTTGGCCCGTCACGGAATTGGCTCATGGCGATGGCGGACACCTGTTTGGTGGTCCGTGATCTCGTTATGCCCTGCTTCAGGGTCCGGACCACCTTGTCCGAAAGGACCCGCCGTGGCGGATGTTCTCTCGGTGGTTGCCGGCGTCCTCAGCGCTCTGAGCTCGGCAATCACCCTGGCAGTCGAACTGCGTCGAGCCAGGTCGCGTCGCGACGACGAAGGCGGAACGCCTGAGCCCGAGGGCGATGGCCCCTCGGCCTGATGATGGTGCGGGGCCTGCGAAACTGCGGGCCCCGCACTGCTGCCACGGTTACTCGGCGCCTGGGAAGAGGGCGGGAACGCCGAGGAAAACGGGGGAACTTCGGCGCTCTTCCCTGCTGCGGATCTGGGCGATCTTCTCCTCCGCCGCGGCGAGGCTCACGGCCAGGCCTTCGGCCTCGCCAAGCCAGCCCTCGCGTTCGGCCTCCACGATGCGATCGCCGAGGTTCTGACGGATTTCGAGCAGACGTGGAAGTTCCTGGGAACTCACGATAAGCGCGGGGCAGCGAACGCAAGCGTGTTCATGAGCGCAGTCCGTGCCGTAAGCGCGTCCGCAATCCCCGAGAGCGAGTTTCCGTTTCTCGAAGTGCCCGAGGAACTCGTCCCATTCCTCCGGCGTGACCGTGCGATACTCCTCCGGCGGTCGAAGGGCCCGGCGGCGAGCGATGAAGGCCCGATGCGCTTCGATCGCAGCCCCGGGATAGACCGCGTTGTAACCCATGGTGGTGCTGATGTTTTCGTGACCGGCGATGATTTGGGCGATATGGGGAGGCAGCCCGTTCAGGATGGCGTCGGTGATGAAGATCCGCCTGAAGTCGTGTGGTTGGTAACGCAGTGGCTTTCCGTTCATGTCTCGCAGGCCGCTCGATTCGATGACCTTGTCGAGTCCTCGGACGATGGTGTTCTTCGCGATGGTCCGGTTCTCGCCGCTGACCCGCCATTGATAGAGCAGCGGCATCGGAGGGCTCCAGACGTTCTCGTGCGGGTCATAGCGCCCGACCAGGGGAACGGCGCCGTCTGGACCCCGGACCCGCGAGACCACGGCGCTGAGGACATCTGCCAGCTCCGGGCTGATGAGCAGGAGTCGCTCCTGGTCGGTCTTGGACGGAGCGATCTGCAGCAGTGGGACGACCTCGCCGGTGGTGGGCAGGGTGTAGCGGATGATGCTGTGGTGGCTCAACTCCTGGAGTTCCTCGATGCGGATTCCGGTGTGGCGGAGGATTTCGATCGTCGCCCAGGCCCAGAAGTCCCGCTTCTCCTTGGAATTGAGCTGCTTTCGCTTGCCGCCGACTTCGTAGGCGGTTTCGGTCTGGCCGCCGGGGCGTGACGAACTGCGGGCCTTGACATAGGTCTTGCCGAGGACCGTGAAGGTCGAGCCGAGTGGCGCGGCCAGAACGGCATCAAGCCGTTCCCTGGCTTCCCTCAGGCGCCGTTCGGCCGTCCTGACGAGGACCGGGAGATAGGGAAGTCTCTCGCGGGTGCGTTGGTCCTTTCGGGATTTCTGCTGGCGATCCAGCTTCGTGCTGTTCGACTCCGCCGCGGAAATAGGACAGGGGACCGCCCAGATTCCCCACTTCTCGGGTTCGTCGAGTGCCCATTGGGCCAGGTCCAAGTAGAACGACCGAATGATCCGCAGGAGTGCCGGCGCACTGATCCGGGGCTCCGCGACCTCGATGACGGTGCCGTTCGGCTGGCGCCGGCGGACGGTTTTCGTGGCCAGGCGGGCCTTGAAGTCCGTGCGGACGGCGTCCGGGAGATCGATCGAGGAGATGCCCGGGTGGTGTCGTTCGAGGTCCGCCCAGAAGTTCTTGGCGAGCACCGCCGACAGATGCTCGAGGCTGACGAAGTCGAGGCCAGGCTGGCGTTCGGTCAGGTAGGCGACGATGAGGTCGCGGACCGGCCGGCACTGCAGGTGATAGCGATCCACGAGTTGGGACGGAGTCGCCTGGGGCCC
>NZ_JBEXUX010000147.1:1798-5289 GCF_040629175.1 Embleya sp. NPDC005971 | reverse complement strand
GATTCCGGCGGCGTCCTACTCTCCCACACCCCTTCGAGTGCAGTACCATCGGCGCTGGAGAGCTTAGCTTCCGGGTTCGGAATGAGACCGGGCGTTTCCTCTCCGCCAAGACCACCGGAAAACCATCGAACCCTACAATCAAGGGTCGTTCGGTGAACCAGAAATCACATGCGGTGATTCAATTATCAACAACGGGTTCCCCGAAACCGATTGCGGTTCGGGAACCACACAGTGGACGCGTAGCAACTGAGGACAAGTCCTCGGCCTATTAGTACCGGTCAGCTCCACCCCTTACAGGGCTTCCACACCCGGCCTATCAACCCGATCGTCTCTCGGGGGCCTTACCCAACCGAAGTTGGTGGGAGTCCTCATCTCGAAGCAAGCTTCCCGCTTAGATGCTTTCAGCGGTTATCCCTCCCGAACGTAGCCAACCAGCCATGCCCTTGGCAGAACAACTGGCACACCAGAGGTTCGTCCGTCCCGGTCCTCTCGTACTAGGGACAGCCCTTCTCAAGACTCCTACGCGCACAGCGGATAGGGACCGAACTGTCTCACGACGTTCTAAACCCAGCTCGCGTACCGCTTTAATGGGCGAACAGCCCAACCCTTGGGACCTACTCCAGCCCCAGGATGCGACGAGCCGACATCGAGGTGCCAAACCATCCCGTCGATATGGACTCTTGGGGAAGATCAGCCTGTTATCCCCGGGGTACCTTTTATCCGTTGAGCGACGGCGCTTCCACAAGCCACCGCCGGATCACTAGTCCCTGCTTTCGCACCTGCTCGACCTGTCGGTCTCACAGTCAAGCTCCCTTGTGCACTTACACTCGACACCTGATTGCCAACCAGGATGAGGGAACCTTTGGGCGCCTCCGTTACCCTTTAGGAGGCAACCGCCCCAGTTAAACTACCCATCAGACACTGTCCCTGATCCGGATCACGGACCCAGGTTAGACATCCAGCACGACCAGAGTGGTATTTCAACGACGACTCCACGGACACTGGCGTGTCCGCTTCACAGTCTCCCACCTATCCTACACAAGCCGAACCGAACACCAATATCAAACTATAGTAAAGGTCCCGGGGTCTTTCCGTCCTGCTGCGCGAAACGAGCATCTTTACTCGTAGTGCAATTTCACCGGGCCTGTGGTTGAGACAGTCGAGAAGTCGTTACGCCATTCGTGCAGGTCGGAACTTACCCGACAAGGAATTTCGCTACCTTAGGATGGTTATAGTTACCACCGCCGTTTACTGGCGCTTAAGTTCTCAGCTTCGCCCCGAAGAGCTAACCGGTCCCCTTAACGTTCCAGCACCGGGCAGGCGTCAGTCCGTATACATCGTCTTACGACTTCGCACGGACCTGTGTTTTTAGTAAACAGTCGCTTCTCGCTGGTCTCTGCGGCCACCACCAGCTCGGGAAGCAAGTCCCCTCACCAGCAATGGCCCCCCTTCTCCCGAAGTTACGGGGGCATTTTGCCGAGTTCCTTAACCACAGTTCACCCGAACGCCTTAGTATTCTCTACCTGACCACCTGAGTCGGTTTGGGGTACGGGCCGCCACGACACTCGCTAGAGGCTTTTCTCGGCAGCATAGGATCATCCACTTCCCCACAATCGGGTCGGCATCAGGTCTCAGGCTCGTGTTGTGCGGATTTGCCTACACAACGCCCTACACCCTTACCCCGGGACTACCACCGCCCGGGCTGGACTACCTTCCTGCGTCACCCCATCGCTCACCTACTACCCGATTGGTTCGGCGGCTCCACCAAAACCGTTCACCCGAAGGATCCCGGCGGCTTCACGGCCTTAACATCACGAGGTTCAGCGCTGGCGCGTCGTAGCGGGTACGGGAATATCAACCCGTTGTCCATCGACTACGCCTGTCGGCCTCGCCTTAGGTCCCGACTTACCCTGGGCGGATTAGCCTGCCCCAGGAACCCTTGGTCATCCGGCGCACACGTTTCTCACGTGTGATTCGCTACTCATGCCTGCATTCTCACTCGTGCAGCGTCCACCGCTGGTTTCCACCGCGACTTCACTCGCTGCACGACGCTCCCCTACCCATCCGTACGCCTGAACCACGAAGGCTTGGCTGCATGTACGAATGACACGACTTCGGCGGTGCGCTTGAGCCCCGCTACATTATCGGCGCGGAATCACTTGACCAGTGAGCTATTACGCACTCTTTCAAGGGTGGCTGCTTCTAAGCCAACCTCCTGGTTGTCTGTGCGACTCCACATCCTTTCCCACTTAGCGCACGCTTGGGGGCCTTAGTCGGTGCTCTGGGCTGTTTCCCTCTCGACCACGGAGCTTATCCCCCGCAGTCTCACTGCCGCGCTCTCACTTACCGGCATTCGGAGTTTGGCTTATCTCAGTAACCTGGTGAGGCCCATCAACAATCCAGTGCTCTACCTCCGGCAAGAAACACACGACGCTGCACCTAAATGCATTTCGGGGAGAACCAGCTATCACGGAGTTTGATTGGCCTTTCACCCCTAACCACAGGTCATCCCCCAGGTTTTCAACCCTGGTGGGTTCGGGCCTCCACACGGTCTTACCCGCGCTTCACCCTGCCCATGGCTAGATCACTCCGCTTCGGGTCTTGGGCGCGCGACTCAATCGCCCTGTTCGGACTCGCTTTCGCTACGGCTACCCCACACGGGTTAACCTCGCCACACACCGCAAACTCGCAGGCTCATTCTTCAAAAGGCACGCAGTCACGGCCACCCACGTAAACGCGGATGACGACGCTCCCACGGCTTGTAGGCACACGGTTTCAGGTACTATTTCACTCCCCTCCCGGGGTACTTTTCACCTTTCCCTCACGGTACTAGTCCGCTATCGGTCACCAGGGAATATTTAGGCTTAGCGGGTGGTCCCGCCGGATTCACACGGGATTTCTCGGGCCCCGTGCTACTTGGGAAATGCGCAAGCAAGCCGCACATGTTTCGTCTACGGGGGTCTTACCCTCTACGCCGGACCTTTCGCATGTCCTTCGACTACATGTACGGTTTCTGACTCGCCGACCGGCCGGCAGACCGATCAAGCACACTCCCACGACCCCGATCACGCAACCCCTGCCGGGTATCACACGTGACCGGTTTAGCCTCATCCGATTTCGCTCGCCACTACTCTCGGAATCACGGTTGTTTTCTCTTCCTGCGGGTACTGAGATGTTTCACTTCCCCGCGTTCCCTCCACACACCCTATATATTCAGGTGCGGGTGACAGCCCATGACGACTGCCGGGTTTCCCCATTCGGACACCCCCGGATCACAGCTCGGTTGACAGCTCCCCGGGGCCTATCGCGGCCTCCCACGTCCTTCATCGGTTCCTGGTACCTAGGCATCCACCGTGCGCCCTTAACAACTTGGCCACAGATGCTCGCGTCCACTGTGCAGTTCTCAAACAACAACCGATTCCCACAGACTTGAGGACCGACGCCTACCGGTGAACACCGGCGGTTCATTGATCGTCCGAGGATCGGAACCC
>NZ_JBEXUX010000146.1:0-5583 GCF_040629175.1 Embleya sp. NPDC005971 | reverse complement strand
CCGGAGGGCGAAGTGATCCTCGACGCCGTCCTCGCCTACCTGGCCTGCCTGATCTGCACCGTCGCCGTCATGCGCGCCGCGAAGGCCCGCAACCGCGCCGAGCGCGAGGCCGACGCCCGCGCCACCGGCCACCACGACCAGCACCGGAGGACCCGATGACCGACGCACCCGACACCCCCGGCACTCTCACCGCGGCCATGCTCAAGCAGGTCTTCGAGACCGACGCACTCATCGCCCGGCACATCAACGACCGCGAGCGGTTCCCCCAGCTCATCAGCGCGGGTGTCGCCGCGTTCGTCGCCGCCGAGGCGCTGGTGTTCCTGACCGCCCTGGACCCGGAGGCCGCCGCCAGGTTCGCCGCGCAGGTCGCCGAGCGGCTCGACGACGGCGACCTGACCAACTGGGCCTGGTGCCACGCCGTTGACGCCGGGTGGGACCCGCAGCTCTGGGCGGAGGCGCCCCGATGATCCCTCCCGGCCTGCGCCCGCAGACCCGACCCGCACCCGAAGCCAGCCTCGAACTCCTCACCGAGGCCGCCGCGCACGCCTACCACGACGCGCTCCTCGGCGGGGAGTCCACGCCGCGCGTCGCCTGGCTGTACGACGAGTGGCAGGCGCTGGTCGAGCGCCGCATCGCCCGCGCCGACCAGGCCGCCGGGGGCGCCTCGTGACCGCCACGCTCGCCGACCTGCGGACCCTCACCCAGATCCGCTGGGAGACCCGCCGCGCCTCCGCCGGCGCCCGCGCGGTCCAGGCCGGGAACCTCGCCTCCCACGCCGCGCGGCTCGCCCAGTGCCTGCGCGGAGACGGAGACGTCGCCGCCTACGTCGACGCGGTGATCGCCGCCGACGAGTGGGCCCTGATCGCCGACGAGCGCGCGGGACGGAGGGCCGCGGCGTGACCTACACCATCGGCTCCCTGTGCACCGGCACGGGCGCCCTCGACATGGCCGTCCTCGACGCGATCGGCGGCCACGTCGTCTGGCACGCCGACCCCGACCCCGGGGCGTCCGCGATCCTCGCCCACCGCTGGCCCGCAATCCCCAACCACGGCGACATCACAGAGCTCGACTTCGCCACCGTCGCCAAGATCGCCATCCTCACAGCCGGCTTCCCCTGTACGGACGTCTCGATCGCCGGCCGACGCGAAGGCATCACCGCAACGAACCGCTCCGGCCTGTGGCATCACGTCGCCCGGGCCATCGACCACCTGCGGCCCGAACTGGTCGTCATCGAGAACGTCGAAGGGTTGCTCAGTGCCCGAGCCGATCGCGGTCTGGGACCCACAGACCCGCACGTGGAGGCTGCCGGACCCGACGCTCTACGGGCCCTCGGCTGTGTACTCGGCGACCTGGCCGACCTCGGGTTCGACACGGAATGGTGTCGCGTGGCGGCGGCGGAGGTCGGCGCTGCCCACCGACGCAACCGGATCTTCATCCTCGCCTGGCCTGCCGACACCGAGGGCGAGGGACGCCCGGGGCCGGGGGTTCGAGGACGGGCTGCCGAACGTCGTGCAGGCGTTGCCGACCCCTCGCGTGTCCGATGCGAACGGTGCGGGCGCGCACGGGACGGGCGGCCCGGACCTGCGGACCTCGATCTCCAGACTGCGGACGCGTGGGGCCCCTACGCCCCCGCCGTCGAACTGTGGGCCAGCCGCCTCGGCCGGCCCGCACCCGGGCCAACTGACCCTGACGGACGCCTGAACCCCGTCGCCGTCGAGTGGCTGATGGGCCTGCCCGCGGGCCACGTCACCGACGTCCCCGGCCTGTCTCGCAGCCAGCAATTGCACGCCCTCGGCAACGGCGTCGTGCCCGCCCAGGCCGCCGCCGCCATCCGACTCCTCCTCGACCGCGCCTGCCTGGAGGTGGCCTCGTGAGCCGACTCCCCGCCGTCTACTACGACACGTCCGCCACCTCGTACCCGATCGTCCGCGACTGGCGGCACGACGCCCTGTGCCGCACCGAGGACCACCCGCTGGAGCTGTTCCACCCGGTCGGCATCACCAACGAAGCGAAGACCCAAACGGCGGAGGCCAAGGCCGTCTGTGCTCGCTGTCCGGTTGTGCGGGAGTGCGGCGCCTATGCGCTGAGCGAGGGCATCGACGGTGGCCTGTGGGGCGGCATGACCGAGGACGAGCGCCGCGACATCCGCAAGCGCTCGGGCGCCGCGCCGGTCGTCGCGCTCGAACCGTGCGGCACCGAGGCCGCCCTCAAGCGCCATGAGCGCGCGGGCGAGCGGTGCGAGACCTGCCGCCGCGCGGGCTCGGTCCGCCGGGCCGAACAGCGCGTGTCCGCCTGACCCGGGGCCCGGCCGGCGACACGACCCCGCCGGGCCCCGACCCAACCAACCACCGCGAGACGAGGACGAGACATGACCCAACGCACCCACACCCTGACCGACGCCGGAGCCGAAGTACTCCGCCTCCGCGACGAGTTGGCCGCCGCGTACCGCTCGATCCTCGGCCTGACCTACGACGCGTGGATGCAGCTCGACCCCGCCATCCGGCAGGCCGCCAGCAGGCACCTCGCCGCCGGACTCGCCGACACCACCAAGGACTGACGTGACCGACCAGACCACCGCCGAGACCCCCAAGCCGGTCCACGAGTACGAGCGCACCGACATCCCGTTCACCTGCGTCTGCGGCAGCCACCTGTTCGCCCGCTGCCACGGCGGCGCCCTGCCCGACTAGGGCCCACCACACCCCCGGGGCGGGGCGTCCACACCCCCGCCCCGGGAGCACGCGGACATGACGAAAGCCCGACCGAAGCCGGGCGAGAGGAGGTGCGGAGTGTCAGGTCTCCAGGGATTCGATGCGCGCTCGGTCCGCGAGGGCCTGCTCGTAGAAGTCGGTGCCCACGACGACCGCGACGCGCTTCCCGCGGTTCAGCAGGAACGTCGGTTCGCCCAGGTAGCGGGCCCGGTTGATGACCTCGGAGAGGTTGTTGCGGGCCTGGGCGATCGGCTCGTCGTGTTCGGCCTTGGGCGCGGTCATGTCGACATCGTACTCAAGCGGCTTCATGTACATGAGGGTCATGAACGCTATTATGTACATGAGCGCGTCGGTCGGGAACCCCCATCGACGAAAGCGATGCCGCACGCCCCGACCCCATCCCCTCCACGCTCGGCAGAACGGATCACCCACTGATGGCTCGCGCACACGGCCGCATCCTCACCTCCATCTGGGAGGACGAGGACTTCCTGTGCCTGTCGCAGACGCAGCAGCGGCTCTACCTCTTCCTCATCTCGCAGCCCAACCTGAACCACGCCGGGCTGCTGCCGCTGACGCTCCGACGGTGGGCGCGCAAGGCCGCCGGCCTGGACCTGGCCGAACTGCACGGCCACCTCGAGGCCCTGGCCGGGGCGCGGTTCATCGTCCTGGACGAGGACACCGAGGAGGTTCTGATCCGCACGTTCGTCCGAAACGACGGCGTGTGGAAGATGCCGAAGGTCATGGGCGCGATGGTGTCCGGCGCCCAGGAGATCTCCTCCCACCCGCTCCGCCGGGCCCTCCTCGACGAGATGGATCGGCTGCCCCTGGACGAGTTGTCCGACGAGCCGACCAAGACCGCCCGCGGCGAGGGCCCCTCGGTCCGGCGTCAGGTGATCGAGCACATCGAAACCCTTCGCAAGGCCATCTCGGTACCCGACCCGACCCCTCCGCCGACCCGCTCCGAAACCGTTCCCGAACCCCCTGCGGAACCCTTGGCGACCCCCCTCCCGAACCCTTCCGAAGGGGTATCTGAGGGGGCTCCGGAACCCTCTACGCGCGAGCGCGCAGGCGCACATGTGCGCGCCGCCCCTGCCCCTACCCCTGCCCCTACCCCTGCCCCAACCCCAGGGGGGACGCGCGAAAGCGCGCACCTAGCCGACACAAGGGCCGGCGCGAATCGGCCTGACGGCCTCACCCCCCTCCCCGACGACTTCGCGATCAACGACGGCGAACGCCGCTGGTGCCTCGCCACGTTCGGCCCCGTCATCGACGCCGACTACGAGACCGCCCAGTTCGTCAGCCACCACCGCGCCGAAGGCGGCCGACGCCGCAACTGGCACGACGAATGGCAGAAGTGGATCCGCCGCTCCGCCAAATGGGCCGCCGAGCGCGCCAACAAACCCCGCCTCCAGGCAGTCGGCGGCCACCACCCGTGGCGCAACCCCGACAGCGACGACGACTACTACGGCGAGATCAGGACCGGAGAAACCGCATGAGCGACGACAACGAACCCGACTGGCGCATCGCCCGCGCACTCGACCGCTGCGACCGGCTCTTCCCCAAGCGATACGCCACCGCCGTCGCCGACCTCCCCGACGTCCTCGCCTGGGCCGCCCGCTACCGCGACACCCCCGACGACTGCCCCTCGCTGCTGCTGCTCGGCCGCACCGGCGTCGGCAAGACCCACCAGGCCTACGGCGCCATCCGCGCCGCGGTCTCCACCGTCCGCCCCGTCGACTGGCGCGCCACCACCGCCGCCGACATGTACGCCGACCTCCGCCCGCGCGCCGGCATCGACTCCGCCGACGAGTTCCGCAAGATCTCCACCTGCCCGCTGCTGCTGATCGACGACATCGGAGCCGCCAAACACTCGGACTGGACCGAGGAGGTCACCTACCGGCTGATCAACCACCGCTACCAGGAATGCGTCCCGACGATCTTCACCAGCAACGTGACGCCGACCCAACTCGCCGATGTCCTCGGCGACCGCATCGCGTCCCGGCTCACCGAGATGTGCACCCGGGTCGTCATGCCTGGCCAGGACCGCCGGCGGGCCGCATGAACACCCGCGAGGTCGAGCCCCTCGGATACGCCGACGTCCAGGCCCTCCGCCGGGAGCGGGCCATCACCGAGGCGCTGATGGTCCAGGGCACGCACGCACTCGCCGAGCGGGAACGCGTCCGCCGGCTCGTGATGCGCCACCCCGACCTCGTCGCCCGCCTCGGCCAAGACCCCATCGGGTTGCGCACCCCCAGCCTGTGGACCGGCTACGTCCCGCCGGCCGAGTGGAACGGCAGCCCGAACTCCCTGATGCACCGCGCCTACCGGGCCGTGGTCGACGAGGCCGAGCAGAGGGCCGCATGATCCCGCCCGCCGCGCTCGCCGTCATCCGCGCAGCCCTGGAGGACGCAGCCCGCCGCGGCCAACTCACCGACCCCGCCGCGACGTCCGTCCGGATCCTGCTCGACCTCCGGAACGCGGGCTACCGCCTCCTGCCCGACCCCACCACCACGGAGCCCCAGTGACCGACAACGCCACCGTCCGCCGCCAACTCCTCGCCGCCGGCTGGCGCCCCTACGACCCCGACCTCCGCCGCGGCCGCGCCTACTGGAGACCCCACGGCCACGGCACCGGCCTCCTCCACGGCGAGGGCTACGACGGCAACCCCGACCCCCGCGAGAACCTCCCGCGCAGCCTCACGCCTGCCGAGGCGATCGAACGCGCCACGGCGTTCGCCGCCTCCGTGCTCGCCGCCAACCACGCCCACTGGGCCCGAAAGGCCGCGGCGACCGGACGGGCCGACGACCCCGCACCCACCACCGGGAGCACCACGTGACCGACGACGCCATCGCCGCCGTCCGCCGAGCCCTCGCCA
>NZ_JBEXUX010000145.1:0-5704 GCF_040629175.1 Embleya sp. NPDC005971 | reverse complement strand
CGGCGCCGAATCGAGCACCGCCGTGCAGATCGTCGTCGACTTCGACCGGCACACCCTCGCCTACAGCAGCGCCGGGCACCCGCCCGCGGCCCTGGCCCACCCGGACGGCACCGTCGAGTTCCTCACCGGGGCCACCGACCCGCCGCTCGGTGCCCGCCCCGAACACATCCCGCGCCCCCAGGCCACCACCGGGTTCGTCGACGGCGCCACCCTGGTCCTGTACACCGACGGACTGATCGAACGCCGCCACGAGGACATCGACGACGGCATGGAGCGGCTCGCCCGCTGCCTGGCCCGCCACCGCGGCGCCGAACCCGAAGTCCTCGCCGACAGCCTGCTGGCCGAACTGATCCCCTCCGGCGGCAACACCGACGACACCGCCCTGGTCGTCGTCCGCCTCTAGCCGGAGAACGCGGACGTTGCGGCAACCGTCCGAATGGTGCGATCCGTCCACGACCGGTCGCGGGAGGACGGGTCGGCCACAGCGCGCGGGTACGCGGCCGAACAGGCCACGGCGACCTACGCGTCCCGCTGGAAGCCATCGGCCACGAACCGCCACCGGCACCGGCCACCCCGTCGGGGCGTGGATCGGCGAGCAGCGCAGGGCGTGGTCGGTCGGGGCGATCAGTGCCTGAACTGCTCGAGGCGTTGGGGATGGTGTGGAACGCCGAGGATGCGGCGTTCGAGGACGGATTGGCGATGTGTCGGGCGTACTTCGCCGTGCACGGGCACCTGGCGGCGCCCAAGTCGGCGGCGGTCGACAACTATCCCGTGGGGCAGTTCCTCGCGAACTGCCGCCGCCCGCTGGAGTCGCCCAGGAACCCCGGCCGGTGGGCGCGGCGGTGGGCGCGGTTGGCCGACATCGATGCGGACTGGAACCCGGCCGGGCGCGCCGATCCGGCCGGGCGGTGGTCGTTGGAGTGGCAGCGGATGCTGGCGGTGGTGCGGCTGCATGTCGAGGGCGGCGGGTCGCTCGGGGCGTTGGTGCCCGGCTACACCGCCGGTGGTGAGGACGTGGGGGCGTGGCTGGAGCGGCAGCGGCGCGGCCGACCTGACGCCCGCGCAGCGGGAGGCGTTGGCCAAGGTGGGCGTCGACGCGGCGGTGGTGGTGGTGCCGGAGCGGCGGGCGGCGGCGGTGGACCGGTGGGTGCTGACGCTGGCCGCGGCGGCGTTCCGGGAGCGTGAGGGGCACCTGACGGCGCCGCGCAAGCACGTCGAGTCGGTCGAGGTCGACGGCGTGACGCACGGCGTGAAGCTCGGTGTCGCGTTGGCCAACGCTCGGCAGCGACAAGCGACGTGGCCGGCGGAGCGAATCGAGGCGTTGACCGTGCTCGGGATACGGTGGGCCTGATCCGTCGCGCTCGGTCGGCCCAGCGGAGGTCTTCTGGTGCCGGGGCGCGGGAAGGGTCGTGCGTGTCGGACCCCTTTCTACGAAGGTAGGACACATGTCGACATCTCGTGACATCGAGTTCGGTGCGCTCACCCTGAGGTTCACCACGGACGACGGTGTTCCGGACGGGTGGTACTGGTTGGCCCACAGGGACGGGGCGGGTGATGCCTGGCGGGTGCTGGTTCGTGGCACCGACCCGACGGACGACATGGTGCGTCCCCCCGTCGATTGGCAACCTCTGGTACTAGGCCAGAGTTTTGTGGTGGACACTTGGCGGCCCGTGCCTCCCGCCGGATACAAGATCTTCTCCGATGTGACCATCCGCACCAAAAAGAATCCTCGGGACGACCCCACGTTCTTCCAACGTTTCGGATGTGTGAGGGAAGCGCCGGTCAAGGGGTTCTCGTACGTGCACAAGGCCGACGTGGTCGGCCCGGTGGTCTGGCGGATCGTCGCTCCCGACTACTGGTACGGCACCAACGGCATCCGCATGCGCCCGTCCCAGTTCGGCGGGTTCTGTGAGTCCAAGGACAAGCCGGTGGACCAGCCCCCGATGCACGTGCTGAATCTGCCGATCGCGGTCGCGCCCGGTCCGGCTCCCCAGCAGCCCCGGATGGACGGTTACGAGCAGCCGGTCACCGACACCGACTGGGTGAGGGCACGGGCCATCGTCGTGCCGTTCCCGGGCGTCAAGGACGCGGAGAAGACCACGTCGTGGCGGGTCGAGCATTCGCCGACGTACACGCTGTTGCGTGAGGCGCGCTACCACCTGGAGAAGTTCGTCAACAACAGGAACGACGACGAGAGGCAGTCCGTGGGCTACAGCGTCTCGACGGGGATCAGCACGTCCAAGTCGGATTCCTGGCACGTCACGGCGGGCGTGTCGGTCACCGCGAAGACGGGTCTGAGCATCGGCATCGAGAGCGAGATCAGCGCGACCGTGTCGGTCGAGGCGGGCTACTCCTCGGCCACGAACGTGACCGAGATGCAGGAACGCGTCGACTCCGCGCAGCTGGTGGTCCCCGCCCGCCACTCCGGCGCCGTGTACTCGGTCGGGCACCGACTCAAGGCGCTGCGGGAGGACGGCACTCCCGTGGGCGGCCAGAACGCCTCTTTGGACTTCACCCCCCAACAGAGCTACTACTTCGTCGGGTACCCCTTGAGCGCGAACGAGGCGACCGACGTCGGCACCCTCTCCCGCAACGCCACCCGCGACGCGGAACTCGAGGCGCTCCTGGACCGGATCAGCCCCGAGCTCGCCGACTGAACCACCCCCTGGGAGACGAGAGCGTCGCCGCCCGAGCGCCGCCCGAGCGTCGTCGGGCGCGGCTCGGGACGGGCGGCGCGCCGGTGATCGGTCGAATCCGGTCGCGGGGCGGGAGGGCGTTCTTCGGATCGTCCCCACGATCTCCCGCAACCTCTCGGGCTGCTACGACGACGGTTCTCCCCTCGTCGTCGACGACGACACCGACAAGGTCGCCGGGATCCACGACCTGTCGGGCTGCGCGGGGCCCTCATGGTCGACGTGGTGGGTCCGGGCGAGACCGAGACGTTCACATTCGGCATGGGCCCGAGGATCGCCTGACCCCGCCTTCCGCGCGGGCACGGCACCGGAGCCCGGAGCGAGGTCGCCGAGGTCGCCGAGCCCGTCGTGGGACCACGGGGTGGGCGCCTCGGCGACCACCACCGCCGCCGCCACCGGCCCGGGACCCGAACGTGTCGGCTCCGAAGACCTTCGCGAGGTCGGACACGGTCACCGGGAGGGGCGGTCGCGAGCCGGGCCGATACGGATGACGCCGCGCGAGGCGCGAAGCGCGGATCGGCGCCCCCGCCGCCCGGCCGGCGCCCCCGTCGCTCGACGGCGGGATCAGGAGTCGAAGCGCACGCTCCCGTAGATCCCGAGTCCTCCCACGTCTCCCGCGGGGATGTCCGTCGCGGCGCCCTTGCAGCCGGCGGCGGGGAAGGTGTGCGCGGTGGCGTCGGTGTCGTTGTGCGCGACGGAGAAGGAGCCCGGGGCGAGGTCGTAGCACGTGCCGGCCTTCGGGTTCTCGACGGCCGGTCCTCCGGACGTGTCCTCGATGGGCTGTGTCCAGAACACACCGGTCGCGGCGTGGGCGGGGACGGCGAGGCCGAGCAGGGCCGCGCCCAGGGCGGCGGCGACGACGATCGAGCGGACACGCACGACAGGCTCCCGGGGGTCGGGACTACGGGGGGAACGGACGAGGCGATCACACACCGGGACCGCCCGTGAACGGAGGGATTGACCCGTTCACGGGCGTGGCCCCGCCCGTACCCCGAATTCCCGGCCGCCGCCGGCAGCGGCGGCGGCCGGTTCCGGGTGCGACCTACTCAGTACGTGCCGGCGTACGAGGAGCGGGAGATCGAGTCGATGTCGATGCCCGCGCCCGCCGAACCCGCCCCCAGGGACAGGGCCAGGAACGCGGCGGTGATCGAGGTCAGGGCGAGCGCGGCGAGTCGACGACGCATTCGCGGGAGGAGACGAGGGCGACGCGCCCGGGACCGCGACGGCGTCACGGCGTCCGCGTCGTGCGACCCATCGAACAACACCCTCCCGCGCAGGTGACCGGATTCGACCGATCCCCGGCGCGCCGACCCGTCCCCGGGGACCGGCGGTCGACCTCGATCGCGGTGCGGGTCGCGATCCCGCTCGTGGCGGCGACACTGGTCCCGGCGGACATCACCACTGCGGACACCACGAACGGGACGAGCACCACGAGACGACGAGAGGTGACAGGAGTCCTGCACCGGGAACGACACGGGGATCCACCCGGCCCGTTGAAGAACACTCCCCGCCGCACGCGCCGGATTCACCCGATCCCCGGCGCGCCGACGCGCCGCATCGTGGGCATCGGCGGTTCGGCCACAGGAGTGGTCGATCGCCGCGTTCGGGTTGAACCCCCGGCCGCCTCTCATGTTCCGCCGAGGCGGAGGTGAAATCGAGGACCGCGGAGACGGGGTCGCCCTCTCCGCCCGGTTGCGATCCTCTGGAGGTAGATCATGGTGCGTCGTCGACTTGCGGGTGCGCTGGTGACACTGGTGACGACGGGAGCGCTGGTGGGCACGCTGCCCGGCGCGGCCCTCGCGGCACAGGGAGTGCTGACGGTCGGCGGGAGCAAGTACTCCAACCCCGGCCCGGGGTGCTACCAGGGCAATCTCTGGCCGCTGACGGTGATCAACGAGACCGACACGACGGTCCTGGCCTTCGACGGCCGCAACTGTGACGGCAACCTCCTCGGCGCCGTCGGCGCGGGGGACAGCGCCGTGTACGAGCTCGGGAACAGCGTCCTCGTTCTGGCATGACCACCGGGGCCGCGGCCCCGGGGCGGTACCGGACCTTCGTCCGAACCCCGGGCTGCGGTCAGCCGGGCAGCGGCGGGTGACACGGCCGGCGGAGCGGGTCGAGGTGTTGACCGTGCTGGGGATGCGGTGGGCCTGATCCGTCGATCGGGGTGGCTGCTCGGCGACGCCGGCCGGCGACACCGAACTGGCCGGCGTCGTGCTCCTGGTGGTGCTCGCCGACGTCGGTCGGTTCACGGTTTTGCCGGTTCGGCGGTGCGCGACGGGGATTCGGTAGCCGTCACGCGGCCACACAGGGCCCCGCAGGGCCGTGTTCGGGGGTGTGCCGGACGGCGCGTGGGCCTCTCCTCGTTGTCTCCGGCCGCGCTGTGGACCTTCCAGCCGTCCCGAGAACCTCACAACTCCCCCCGCGGGTTCGTCGAGTCGTGCTCGGAACTCTTGAGGTGATGATGTGATTACTTGTTGTCATGGGAAGATCGCCGTAGGTCGACAGGGCGTCGGCCGGCGAGGGGGTACGGAACAGGTCGGACGAGCAGGCATACGAGGCAACCGACCTGGGTGCCGTCCAGGGAACCGAGGGCGGCCCCGCGTCGCCCGGTTTGGAAGGCGTCCCCGTCACCGAGGTCAAGCCCGAGGAAATCGGCGTGCTGAGCCTGCGCTACGTGGACGGTCAGCCCCAGCTCGTCGTCAGTGGCGGGAAGGCCATCCCCTCGGGCCTGGCGGTCGTCGACGCGGCCGGGAACGCAGTGGCGGCGTACTCGGTGGGGCCGATCCTCGAAGCACGGCAGCGGCAGATCATCGGGTATGTCACCCAGTACGACGGCTGGAAGGATATCCCCGGCCTCGTACCGAGCACGTCGTATACGTACTGATCAGCCTGTGAGCAGGTCAGACAGACGCTCCGGCTCGCACGGCGAGTTCCAGGAACACAGACGCCGGCAACAACACCGTGTCCTGGACGGCGTGATCGGCCAGCCACGGGTGCGAACGCACCGA
>NZ_JBEXUX010000144.1:0-5772 GCF_040629175.1 Embleya sp. NPDC005971 | reverse complement strand
CCACATCCACCCGGTCGAGCCACTCCTCCGACCCCGACCGCAACACCGACACCAACGACCAGTCCACGAACGGCGCAAGAGCCGCCTCACACTCGGCAATCCGCCCCGCGAACACCGGCGACGAATCCACCAGTTCCGCAGCCATCCCCAACCACTGCGAACCCTGACCAGGAAAGACGAAGACCGTCCGACCCGAAGACCGCACCGCGCCCGAGAACACCCGCGATCCGGTGTCCCCGGCGGCCAGCGCCGCCAGGCCCGCCGTCAACTCGGCCCGATCCGCGGCGAGTACCACCCCGCGGTGCTCCAGCAACGCCCGCGATGCCACCAGCGCCGACGCCGTCGTCCGGGCGTCCGACTCCGCCGATTCGCCCACGAAGTCGCCCAATCGAAGCGCCTGTGCGCGCAGCGCGGTCGCCGATTTGCCCGACACCACGAACGGCAGCGTGCCACCGGTGGGCCCGGCCGCGGTCGACGGCTCGGGGGCCGGGTCCTCGACGGCCGCCTGTTCCAGCACCACATGCGCGTTCGTACCGCTGATCCCGAACGAAGAGACACCCGCTCGCCGCGGCCGACCCGTGTCCGGCCACTCCCGCGCCTCGGTCAGCAAGCGCACGTCGCCCGCCGTCCAGTCCACATGCGGGGTCGGTTCGGTCACATGCAGCGTCTTGGGCAGCAGGCCCGCGCGCAGGGCCATGACCGTCTTGATCACCCCGGCGACGCCGGAAACCGCCTGCCCGTGGCCGAGGTTCGACTTGAGCGAGCCGAGCCACAGCGGCAGTTCGGGGTCGCGGCCCTGTCCGTAGGTGGCGATGATCGCCTGGGCCTCGATCGGGTCGCCGAGCGTCGTTCCGGTCCCGTGCGCCTCGACGGCATCCACGTCCTGCGCACTCAACCGACCGTTCGCCAACGCCTGCTGGATCACCCGCTGCTGCGACGGACCGCTGGGCGCGGCCAGGCCGTTGCTCGCACCGTCCTGGTTGATCGCGCTGCCGCGCACCACGGCCAGCACCCGGTGACCATTGCGCTCCGCGTCCGAGAGCCGTTCCACCAGCAGCACGCCGACGCCCTCGGACCAACTCGTGCCGTCCGCCGTCGCGGAGAACGCCTTGCTGCGGCCGTCCGTCGCGAGGCCGCGTTGGCGACTGAACTCGACGAACAGGCCGGGCGTCGGCATCACGCTGACACCACCGACCAGTGCCATCGAGCACTCGTCGCCACGCAGCGCCTGCACCGCCAGATGCAGACTCACCAGCGAGGACGAGCACGCGGTGTCGACGCTCACCGCCGGCCCTTCCAGGCCGAAGGTGTAGGCGACCCGGCCGGAGCCGACGCTGCTGGCGTTGCCGGTGCCGAGGTAGCCCTCGACGTCTTCGGGAGTACGGTCCAGGCGCGCGGCGTAGTCCTTGGCGAGCATGCCGAAGAACACGCCGGTGCGGCTGCCGCGCAGCGTGGCCGGGTCGATGCCGGCCCGCTCGATCGCCTCCCACGAGGACTCCATCAGGAGCCTTTGCTGCGGATCCATCGCCAGTGCCTCGCGCGGCGAGATCCCGAAGAACTCGGCGTCGAAGTCGGCGACGTCGTCCAGGAATCCGCCCGAGCGCACATAGCTCTTGCCGTGTCGGCCGGGGTCGGGGTCGTACAGGCCGTCCAGGTCCCAGCCGCGGTCGGTGGGGAAGTCGCCGATCGCGTCGCGGCCCTCGGCCACCAGCCGCCACAGGTCCTCCGGCGAGCCGACACCGCCCGGGAACCGGCAGGCCATGCCGACGATCGCGATGGCCTCGTTGTCCACCGCGGGTCGGTCGACCGGGATCGCGGCGACCTCGGCCCCGGCGGTACCGAGCAGTTCGGCACGGAGGAATCCGGCGAGCGCGAGCGGGGTCGGGTGGTCGAACACCAGCGTGGTGGGCAACCGCAGGCCGGTGGCCGTGTTGAGGCGGTTGCGCAACTCGACGGAGGTGAGCGAGTCGAAGCCGAGATCCTTGAACGCGCGTTCGGCGTCCGCCGCTTCGGTGGAGCCGTGGCCCAGGACCGCGGCGACGTTCGCACGTACCAGGTCGACCAGGATGCGGGTCTGCTCGGCCGTCGTGACGTTCGCCAGCTCGCGGGCCAGCGGGTTGTGCTGCCCGACGACGGTGGTCTCGACGGCACGGCGTACCTCGCGGATGCGGACCAGACCCCGGAGGAGCCTCGGCAGCGAACCGGCCGCGGCCTGGGTGCGAAGCGCGGTGTGCTCCAACCGGGCCGCGACGATGTGCGGTTCGTCGATGTTCAGGGCCGCGTCGAGCAGGCCGAGGCCCTGCTCGACGGTCATCGCCGCGATGCCGGAGCGGCGCATCCGGGCCAGGTCCTGCCGGCCGAGGTGCCCGGTCATACCGCTCGCGTCGGCCCACAGACCCCACGACACGGAAGTCGCGGGGAGGCCGTCGGCGTGCCGCCGGCGTGCGAGGGCGTCCAGGAAGGTGTTGGCCGCCGCGTAGCCCGACTGGCCGACATTGCCGAGCACGCCGGCCAGGGAGGAGAAGAGTACGAAGGCGGAGAGGTCGTGGTCGGCGGTCAGTTCGTGCAGGTTGATCGCACCGTCGACCTTGGACCGCAGTACACGTTCCAGTTGCTCGGGGGTCATCGACTCGATCAGGCCGTCGTCCAGGACCCCGGTCGCATGCACGACACCGGTCAGCGGTGCACCCGCGGGAATCCGCCCCAACACACCGGCCAGAGCCTCGCGATCCGCCGCATCACACGCCTCGACCGCGATCCGCGCCCCGAGGGCGGTGAGTTCGGCCGACAACTCGGCCGCGCCGGCGGCTTCCGTGCCGCTGCGACTGATCAACACCAGGCTGCGTACGCCGTGTTCGGCGACCAGATGGCGGGCCACCAAAGCGCCGAGCGTGCCGGTCCCGCCCGTGATCAGGACCGTACCGTCCCGGTCGAGCGGCTTCGGCATCCGCAACACCAACTTGCCCACGTGCCTGGCCTGCGCCATGAACCGGAACGCCTCCGGCGCCCGCCGCACATCGAACGACCGCACCACGATCGGCGCGAGCGCACCCGATTCGAACAGGCCCAACAGGTCGCCGAGCAAAGCCCCGATGCGCTCCGGACCCGCCTCCAACAGGTTGTACGCCTGATACGAGACACCCGGATGGGCCGCCTGCACCGCCTCCGCATCCCGGATGTCGGTCTTGCCCATCTCCAACAACCGACCGCCATCGGCCAACAACCGCAACGACGCGTCCACGAACTCACCCGCAAGCGAGTTCAACACCACATCCACACCACGACCCGCCGTGGCCGCACGGAACCGCTCCTCGAAATCGAGCGAACGCGAATCCGCGATATGCGCATCGTCCAGACCCAACGACCGCAACGTGCCCCACTTGCCGACACTCGCCGTCGCGAACACCTCGGCACCCAGATGACGCGCGATCTGCACCGCCGCCATCCCCACACCACCGGCACCCGCATGCACCAGCACCGACTCACCCGGCCGCAGACCACCCAACTCCGCCAGCCCGTAATACGCCGTCAGGAACACCACCGGCACCGACGCCGCCTGCTCGAACGACCAACCGACCGGCATCGGCGCCGCCATCCGGCCGTCGGCCACGGCGATCGGGCCGAAGGCATCCCGGAACATCCCGAACACCCGGTCGCCGACCGCGAGTCCGGACACCTCCGGTCCGACCTCGGTGACCACACCGGCGCCTTCGCTGCCCATGCCGCTCTGATTGGGCACCATGCCGTGACCGATCAGCACGTCACGGAAGTTGACCCCGGCCGCGTGCACGGCGATGCGCACGTCGACCGGTCCCAACGGCCGTTCCGCCGCCGGTGTGGGCAGCAGGGCCAGGTCCGACAGGGCACCCGCCCGAGCCGTCTCCAGGCGCCAGGCTCCGGTGGGCGGGGGCACCAGGCCCGCGCCCGACTCGACCCGGGCCAGCCGTGGCGCCAACAGGGCGCCGTCGCGCACCGCGACCTGCGGTTCCCCGCAGGACAGGGCGCCGGGGAGCGCCGCGAAGGACGGGTCGTCGGGATCGAGATCGACGAGCACGAAGCGGTCCGGGTGTTCGCTCTGCGCACTGCGCAGCAGTCCCCAGAGGGGCGCGTGGGCGAGATCCGCGCCATCGGACCCGTCGGCCGTTCGGACGGCACCGCGCGTCACGACCACCAGCCGGGAGACGGCGAAGCGCCCGTCGGCGAGCCACGTCCGGACCAGGTCGAGGACACCCGTGAGTGTCGCCACGACCAGGTCCGCCGTCGCGGGAGCGTCGGCCACGATGTCGGTCGGAGGGAGGCAGGTCAGTGCGACCACGTCCGGAACGGCGCCTTCGCGCTCACCGACCGCGGCCAGTTCGGCGTATGCCTCGGCGTCGAGGTTCCGCGCCCGCAGCCCTGCGGCCAGGCCCGACGCGGCCGTCCCGAGGACGGCCCACGTACCCGTCGTGGTCTCCGCCGGTTCGACCGGGATCCAATCGAGCAGGAAGAGCGAGTCGTGGGCGGGGTCGCGCCCGAGGTCGAGCCGGTCCGGCGCCATCGCGCGCACGGTCAGGCCCCGCGCGGCGAACACCGGCCGTCCGGCGGAGTCGGCCGCGAGCACCGCGAGCGTGTCCGTGCCGGTGACGGACAACCGCACCCGCAGCGCGGTGGCACCGGTCGCGTACAGGGCGGCGTCCGTCCACACGAAGGGCAAGCGGACCGTGCCGGGCTCCGCCGGGGCCAGCCCGCTGTGGCCGGCGGCGTGCAGCGCGGCGTCCAGCAGAGCCGGGTGCAAGGCGAATCGTTCGGCGTCCCGCACCTGTTCGGTGGGCAGCGCCACCTCGGCGTACACATCCTTGCCCACCCGCCAGGCGGCACGCAGGCCCTGGAACGCCGGGCCGTAGCCGTATCCCGTGGCGGCCAGTTCGGTGTAGAAGCCGTCCAGGGCCACGGGTCGCGCGCCCGCGGGCGGCCAGCTCCCGAGTTCCGGCACGGCTTCGACAACGGACGGCGCCAGCACACCGGAGGCATGGCGGACCCACACGTCGTCCCGGGCCCCGCCGTCTCCGCCGCTCTGGGTGCGCCCGTACACGGACACACCGCACTGTCCGTCGTCGTCGGGTGCATCGACGAACACCTGGATCTGCACGGCCCCACGCTCGGGAATCACCAGCGGTGCTTCCAGCGCGAGTTCGGCGATGCGACCGCAGCCGACCTCGTCGCCGGCCCGAACCACCAGCTCCACGAACGCGGTTCCGGGCAGCAGTACCGTCCCGGCCACCGCGTGATCGCGCAACCAGGGGTGCGACCGGAGCGAGATTCGACCGGTGAGTACCGCGCCCTGGCCGCCGCCGAGTTGCATCGCCGCGCCGAGCAGCGGGTGGTCCGCCCCGGTCAAGCCGAACCCGCGCGCGTCACCGGCGGACGCCGTACGTTCCAGCCAATAGCGCTCGTGCTGGAAGGCATAGGTCGGCAGATCCACGAGCGCCGATTCGCGGTCGTGATCGTGATGATCGCCCGACCGCAGGGACCAGTCCACGGCGAGACCGCCGACGTACGCCTCCGCCAAGGCGGTGGCGAAGCGCTCCGGTCCACCCTCGCCCCGGCGCAGGGTGCCCAGGACCACGGCCTGCGTGTCGG
The DNA here is from genome assembly GCF_040629175.1 of Embleya sp. NPDC005971. NCBI lineage: Bacteria > Bacillati > Actinomycetota > Actinomycetes > Kitasatosporales > Streptomycetaceae > Embleya > Embleya sp. NPDC005971. The sequence goes on along the minus strand of NZ_JBEXUX010000144.1, from coordinate 153 downwards.
CGGACTCGATCGTGTCAGTGAGCGCGGTGGTCAGGACGGGGTGTGCGCTGGCCTCGATGAAGGTGTCGAAGCCCTGCGCGAGCAGCAGCCGCACCGTCTCCTCGAACCGCACGGTCTCGCGCAGGTTGCTGTACCAGTACTCCGCGTCCAGGG
>NZ_JBEXUX010000143.1:0-5882 GCF_040629175.1 Embleya sp. NPDC005971 | reverse complement strand
TGGCGTCCGCACCGGACGGCGCAGCCGAATCCGAAACCGAATCCGCTTAGCGGACCGCAGTTGCCGAGCCGCGTGGCGGGACAGGGTTCGCCCGCGGAGCGGGTCCCCAAGCCGCTGCGCGGCTTGCGAGCGAAAGCGAGCCGCGTTGCGGCTCGCGGTGGCGCGTTGCGCCACCGGGGAGGCTCCCCGCGTTGCGGGGAGCTCGATCCGCGTTGCGGATCGGAAGGGAGTGAAAGCCTCCCGCGTTGCGGGAGGCGTCCGATCCGCGTTGCGGCTCGGACCAGGGCCGCGTTGCGGCCCGCCGGCAGCACGAAGTGGGTTGTGGTTTCGGGGAGTTCCTCACGTGAGGGAGTGTGGGCTCCTCGCGTTGCGGGGAGCCGATCCACGACCTGGATCGGCGGGGGCTGTCGGGGTGGCCGGTCCGGCCGGCATCGTTTTGTCATGACCGCATCGATGCCCCGGCAGGTATTCCGTCTGCGTTTCAAGGAGTTCGTCGTCGACCCCGCGGACCCGGATGTCACCTGTCGCGAACTCGACCTCCACGCGGACCTGTTGACCTTCGAGGACGGCACCACCACGTTCTGGCTGGAGGGAGTCGAAGTGTGCGACTTCCCCTCCGCCTCGCTGGGCTCGGTGGAACTGATCGCCGCTCCCGACACGAACGTCAGGAAACCGGCGTCGAGCGTGGACGAGACCGCGGGCAAGGCCTACTCCGTGGAAGAGATCCGCACACGGCACGGCAACGCCTACCAACGATGGACCCCCGAGGACGAGCAACTGCTCCTGGAACTCCACGCCGCCGGCCACGGCCCGGCCGAACTCGCCCGGCGCTTCGACCGCCAACCCAGTGCGATCCGCTCGCGACTGGGGAAACTGGGCGTACCGGAGTAAGGCGAGGCGGCAGGTCGCTCCCCTCCCCCGCTCGAACGTTCAGCCGCAGGTTCGGCGGCGGATCGAGTGTGACCGTCGTCGTCCGCGATTTCATTCATTCGAGGTGACTCAGTGCTTCGAGGTTCGTGTGACTCAAGAATCTCGCAGGTAGACTTTGATGTGAAGCGAGTGCCACGTCGGGTATTCCTGAGGCATGATGAGGAGGGCCGGTGCGCGATTTCACACCACGGCCTCGGCCGCACCAGATCGAAGCCGTCGACGCCGCCGTACGCGGCCTGGAAGGCCCCGTACACCCCGGGGGCAACCGCGGGCTCCTGGTGTCCGCCACCGGCACCGGCAAGACCCTGATCGCCGCCGAGGCCGCACGGCGCCTCGCACCCGCCGGCGGCACCCTCGTCCTGGTCCCCACCCTCGACCTGCTCACCCAGACCGTCACGGCGTGGCGTTCCTTCGGGCACGACGAGCCCATGCTCGCGGTCTGCTCCCTCGAAGGCGACGACGCACTCGGCGCAGCCGGGGTGCGCGCCACCACCAGCGGACCCAGCCTCGCCCTGTGGGCCCAACGGCACTCCCGTTACACGGTGTTCGCCACCTACGCGTCCCTCGGTGCCGTGATTCACGCGCACACCGGGCCCTACGGAATTCCCGCTCTCAGTCCTTGGGCGCTGGTGCTGTGCGACGAGGCCCACCGGGCCGCCGGACACGTCGACAAGACCTGGACCGACATCCACGACAACACCCTCGTCCCGGCGCAGCGGCGGTTGTACATGACCGCCACACCCCGCATCTACGAATCCTTCAAAGGACGGCGCAGGAGGCGACGCGGGGGCGGTGTCGGGAGTGGCGCGGGCGGTCAGGGGGCGTTGTTCGAGGTGGGGTTCGGGGGCGGGGCGCACGGCGTGGGCGGCGGCCTCGAGCAGCAGGTCGAAGCTCACACCGGACCTCGCATCGAGCTTCCCCCGGTCCCCGACGACATCGCATTCGACGTCGAATTGGAAGACGAGTATTTCTCGCCGGAAATGCAAACCGAAACGATCGACGAAGCCGGCGAAATGTCTGCTTCATCTGACGTGGTGTCAGATGACGTCGGGGGCGGCGACACCGGCGGCGGTGGGACGGTGCGGACCCGGCCGGCCCGGCTCCCGCGTGTTCCCGCGCTTCCCGAGGAACTCGCCGTGTCCATGGACGCGATCGACGTCTACGGCCCGAGGATCTTCCACCTGGGGCTCGCCGAGAGCATCCGACGCGGCCTCCTCGCGCGGTTCGTGGTGCTGGTGGCCGACATCCGGGACACCGAGCTCAACCAGGCCCGACGCGACGCGCGCAAGGCACTGGACGAGAAGAGCTCCAAGGCGCCAAAGCTCGTCGAGGCCTGGCGCGGCAAACGCCTCGCCGCCTTGCAGACCGCGCTGTTGAAGACTGCCCGCGAGAACGATCTGCGGACCGTCATCACGTTCCATCACCGCGTCGCCGAGGCCAAGGCTTTCGCGTTGGGGCTCCCCGACGTCGGCCGACGCCTGCGCGCCGAACTCCCGGACCAGGCCCCCACGGACGTCCGCGCCGAATGGCTGCACGGGGACCACCCGGCCGATCACCGGCGGCGGGTTCTCGGCCGGTTCGCCGAACCCGGGGTGTCGGGTGACCTGTCGGTGGTGGCGAACGTGCGGATCCTCGGGGAGGGCATCGACTGCCCCGCCGTCGACGCCGTGGCGATCTTCGACGAGATGTCGAGCGTCGTGAGCATCACCCAGGCCCTGGGCAGGGCCCTGCGGCAGAAACCGGGGCAGGGCAAGGTCGCCGCGATCATCGTGCCCGTCTTCCTCGACGACCACGAAAGGCCCGACGACATGCTCCTGTCGGACGGGCACCGGTACCTGGTGACCGTGTTGGAGGCGTTGCGCTCCCACGCCCCCGAACTGGTCGAAGCACTCGCCGTTCCCCAGGCACAAGCCCACGGCGCCACAAGGACATTCGCCGAAGCCGACCGAGCCCGGGAACGGGACGAGGAAACACAGGGTTCGGCGAGCGGCGACACGAGGGACGGAGACCGCTCCCTCGGCGCGGCGGAGGGCGGGCCCGGCACGGGCGGCCCGGCGGGCGTGGGTTATTCGGCGGGTGGTGTCGGGGACGGCGCCGGCGTGTCCGCCGAGGGCGCGGGCACGGCCGGGGGCGGCGCGGGGGTCGATGCGGGCGGGGCCGTGCGGGGCTCTGGTGGGGTCGTGGAAGGCGCGGCAGGGGTGGCGGGTGGTGCTGGTCCGGGGGTGGAGACGCGGCCCCTCCTGCGGTTCTCCAGTCCCCGCGACCCCGCCGCCGTCGCCGACTTCGTGCGGTTGCGGGTCATCGACCCCGACGAACGGGACTGGGTACGCGGGTATCTCGCCGCGCGGCGGTTCCTGTGGACGCACGGGCACATGAGGATCCCCCTCGACGCACGCGACGGGCACGACCACGACTACCCGGTCGGGCAATGGGCCGCGGTGCAGCGCAGGGAGTACGCCGCCGGGCGGCTCGACACCGGCCGCGTCCGCAACCTCGTCATGCTCGGCATGGTGTGGTCACATCCCGACGCCGCCTTCGACGACGGACTCGCCGTCGCCAGGCGGTATGTCGAACGCGTCGGACACCTCGCCGCACCACAGGGAGCCGTCCAGGACGGGGTGAGGGTCGGCCAGTGGCTGGCGAACCAGCGGCGTGCCGGGGTTCTCGACGCGCACCCCGAACGCCGCCGGGCCCTGGAGGAGTTGGACCCGTGGTGGCAGCCCGACGGGTGGACCATCGCATGGCAGCGGGCCGCCAACGAGACCCGGCTCCACCTCGCACGCAGGGGCAGCCTCGACGAACTGGTGCCCGGGTACATGGCCGGCGGCGAAGACATCGGCAGATGGGCACGGCGACAGGCCACACCCGCCACACGAGCGAAGCTCCGGGCCGGACAACTCGAACAACTCCACGAACTCGGCATCACACCCGAACCCGAACGCGGGCACGGCGCAGCGGAGGGTGATGGTGGCGGCGCGGCACGGGGCGGTAGCGGCGCAGCGGGCGGCGGCGTGGAGAACGGCGCGGTGGCTGCGGGCGACGGCGTCGGCGGCCCTGTGGCCGACCGCGACGGGGCCCGGGCGCCGAGGCGCGGCCGGGGCGCGTGGGAGACGGCGTTCGCCGCGGCCGTCGCCTACCGCCAACGAGAAGGCGACCTCGAAGTGCCCCGCGCACACGTCGAGACCGTGGCGACGGAGACGGCGACCGGACCCGGTGGTGGCGCGGGCGAGGGTGGCGGTGCCATAGAGGTCCGGCTCGGCAAGTGGGTCAACAACCAACGCACTCGACGGGGGTCTTTGAGCGAGGAGCGGGTGCGGCTCCTCGCCGAACTCGGCATGCGGTGGTGAACCGCGTTGTTGGGCGGGGGTGTTCGGTGGAATGTGAGTTTCGGAGTGAGGTCGGGGGTGAGGCGACGTGGTTGTTCGTGGGCCGGGTCGGGTCTTCTTTTACTTGTGGGGCAGTCCGTGGCCGCTGGCTGACAGCCACATTCCTATACCGACGGTTGCTGTCACGAGAACCGAGATCAGCTTTGTGGGACGCCTTCCCAATGTGATTCTCAGTTCTCCGATCCGGATGTCCAGGAACGGACGTGCCTGATGGGATGGGCCGAGGGGGTTCACGGGCGGCTCGCCTCAAGAAGGGTGTCGTGGATGTGCCGGGTGATCGCTTCGATGTCCTCTTGGGGGAGAAGATCGCGAGCGGCAGTCGATCCTGGGGCGTCCTGATGGCCCTCGGGTACAGGATGTTTCTGCTCCTGGCGACGAGCGAGTTGCCTCATCGCCTCGATCAGGAAGTTGCCTGAGCCGGTAGCGGGGTCCCCGATGTGTAGTTCCCCTTGCAATGCCGCCTCTCCGAGGGAGTCCAGCATCACCTTGACCGTTTCCTCGACGAGGCGTCGTGGTGTGTAGTACCCGCTGTATGGTCCGGGCGGCTTCCCGGTCGGGGCGGCAGTAATGGTCGGGATCTGCTCGGTGTCGATGCTTGCCCGGGTGGGGGTGGTGCGTATGGTCAGCGTGGTTCCCGCCGGAGCGTCCACGGTGACGTGGTGGCCTTGGGTGTCGGCTGTCACGGTGACATGGCCCAGAACCGCCCGTTGGGCTGGTCGGTCGGAAGACTCGACCGGTTCCTTGGCCGCGTCGCCCTCGGTGAGCAGGCCGGATTCCGCGACTCGTACGGGTGTTCCCTGGCCTCTGCCCCAGGTGACGGGGCTGGGCGTCCCCTCGAGATGACGTAGCGTCCTGACGCCGTGGAAGCGAACCCTCCACTTCTCGGGGCGATCCGGTTCGGGGATACGCTGCCAGGCGTTGCCGTTCTCGTCCGGGGCCACTGCGTACACGGCGAGGATCTTTCCCTTGGCCACGCCGGCCACGTACTGGATCTCGTCCGGATCGAACGTGGTGGGTTTGAGCGATCGGGCGTGGAAGGGGCTCCAGTCACCCAGGATCAGTCGTCCGCGTTCCGTCTCCCCGACGGCGTTCTCGGCGGACTTGGCGTTCGCGAACAGGGTTTTGTTTCGGTCTGTCATCTCTCGCCCCGTCTCCACTCGTTGTAGGTCCGGGCAGCAGCCTAGCCGAGCTTTGACTTAACATATTCATATTTCTCAAAGCTTAGTGGGCGGCTCGGTTCGGCCGCCTTGACGCGTCGGGCCTCGACGTGGAGTCGCGGTGTGAGCGGTTCGAATCGGCGCCGGTCCTGCCCCCCATCCTGCGGATGGTCCCTCCGGGGGACCCAAGGCCGAGCAGTCGGTCCGGGACGCGGAGACCGGCACCCGTGCGGCGGCGCGCCCCGTTGCCACGTTCGACAGGCCGGTCGGGCCGCCGGCGACTTCGCGGTTCGGGGCCGCTCACGTCCGGTGTCCCGGGATGTCCGCCGGGACGAATCGACCACTGCCGGTGTGTCGGGTCCCGACCTACCCGACCGTGGCTGTGCTGTCAGCGGTATGCCGATATCGG
>NZ_JBEXUX010000142.1:0-6051 GCF_040629175.1 Embleya sp. NPDC005971 | reverse complement strand
GCACACCACTCGAAGCCCTGCAAAACCACCACGAGCTCGGACTCGTCGCATAAACGGACAGCGAACAAGGCGTCCGGAAAACGCGGGGCACCTCACTGCGCCGTACGACCCATCGGCGCCCACCCCGACACCCGGCCCACCTCCACCCGCCGCTGCGCCGTCGCCGCCCTCGAGGACCACGGGCGGGTTGTGGGTCTGCTGCCAGTGGCGGAGGTGGTTGAGGTGGCGCTGCCAATCGATCGACCACTCCTGCGGGTTCCACTCCGGGTCGATGGCGGCGAGTTGTTCGGCGCGTTCCGGGTGGCGTTTCATGCCGTTGCCCTGGCGCCATTTCTGCAGCTGCCGTCCGATGGGGAAGCCCTCGATGATCGCGTCGACCGGCGCGGCCAGCCCCACATGCAGCCGGGCGTATTCACGGGCGTGGGCCAGGGCGTCCCGCCACCCCCGGTCGTAGGCGTCCCACACCATCCCCAACGCCTCGAGCTCGGCGATCTGCGTCCGATCCAGCCCGCCGCCCGCGTACGCGCGCCGCATCTCCGACACCCAGCCCCCCACGGGGAAGGTGACGCCGTGCGCGTCGATGTCGACCGTGTGCAGCGGGATCTCGAGGTTCCCGAACCGCTCCCGATAGCGTTCCGCGGCGGCGAGGCCCCGCAGCCAGTTGCGCCGTTGCGGGTCCAGGACACGAGTGCGCACGAACCGCGCCAGCTGGACCGGGTCGCGCCGGGAGGAGAACCACACCAGCGAACGACGCCCCTCGAACCCACCGCCGACACCGGACTCGTCGTCCTCGACGTCGAACGGGCGGGCCGCCTCCTGCGCCGCGCCGTCGACCTGGGGTACCGCGAGGATGTCCACCACGTCGGTCCCGTGGGAGCGCAGCGCGTTTATCTGGAGGTGCGTTTCGGGGAGGGCACGTTTGGTGGGGTCGGGTTTCCCTGGGGTGTTGCTTTTCGTGGTCGGTGCAAGGTCGGGGGGTTGCGGTGGGGCGGGTTCGGGACTCGTGTCGGGGCGGTGGAGGTGTCGGGCCCGGTTAGCGGTGACCTCAGGGTGCGGGGGTTCGTTGGTCCTTGGTGCGTGGGGGGCCGGGGTTGCGGATGGTCGGGAGGTCGTCGCGGTCGTTGCCGGTGGTGAGCGCGTCGGCGGGGAGTCGTCTGTAGTCGCGCAGGAGTTCGGCGAGGACGCTTGGGTCGGTGTCGGCTGCGGCGACGAGGGCGGCGAGCAGTTGGGAGCGTGAGGCGGGTGTGCCGCCGGCGGTGGCCGCGCGTACGAGGACGTCGAGTCGGCGGTCGACCTCTTCGGGCCAGGTGATCAGGGCGTTTCGGCGCGGCTGACGGCACAGCAATTCCATTGCTCCCCCTCGTGACAATCAACCTATAGCGAATATATATTCCGGGCATGGTGCCTCTCCTGCAAGACCGCCGGGCTCGGGTTTCCTCGGTGTCCGGGGCGAGCGTGTTGCGCGTGGGCGGGCGGGAAGTCCGTCCGACGGCGGTTTTCGACTCGTACTGGCGGTTCGCCGCGGCGCGCCAGGCGGTTTACACGGCGCGGCTCGAGGGGCGCGGACAGCCGTGGACCGACGATCCGATCCTGTCCCGGTACCGCTTCACGAATTGCTTTCGTGCGGCGGATCGGGTGAGTCAGGTTCTGATCGCGGACGTGATCTATCGCGGTTCACAGGAGTGGGAGGAGGTCTTCTTCCGCACTCTGCTGTTCAAGGTCTTCAACAAGGCTTCGACGTGGGCGTTGTTGGAGGACGCCTTGGGTGCGATCCGGTGGGACTCCTACGACTACCGGTCCTACGACGCGGTGCTGTCGTCGGCGTTCGCGCGTGGGGAGCGGCTGTACTCGGCCGCCTACATCGTGCCGCCTCCGCAACTGGGGGAGGAGCGCAAGCACCGGAACCATCTGCGGTTGTTGGAGATGATGATGGTCGCGGGCGCCCCGGGGCGGGTGCTCGCCGCGCCGACGATGCGCGACGCGTACGAGGTTCTTCTCGCGTTTCCGGCCATCGGCCCGTTTCTGGCCTACCAGTATCTGATCGACCTGAACTACGCGGCGCAGATGCCGTTCTCGGAGATGGATTTCGTGGTGCCCGGGCCGGGGGCGAAGGACGGGATCCGCAAGTGTTTCGGACGATCGGCGGACGGGATCGAGGCCGACGTGATCCGATACATGGCGGACAGCCAGGAGGAGCATTTCTCCCGGCTCGGTTTGTCGTTCGGCGGCCTGAAGGGTCGGCGGCTGCAACTCATCGACTGCCAGAACCTGTTCTGCGAGGTCGACAAGTACGCGCGGGTGGCTCACCCGGAGATCGCGGGAATCAGCGGGCGCAGTCGTATCAAGCAGGCATACCGCAAGGATGCTGCGCCGATCACGGCTTGGTTCCCGCCGAAGTGGGGCCTGAACCCGGTCCACTGAGCCGGCTGTTCGTGCCCCACCGGAACATCGTTGCGGATCAGGCGGCGAGCATGGGTGGGGTGGCGGTGAGCAGCGGACGGATGCTCGTGATCGGGCCGTCGAGCTGCGCGTAGCCGGCGAAGACGGTCAGGGTGCCCTGTTTGAGGCCTGCGTGTCGGGCGATGTGCGCGCTCAGGCGCCCCAGTCCGAGGTAGTTGCCGTAGGCGCGTTCCAGCATGAAATGGCTGCGGTAATAGGCGGCGGTGTGCAGGGTGCCGTGGCGGTCGAGTTGGAAGGAGCACATGCTCAGGCAGGGGAAACCTCGTATGAGGTTGTCCCGTTCGGTGGTGTGCACCAGGGCGTCGGCCGTGGCGGACGCCTCGCCGGTGTCGATGTCCGAGGGATGGGCGACGTCCACTTCGTAGGCGGCGGTCATCGGCGCGCGGGTGGCTGTCTGTCGGGTCAGACGGTCGATGATCTTGGCGATCTGGTCGATGTGCCCGTCGGTTCCGGGATAGGCGATCAGGCGTCCGAAGTAGGTGTCGCGGTGGTTGCCCGGGAAGCGTCGCGCGGCGGGGTAGAGGGCGCGGTAGCGGTCGGCGAGTTGCTCGTGGGAGGCGCATCGGGCACCGAGCGACTGCGGGAAGATCGTGTTCGCGACCGTCTCGACGGGTTTGTAGGTACCGGCGGGAGCCGCGTGCGCGCGGACGCGCTCCAGGTCCTTGCGGAAGGCGGGATCGTCGGCGGTGGCGTCGGCGATGCGGACGACGGTGTGGTAGCCCGTGCGTGCCCCGTTCCCTTTGCGGTCGAGGGCGTTGCAGGCGGCGATCCAGGCCCGGGTGACGTCGGGGCCTTCCACGGTGAAGGTGTGCATCGAAGCTCCTTGACGTGTTCGTGGAATACGAGGGGTCAGGGCCAGATCTCGTCGATGCCGCTACGGGGCGACTCCCGTACGAGGGTCACCTCCAGCGGCTCGTCGGTTCCGGGCACCGACATTGCCAATCGGCACTCGGTGTCCATGCCGTGGGTCACCTCCAGGATGGTCGGGTGTTCCAAGGAGGACGTGCCGATCCGGTCGCCGGGCTCGGGCCAGAGAGACAGAGCCTCGGGGAGACGGTCGATGAGGGCGCCCGGTGGGTGCAGCACCAGCAGGTCCGCCGCATCGACGTGCAGGCGTCGGCCGTGCATCCTCGTGGTGACTGCGTGGACGTGTGCGTCGGGGGACACGGCCGCGCCCCGGGTCAACGAGCGTTTCAGTGTGGCCGGGGTGATCTTGAGCCACTGCTCGGCCCGACCGCGGTCGACTTGGGACAGGCGTGCCAGGTGCCGCACGGTGCCGGTGTAGGAGGTACCCAGGGCACGGGCCAGGAGATAGGCGTGTTCCGGGGCGGTGGGGCGTCCGCCGGCGATTTGCTCGAGGGCTGCGAGTACGGCGGGTCGCGGCATCAGGAACCATGCCGCGAATGCTTCGGCGACCTTTTCCTCGTCCGGCCAACTGCCGTTGCCCCAGCGGAGCGAGGCGTCGAGTTCGTTGTCGTAGGCGCTGCGGTGTGCCAGCCGGTGGTGCCCCAGTTCGTGGGCGGCGGTGTGTCGTTGCGTGATCACGTCCAATCGGGCGTTCAGCAGCACGGCGGGTCCGCCGTCGTCCGGCGAGTGGTAGACGCCGAACAGTCTCGGCATCGACTTCGCCATCCCGATCAGACCCGCCGCGCCCAACGCGCCGTGGACTCGGACGTAGGTGCTGCGGTCCACGTCCAGGTCGCGGTGTGCCTGGGCCGCTGCGATCCCCGCGATCCGGTGGGCGACGTCCCAGTTCACCGAGGTGGCTCCTCCGCTTCGGAGGACGCGGCCGCTTCGTCCGCTTCGGCCGCACGGCGGAAGCGAAGGTACTCGGCGAAGTCCAGTACGGCTTTCCGGTCGCCGTCCGTCAGCTGGGCCAGCGCGCGCGGAAGGCCTGCCAGCACGTGTTCGCCGACGTCGGGGTTCGGGTCCTCGGCGAGGAAGTAGGAGACGGGCCGACGGTACAGGCGGGCGAGCTTCTTCAGCTCCAGACTGTCGACGCGCCGTGCGCCGCGCTCGATGTCGCTGATGGCGGTGCGTGGCAGGCCGGTGTTGTCGGAGACGTACTGCTGTGACATTCCCAGGTAGTCGCGGGTGCGCTTGAGGCGTTCACCGAGCCGTTCCAATTCGGGGTCGCGGGAACGGGGGACGGAGGGCGGGGTCATGGGGACTGCCTTTCGATGATCACGTTCAGGACCGCCTGGGCGAAAGCGGTGACGGAACGGGTGGCTCGGGCGGCCTCCGCGTCGGCGGGGACGGCGATGCCGTAGTGCTCCTCGACGCGCGTGAGGATCTCGACGACGAGAATGGAGTCGACGGGCAACTCCTTTCCGCCCGACTCCAGTTCGGACCGCACCTCCTCCACGGGACGGCCTTCGAGTTCGGCGAGGAAAACGATGATCACGGTGACGATGCCGTCGATGCTCGGCGGAACCGGGCTCAGGACCTTCCCCAATCGTCGGAATTCCGGACGGTGCTGTCGTAGTATACGACAGATGTTGGATGATCCGACAGAGTGTCCCAAGAACCGACGCGAGGAGTGGCGTGGACTTCCAGAGCTACCAACAGGCAGCGGTCAAAACACTTCGACCCCCTGCGCCCGGAACCGACCCCGTCCTCGTGCCACTCCTCGGCCTGGCGGGCGAAGCCGGGTCCTTGGCCACCGTCTACAAGAAGCAACTGCGTGACGGCCCCGCCTACGAGCAGGCCAAGCAGCAACTGCGAGAAGAACTGGGCGACGTCCTGTGGTACGTCGCAGCCCTCGCCCACAACTTCAACCTGACGCTGGAAGACATCGCAGCCGCCAACCTGGAGAAGACCAAGGACCGCTGGCGCCCCACCCCGACCGACGAACGCACCCGCTTCGACGAGGACTTCCCCGAAAACGAGCAGATCCCGCGCAAGGCCACCCTCACTTTCACCCCCACCACCACAGAGGGAGGCCGCACCCACATCGTCCTGACCCGCGCCGACGGCACACCCGCCGGTCACCCCCTCACGAACGCCTCGCGCGTCGACGACGACTATCGCTTCCACGACGCCTTCCACCTGGCCCACGCCGCCGTCCTGGGCTGGTCGCCCGTCACGCGTTTCCTGCTCGGCCGCAAACGCAAGAGTCGGCCCGACACCGACGAAACCGAAGACGGCGGCCGTGCCATCGCCATCGAGGAAGGCATCTCCGCCCTCGTCTTCTCCTACGCCGCGCGCCACCGATACTTCGATGACGTGCACCACATCGACCAGGAACTGCTCACCACGATCAGCCACATGACCGCCCACCTGGAAGTCGGCGCCTGTCGTGCCGCCGACTGGGAACGCGCCATCCTGACCGGATACACCGCCTGGAAGCAGCTTCGCGTCCAAGGCGGGGGCACCGTCGAACTCGACCTCGACCGTCAAAGCGTCACGGTTCTCCCCAACGACACCCCCTGATCCATCCTCGCGATCTGCCCCACGGGTACCCGGGGGAGCGCGGATGAGGGACTGTAAAACTAACGGCTCTGTCCCGTAATCGGTGGTGACCAAGGGTGACAGAAGTCGTTGGCATGGTGTGCGTGATGTCAACGAGCTTGTGGGTGTGGTGTTTTCGGG
>NZ_JBEXUX010000141.1:0-6466 GCF_040629175.1 Embleya sp. NPDC005971 | reverse complement strand
GCGAGGCGGGGGCCAGCACGGTGCCGCCGTTGACCGGCAGGGTCGAACGCGGTTCCCAGCGCACCACCATGCCGCCGCCGTCACCCGCGGCGTGGTAGCCGGCGACCACGACGACGGTGTTCGAGGCGAGCCGGCGGGTCTCCAGCCGCAGCAGCGCGGCGACGGTGGCGACACCGGTGGGGACGTTGCCGTCCTCGTGCCGATCGTCGGCGGACGAGGACGCCGACGACGCGGCGGCGGCCGTACCCGTGCCGGCGGCGGCCAGGAGCAGACCGCCCAGGCCGCCCGCGGCGAGCAGCCGGCGACGGGAGGACGCGGCGGCAGGGGCGGGAGCCCGCGTCGGAACGGCGGTGGAAGTTTCGGGGGACGTGCTCATCGGGACCTCGGCCTTCGGCGGCAGGGGGGTGAGGATGCTTCCCGTGACACGTGCCGATGCGGCGTTCCCAACCGGTGGGAATCGCGCGGCGGATGGCTTGGGGTGGGTCGCCTCGGCCCGCTGACGGACCGTCGACCCCAGGGCCGCGAACCGGGCACGATTCGTGGCAGCGAACGTGCGGGCCCTGATGAGTCAAGGAACCTAGACCGGCTCGACGATCCCGGTCAAGAGCCCGTGGCGGATTTTCGTGGTCCGTGATCGGAGGAACACGATGGGGTCGAGTCGGGTCGTCCCGTCTCGACCCCATCGGGTGCGATTGTCCACCGACGTGTTTCAGCCGGCGTCGATCTCGCCCTCGGCGCCCTCCGTGCTGCCCAACTCGCGGCTGACCCGCAACGCGCCGGCCCGGACCTGGCGGCCCAGTTCCTGGAATCGCCAGCCGGGCAGATCCAACTTGAGCCCGGTGATGCTGATCGCCCCCACGCACAGCTCCCGGTGGTCGCGGACCGGACTGCCGATACAGAAGATCCCGTCCGCGTCCTCCTCGTCGTCCAACGCGTAGCCGGTCTGCCGGATGTCGCGCAGGTGCGCGAGCAGGGTCGCGGTGTCGGTGATCGTGTGCGACGTGCGCCGGGGCAGCCCCGAGCGCTCGATCACCGCGCGCGCCTCGGCCTCCGGCAGCGCGGACAGGATGGCCTTGCCCAGTCCGGTGCAGTGCGGCAGCTCGCGCACGCCCATCCGCAGATCCAGGCGCACCCGCTGCTCTATCCCGACCTGGTCGACGACCACCGCGAGCCCGCCCTCGGGCACCGCGAAGCGCGCGGCCATGCCGGTCTCCCTGGTCAGTTCGGCCAGCACCGGTCGGGCCACGTCGCGCAGCGACACCTGCGACTGGGCCCGATCACCGAGCCGGGCCAGGCCCATCCCGAGCCGGTAGCGCCGGTTCATCCCTTCTCCGTCGTCCGAGACGAGGCCGTAGCCGCGCAGGGTCTGGAGCAGTCCGAAGGTGGCGCTCTTGGAGATCCCGCAGGCCTGACCGACCTCGGTGACGCTCATGCCGTCCCCCGGACCACGTGTGGAGAGCACTTCGAGGATGTCCGCGGCCCGGGCGACGGACTTCACCCAGTACTTCGACTCCTCGACATTCTCGTTAACGCTGTTCGACATAGCAGAACACATTACCGGTCCGGACCCCTTGACTGCTTTGTACATCCAAATGTAAAGTCTGGGACTGTTCGGTCCTGCCGAACAGTGTTCAGAAAACACGGTGTAGAGACAAGTGCAACAACCTGCGACGCGTGCCGAAGGCGGATGGCGCCGGCGATCCACGGCCTGGCAGGGCCGCGGATCCGAACGGTCACGAACGACGCAAGGAGCCCACCGATGAGTGTCGGCACAGCCGCCACCGACTCCCTTCCCGCCCGAGCCTTTCGGGTCATTCCGGGCGGGGTGAACAGCGGTCAGCGCCGGATCCCGGGTCTGACCGAGCTGGTCGTCACCAAGACCGGCGGCGCGACCTTCACCGACGCCGAGGGTCGGGTCTTCACCGACTACCACTCCGCGTTCGGCCCGCCGCTGCTCGGCCACAACGACCCGGACGTGCAGCGCGCGGTGAACGAGGCGGCGAGCCGCCTGGACCTGACCGGCGTGGCCGTCACCGAGGGCGAGGTCACCCTCGCCGAGACCCTGGTCGACCTGGTGCCCTCGGTCGAGAAGGTGCTGCTCACCAGCACCGGCAGCGAGGCCACCTTCCACGCGCTGCGGGTCGCCCGCGCGGTCACCGGCCGCCGACTGATCGTCAAGTTCCAGGGCTGCTACCACGGTTGGCACGACTCGGTCAGCCTGAACGTGATCTCCTCGCCCGAGGCGGTCGGTGCCCACGACCCGATCTCCACCGGCATCCTGCCCGAGGTGCTCGAAGCCACCCTGGTCCTGCCGTTCAACGACCCGGCCGCGGTGCGCGCCGCGTTCGCCGAGCACGGCCGGGAGATCGCCGCGGTGATCCTGGAGCCGATCCCGCACAACGTCGGCTGCCTGCTGCCCGAGGCCGAGTTCCTCACCACGCTGCGCGAACAGTGCACCGCACACGGCTCGGTGCTGGTCTTCGACGAGGTGATCACCGGCTTCAGGCACGACCTCGGCGGCTACCAGAAGATCACCGGCATCACACCCGACCTCACCACGTTCGGCAAGGCCATCGCCAACGGCGCCCCGGTCGGCGCGCTCGGCGGCCGGGCCGACCTGATGGACCAGTTCAGCACCCTCCCGGGCGCTCCCGCGTTCTTCGCCGGCACCTACAACGGCCACCCGTGGGTGGTCGCCGCCGCCCTGGAGACGCTGCGCAAGCTGCGCGAGGAACCGGTGCACGAGCACGTGTTCCGGCTCGGCGACCGGGTCCGCACCGGCCTGAGCGAGATGTACACCCGGCTGGGCGTCCCGGCGGTGGTCACCGGCTACGGCTCGGTGTTCGTCACCTACTTCATGTCCGGCGGTGTCCCGCGCACCTACGACGACCTGCTCGCCAACGACGCCGGTCTGTTCATCGGCTACCGCCGTCGACTCCTGGAGCACGGCGTGTTCGAGCTACCGCTCAACCTCAAGCGCAGTCACATCTCGTACGCGCACACCGACGCGGACGTCGACCACCTGATCGCCGCGACCGAACTGGCCGTGCAGGACGCGATCAAGGACGGCGGGATCGGCGAGTTGGCCGGCACGTCCACGATGGGCGGCGCGATCGAGGGGACGGTCCGCTGATGTTGGTCGTCGACCGCACCCGACCCACCGGCCCGGCCGGCCGGATCACCCACGTCGAGACGCTGCTCCTGGGCACCGCGTGGCGCGACTTCGGCTACGTCCGGGTCCACACCGACCAGGGCCTGTCCGGCGTCGGCGAGATCACCCACCCGTACCGGGTCGCCGAGACCGCCGCGCTGGCCCAGGCGTTGGCGAACCGGCATCTGATCGGCGCCGACCCGTTCGACACCGAGGAGTTGTGGCTTCGGCTCTACCAGGGCGACTTCCTGCGCGGTGGCGACATCGGCGGCATCGCGCTGTCCGGCTTCGACCAGGCCATGCACGACCTGATGGGCAAGGCGCTCGGCGTCCCGGTCTACCGCCTCACCGGCGGCGCCTGCCGGGACCGGGTCCGGGTCTACGCGAACGGCTGGTACAACGGCGAGCGCGAGCCCGACGTGTTCGCGGCCAAGGCCAAGGAGACCGTGGCCAAGGGCTACTCGGCGCTCAAGTTCGACCCGTTCGGGGCCGGTCTGCACGAGCTCTCCCGGGCCGAACTGCGGCAGTCCATCGAGCTGGTCGGCGCGGTCCGCGAGGCGATCGGGCCGGACGTGGACCTGTTCATCGAGGGCCACGCCAGGTTCGCGATGACCACCGCCTCGGCGCTGCTGCGCGCCTTGGAGCCGTTCGACATCGGCTGGTTGGAGGAGCCGATGCCGTGGACGCACATCGAGCGCTACGCGGAACTGCGCGCCCGCGCGCCGTTCCCGATCTCCGGCGGCGAGCACTTCCACAACCGCTACGAGTACAAGCAGTTGTTCGCCACCAACGCGGTGGACATCATCCAGCCGGACCTGTCCATGGCCGGTGGCCTCACCGAGGTGCGCAAGCTGGCCGCGATCGCCGACACGCACGGCATCATGGTCGCCCCGCACAACTCCAACTCGCCGCTGTGCACCACGGTTTCCGTGCACGCCTCGCTCGGGATCACCAACTTCAAGATCCTGGAGACGTTCGACGGGCTGTTGGAGCCGTACGTCTTCGACGCGGTGCGCGGCACGTTGCCGGTGACTGCCGACGGGCACGTGGAGATCCCGACCGCGCCGGGCTTCGGCGTCGAGTTGGACGACGACGTGTTCGCCGAGCACCCGCCCACCCACCGGTTCTGGAACATGTTCTCGGACGGCTGGGAGAAGAGGAACCGCACGTGAGCTCCCAGCGATCCGGCATCGTCGACGTGCACTCCCATCTGTTCCGCCAGTGTTGCGACTTCGACGACGCGTTCCGGGCCGAGTCGGCCCGCGCGCACGACGGCGAGGTCGACCTGACGGTGCGCTGGGCCGACTACGCGGCGTCCAGTCCGGCCGACACCCGGACCGTCGTGGTCGGCGGCAAGGCCCGGCGCAGCGGCCTGTGGGTCGAGGACAAGGCGGTCGCCGAATACGTGGCCGGCCAACCGGATCGCCTGATCGGCTATCTGTCGATCGACCCGACACAGCCCGGGTGGCAGGACGAACTGCGCTTCGGGCACCAGGAGTTGGGCCTGCGCGGGATCAAGCTGATGCCGATGTACGCGGGTTTCGACCCGGGTGATCCGCAGTACGACCCGCTGTTCGCCTACGCCGAGGCCAACGGACTGCCGATCCTGGTGCACACCGGGACCACGTTCGTCTCGGCCGCGCCGATCGCCTACGCGCAGCCCCGGTTGCTGGACCCGGTCGCGATCCGCCATCCCGAGTTGCGGATGGTGCTCGCGCATCTGGGCCACCCGTTCGAGGGCGAGTGCATCGCGGTGATCCGCAAGCACCCACACCTGTACGCGGACGTCAGCGCGCTGCACTACCGCCCGTTCCAGCTCTGGCACAGCCTGCGGCTGGCCCAGGACTACGGCGTGCTGCACAAGCTGCTGTTCGGCAGCGACTACCCGTTCACCACGGTGGACGCGTCGGTGGCGGGCCTGCGTGCGGTGGCCGCCGTACCCGGGATTCCCGGGTTGCCGCCGCTGGATCGGGACGCGATCGAAGAGCTGATCTTCCGCGACGCGTTGCCGCTGCTGGGGTTGTCGTGACCGGCACTGCGGCGCCCGGCGGGCCGGGCCTGCCGCCGGCCGGTGGGCCCGGCGCGAACTTCGCGCTGACCGATCGCACGGCCCTGGTCACCGGCGCCGCCGGCGGCCTGGGCCGGGCGTTCGCGGTCGCCCTGGCCGCGGCGGGCGCCGACGTCGTGCTCACCGATCGGCCGGGCGTGGATCTCACCGAGACGAGCGCCCTGGTCGAGGCCACCGGTCGGACCGCCCGGATCCGGCCGTTCGACCTGGCCGACACGGCCGCCTTGGCCGGCTACGTGGACGAGCTGCGGGCCGACGTCGGGCCGCTGCACATCCTGGTCAACAACGCGGGCACGGCCGCCCTGGAGCGGTTCAACGAGGTCACCGTGGCGAGTTGGCGCCGGGTGCTCGCGGTCAACCTGGACGCGGTCTTCTTCCTGTCCCAGCGGGTCGCCGAGCACATGATCGCGGACCGCGTGCCGGGCCGGATCATCGCGGTGACCTCGAAGAACGCCCACGTGGCCGAGGCCGGTCTGGCCCACTACAACGCCTCCAAGGCGGGAGTGGACCTGCTGGTGCAGAGCCTGGCGGTGGAACTGGCCCCGCACGGCATCACCGTCAACGCGGTGGCCCCGGGGATGGTCGTCACCCCCATCGACGGCGAATTCCCGCTCGATCGCGAGCCGTTCGAGGCCGCCTACCGCGAACGCATCCCGCTGGGCCGGTACGCCGACCCGGACGAGTGCGCGGGCGCCGTGGTCTTCCTCGCCTCGCCCGCCGCGTCCTATGTGACCGGCACCCGGATCGTCGTGGACGGCGGGGTGCTCGCCGATCAGTTGCCCCGGATGCGCTACATGCCGCCGTATCGCAACTCGCTCTGATTCACCGGGGCGTGCGGGTCGCTCTCCTGTGCGAGCGACCCGCGCGCCCCGAATACCCCCTTCGTGCACGGATCGAGAAAGTGAGCGGGACCCCCATGTCCTCACTCGGTTCTTCCCCTTCGTCGTCCCGCCGCCGGTTGTTGGCCGCGGGTGGCTTGGGCGGGCTGCTGCTCGCCGGCACGGCGGCCGCGGGCACGGCCTCGGCCTCCCCCGACGACGATCGCGACGGCGGGCGCCGCGAACTCTCGGTCGGCGTACCGACGATCGCCGCGCTGCTGGACCTGGAAACCCGCCGGCTGCCCGCCGACACGATGGTCCTGGTGGCCGGCTACCACGCGGCCGGTGACGGCGGCGGCATGGTGGTGCGCTGGGACCCGCGCTCGAAGCTGCCCGCCAACGGCGGCACCGTGCACGCGCTCGGCTCCT
>NZ_JBEXUX010000140.1:0-7097 GCF_040629175.1 Embleya sp. NPDC005971 | reverse complement strand
GGCAAGGGCAACCGGTCCGCGATCGGCACCCTGGTCGACCGATCCACCCGCTACGTCGAACTCCTCCACCCGCCCGGCGGCCGGGGCGCCGAGCAGGTCCGCGACGCGCTCGTCCACGCCCCCGGCGACCTCCCCGCCGAACCGGCCCGCTCGGTGACCCGGGATCAAGGCGGCGAGACGAGCCGACACGACGAGTTCACCCGCTCCACCGGCGTCCCCGTCCACTTCTGCGAACCCGCCGGCCCCTGGCAACGCGGCTCGAACGAGAACACGAACGGCCCGCTCCGCCGGTACTTCCCCAAGAGCACCGACCTGTCCCTCCTCGGCGCCGGGGACCTCGCCTTCGTCGCCGCCGAACTCGATAGCCGCCCCCGCGAGACCCTCGGCTGGAACACCCCGCGAACCTCTTCGCCAAGCTCGTCGCAACACTGGAATGACCACCGTGTTGCAACGATTGCTGGAAACCGCCTGTCCGTCACGCAGGTCGAGCAGGTTGACCCGGGCTTCGTCCGGGGCGATCACGGCTGCCGAGGTCCGCCGGGCCACGAATGATCCAGGGAGAGGCCGGGAGGCGCGCTGCCGCGGCTGCGAAGACTCGGGCGCGGGGGAGAATGGAACCGACGGGTGTCCTCCACACGAGGGAGAAAGGCCCGTGAACGAGGCGATTGACGTCGAGGACCTCGGCAAGCGGTTCGGCGCTGTGACGGCTCTCGAATCGGTGGACTTCCATGTCGCCGCAGGGACGGTTTTCGGCCTTCTGGGCCCGAACGGCGCGGGCAAGAGCACGGCGATCCGCATCCTGACCACGATCGCGCGTCCCACCGCCGGGCGGGCCTTCGTGCTCGGGCACGACGTGGTCCGCGATGCCGCCACGGTCCGGAGCATGATCGGGCTGGCCGGACAGTACGCAGCGGTCGACAAGAACCTCACCGGCCGGGAGAACCTGCGCCTGATCGGGCGCCTCACCCACATCCGGCGCTCCCGTGTCCGGGCCCGGGCGGCAGAGCTCTTGGAACGGTTCGACCTCGCGGAAGCGGGCGACCGCCCTGCCCGAACGTACTCCGGCGGCATGCGCAGGCGGCTGGACGTCGCCGCGGCTCTGGTCCCCGATCCGCCCGTGCTCTTCCTCGACGAGCCCACCACAGGACTTGACCCGCAAAGCCGCAATGCGTTGTGGGAGATGATCCGCGGCCTTGTCGCCGATGGGACCACCGTGCTCCTCACCACCCAGTATCTGGAGGAAGCCGACCAACTCGCCGAGCGGGTGGTGGTCATCGACCGGGGGCGGGTCATCGCCGACGACACGCCGGCTGCGCTCAAGGCCCGCCTGGGCAACACGGTCATCGAACTCGACCTGGAGGAGGCCGGCCGGGGAGAGTGGGCGGCGCAACTCGTGAGCGCTCGGTTCTCCACCCGCGCGGACGTCGAAGGCTCCCGATTGCGCTTGACGTCCCACGACGGGTCGCGGCCGCTGCTGGACATCCTGCGCCTCCTCGATGCACACGGTCTGGTGCCCGGCGCCGTGGCGGTCCACGAGTCCAGCCTCGACGACGTGTTCCTGGAACTGACCGGCCGCCGTGCAAACGCCGCCCCGGAGTCCGCTCGAACCTCTCCGGATGAGTCGTGACCAGGCCAGGCGCGTCCCCCGCGACAGTTGCCCGTAGCGGCCGGGCCGGCGGAGTCTCGGCGCCGTCGACGCGCGGAGCGCTGTCCCTCGTTCGTACCGCTCAGGACGGACTCGCCATCGCGTGGCGGAACCTGATCGCCCTGCGCCGAGTGCCACGGTTGCTGATCTTCTCCACCATCCAGCCGCTGGTCTTCGTGTTGATGTTCCGGTACGTATTCGGCGGCGTCGTACAACCGGCCCTGCACGGGGTCGATTACGTCGACTTCCTGATCCCGGGAATTTTTGTGCAAACCGCGGTGTTCGGCGCCATGAACACCGCGATAGGGCTCGCCACCGACATGGACACCGGCCTGATGGAACGGTTCAGATCCCTGCCCATGGCCCGCTCCGCGGTACTTGTCGGCCGCACTACCGCCGACCTCGCCAGGAACGTCTTCGTCGTGGCACTGATGGCCGCGGTCGGCTTCGCCATCGGATTCCGCATCCACGCCGGAGTCCCGGCCTTCCTCGGCGCCATCGTGTTGGTCCTGGCCTTCGGCTTCGCGATGTCGTGGATCTTCGCGGTGGTCGGCATGGCGGTCGGCGATCCGGAGACCGCCCAGGCCGCGGCCTTCCCCGTGCTTGCTCCGCTGGTCTTCGCGTCGTCGGCGTTCGTTCCCGTGGCAACCATGCCGGGGTGGCTGCAGGCCTTCGCGGAGCATCAACCGGTGTCGCGCAACGCCGACGCAGTACGCGCTCTCGTACTGGGCGGCCCCACCGCCACCGACGTCTGGCAGGCTTTGGCGTGGGACGTCGCAATCGTCGCCGTTTTCGCGCCGATCGGGGTATGGCTGTACCGCAGGGAACCCTAGACTCGGGACCTGACCCGTGCTCCGGGCGGACGCTCCGCGTGCTCGTATCGGCGGTGTTCGGTGTCGGTGGCCTTGTGAAGACGCCGCCGCTGTGGTCGGCGCAGGAGAATCCAAACTCGAGGCACTCGTCGTTTCGGCTCCCGACACGGATTGCGCGTCGAACTCCGGGGCAAGACGAGCGAGACCCAAGTGGTCCACCGCGCGATGCCGCGCGATCGCCCGGCCCGGGACATCGAGCACCGCACGACCGTTCGCGCGCTGCGGTCAACAGCCCAACGCATCGACTCGGGAAAGTCGTTCGGCGTCGAATGCGGTTCGATCGTCGCCGTGACGATTCACCCGACTGGTCCCCCCTCGCAACGCCCCTCACCCTGTTTACCGGCTATGCCACGTTGGTGCTGCGTAGCAGCGGATGGCCACCGTCTGGTGCGGGCTCCACTGTTGCTCGACTGTGGCCATCAACTGCCAGCCCAGGCGCTCGTACAGGTCTGCCGCGGCCGTGTCGGACGTGACGACGTCGAGCACCGGATGCAGGCCGCGATGCCGTGCCTCCTTCACTGCTCGGTCGATCAGCACTGCGCCGATCCGATGTCCCCTCGCCTGCGGGGCGACGAAGAGTCTGCCGACCACGGCGGTAGCGCTCCGCCCCGCCCCGTGTCGCTCGCTCCACAGCCCCGGAGCCAGATCGCCTTCGCCGACCTGCGACAAGCAGACATGCCCGACCAGGCGCCCGTCGACTTCGGCGACCCAGGAGCCCAACAAGGGACCGCGTGACAGCCACTCGCCGGGCTGATCGGGCCAGTTCACCGGATAGCCGTCGCGCGCGTGGACTTCCGCGAGGACGCGCACACACTCCTCGATATCGCCATCCGCCCGCCGCCGGACGCGGTGGCTCGGCCGCTCGTCAGGCACCCCGGAGTTCTCGATGTTCACGGTGCAATGGGAACACAGGCCACAGAGTCGGAACCAGCCACTTCACGCCGCTGTTGGGGCGTGCCATTCACCGAACACGGCTACGTTCGTGTACGACTGGGGATCCACCCCGCGCGCTCGGTTGCCTTCGACCGCACAGGACAGCATGCCGGCTGCGGTCGCGCCGTCCTGGCTGATCGCCCGTACACCTGACCGGTTTGCAGGTTGTGCTGTTGTTGTCCGTGCCGGGTGCCCGGCGGTGCATGATCCGGTCGTGGACCATGACCTGCCGCGGCTGGGTACGCGTGGCCTGGAGCATGTGGTCCCGCATCGAGTCCGTCGACGGCGAACGCGGTGTCGCGGTCGTCTGCCACGATCAGTCCGTGGGCGCAGACTCGGCCACCTTGCGGCTCCTTCTCGACCGGCACGTCATGCCCGCGTCGGTACGGAATCGCCCGCCCCGGCGATCCACCGACGCCATCGGCCGGCTCGACGACAGCACCTCCACCACCGTTGCGCCGCTACACACCGTTCACCACGTCCGTCGTCGCGGGACGCCGGCGCGGTCGACGTCCACTGGCGGGTCCACGACCTCGCCCAGGACTGTGTCGATCAAGGCGGCAGCACCCGACCCGTGATGATCGACCCACCAGCACGCAAGGACTGAGCCCGCGGTGCCGGGCAGCGGCCCCGAGAACACGAACCAGTCCGTTCTCGGTGATGCGGCGTAACCGGTCCCTGGTCCGTCAATCGACGCCGGGCGGCCGGTCGCCCGCCTCGGGATCAGTGGTGGTCAGTGGTGATCACAGCCACCGTCCAACACGTGTCGTGTCCGGGCTGGTCAAGACCCTCGCCGCCCCGATTCCGCACCAGCGACGCGCCAAGCTCACCGGCGCCCGCGTCGCCACGACACCGCTGGCTCCGCCACCGTCCCAGCCGCGACGGGCCGTCCGGCGGGTCGGCGCCGACGGCACCTTCGCCGTCGCCCGACCCCGGGGCCTGCAAGTCGACAACTCTCCCCCGGCCCGGCGGCCCGGCGGCCCCCAGCAGACCGGACACGAGCAACTCCGGGACCACGCCGCAGGAACCGGGCTGCAGCACGGTGTGCGCACGGGCGATCCCGGCGGAGGCGGCGTTCCCGACTTCCGACCGAGGGCGGTGGGGTGCGCGTCGTCCGGGTGGATTCGGCGCAGCGTCTTGACGCTTACGTTCCGGGATTTCTAGGGTGCGTTCAGTAGCCGCTCGGAAGGTGGTTCGCGATGCCCGGTGATCATGGCGGTCCGCCCGCTCCGATTCAGCCCCCGCAGCCGGATCCCAATCCGACTCCGGGGGATCCGTCCAAGGACGGCAGTACGCCTCCCGGGCCCGGTCAGCGGCGCAAGCCGTGACGGTGGTCGGATCCGATTCCCTGGCGGCCCTGCTGGCGGACAAGAGTGTGTTGCCGGACGGGTGGCGGCCGGTGTTCGAGCGCGTCGCGCGGGAGGAGTTCGTCGCCGATCGGGTCTGGCCCGAGGACGGCGACGTCGTCGTCGACCGCCGCCGTGACCCGAAGGCGTGGCGGGCGGCGGTGTATTCGGATCGTGCGTTGGTGACCCAGTGGGACGACGGCCGGCATGCGGGCGACGGCGCGGGGCGGTTGGCGACGTCGTCGGCATCGGCGCCTTCGACCGTCGCCGAGATGCTGTTCGACCTCGATGCCCACCCGGGCATGCGGGTGTTGGAGATCGGGACCGGGACCGGATACAGCGCCGCGCTGCTGGCCGCGCGCGGCTGCGAGGTCGTCTCGGTCGAGATCGATCCCGAACTCGCGGAGCAGGCCCGGGCGAATCTGGCGCGGGCCGGGTACGGCGACGCAGTCCGGGTCCTCACCGGCGACGGAACCCTCGGACACCCCGGCGCGGGCCCCTACGACCGGGTCCAGGTCACCGCCGGTGTGCGCCGCATCCCCGCGGCGTGGATCGAGCAGGCGAGGCCGGGGGCGGTGATCGTCATGCCCTGGGGCACCGACCACACCACCGGGGACTGTTCCCTGCGCCCGGTCGTCGACGCGGACGGGCGCAGTGCGAGCGGGCCGTTCACGATGGCCACCGCGTTCATGAAACTCCGCCGCCAACGCCCCGATCGCCGGCACTACGGCGCCGCGTCGCTCCCCTCCGACTGGGCCGAGGCCGCCGTCGCGTCCACGACCTCGCTCGGCTGGAACGACGTGGTCGCCGGGCCGTTCGACCCCGTCGGCTTCGTCCTGGGACTGCACGTACCCAACTGCCTCGCCCAACCCGCCCCGGACGGACACGGCGGCGGAACCCTGTGGCTGCACGCCGCGGACACCGGCCACGGACACTCCACCGCCGCCGCCGGATTCGCCCCCGGCCACACCCCCCATGTTCTGCAGAGCGGACCACGGCACCTGTGGGACGAGGTGGAGACGGCGTGGCGCTGGTGGGACGGGCAAGGACGCCCCACCATCCACGACTTCGGACTCACCGCCACCGTCACCACGATCGGCGACACGGCCGTCGTCGAGCAACTCGCCTGGTACCGCGACCGAAACCACCCACTCGCGCCGTTGGTACACGACGTACGTCCCGCCAGCACGCCAACGGTGAGCACCGGGGCGTGAGGGCCATATACCTCGGCCATCGTCGGGCCTGACTCGGGCGAGTCGCCGAACCTGCCCACATCGTCGTCACAGGCGTTCGAGGATGTTGCGCAGGATGCTCTCCACGGACCGCGTGTCGCCGGGTATGCGGTGGGTGTTCTCGCCGGCCGTGGCCAGGAGCGCGTCGCGGGTGATCTCGGGATCGAGTTGTCCGCTCTCCATCGCGTCGAGAACGGGACTCACCACAGAGTGCACCGCCCCATCGATGGGGAACCGACCACGTGCAAGGGCCTCGAGAGCTGCGGTGACGTCGAGCAGAAGCAGGGTCCGGCTTCGGTGGCGCGGCTGTGGTGCGGGTGTGGCGTGCGCCGGCGGCCTGGGGACGGCTTTGTCCGGTCGGTGGAACATCTCGTCGGTGATCGCGGGGCCGGCCACGAGGAAGTCGGCCAGGTTCCGTGCCCGTGACTGGTCCGGTACTTCCAGTCTTTCCACGCGCACGTGCGGCGGAAGGGCGGGGAGAATGTCACGGAGTTGGGTGCGGGTCTCCATCAGGACGGTCAGGGCGGAGTCCAGGCCGTCGAGGAGCTCGCGTGCGGGGGTGAGTGTGGCCACCGGGGTGCCGCTCGCTCCGTCCAGGATCGCGACGCCGCCCGCCCAGTCGGGGGCATGCGCGCCGAAGACGAGTTGGACGCACAGTTGTTCGCGCTCGGCCCACGCGTGCACGGCGTCGCTGAGTTGCTCTCTCCGCAGGGGCGAATAGAAGTGCCAGTGTCCGGCCCGATCGGCCAGGTTCTTCCTGCGTCGGGCGTGCTCGTCAGCCGCGCGTTGACGTTCGGATGCGGCGTCGGTCTCGGCCTTTCGTGCCTCGGCCTGCGCGACGAGCGTGTCGCGCTCGGCGGCCTCGACGTGGGCGTCGGTCTCGGCCGTCTCCCGCTCCAGGGCGATGTAGTGGCGGGCCGTCCACCACAGCGGGGGCGGCGCCGTGGGAGCGTGGCGGGAGCCGCGTCCTTGGTGGGGGTGCCTCTATGTCTTTCGTCAACCGAGATCGGGTCATGCTGCGACCGGTTCGGCCGGTCGGGATTCGTAGAAGGTTCCGTCTCTGAGCATG
>NZ_JBEXUX010000139.1:0-7304 GCF_040629175.1 Embleya sp. NPDC005971 | reverse complement strand
GTGCGGTTCGAGGAGACGGTGCGGCTGCTGCTCGCGCAGGGCTTCGACACCTTCGTCGAGGCCAGCGCACACCCGGTGCTCACCACCCCGATCGAAGGCACGGTCGAGTCGGCCGAGGCCGAAGCGGTCGTCCTGGGCACGCTGCGTCGGGGCGAGGGTGACCTGGTTCGCTTCACCGCCGCGGTGGCGCAGGCGTACGTCGACGGCGTCGCCGTGGACTGGTCCCCGCTGCTGGGCGGGCAGCTTCCCGGCCGCGGCACGGTGACCGTCGAGCTGCCGACCTACGCCTTCCGCCGCCGGCGGTACTGGCTGGAACGTATCGAGTCCACCGGCGACGCGCGTGGTCTCGGCCAGGCGCAGGCGGACCATCCGTTGCTCGGCGCCGCGGTGCGACTCGGTGGCGGGCATGGGGTCGTGCTGACCGGCCGGCTGTCGTTGTCCTCGCACGCCTGGCTCGGGGATCACCTGGTCGCCGGCACGGCCCTGCTGCCCGGCGCGGCCTTCGTCGAACTGGTGGTCCGGGCAGGCGACGAGGTCGGCTGCGGTCGGATCGACGAACTCGCCCTGGAAGCGCCGTTGGTGATCCCGGAGCGCGAAGCGGTGCAGATCCAGGTCGTGGTCGGCGCGGCCGAGCACGACGGAACCCGGCCGGTGAGCGTGTTCTCGCGCGGCGCGGCCGAATCGGCGGGGCCGGAGTGGATCCGACATGCCGTCGGCGCACTGTCCGAACGCGGATCGGCGTCCGATGCGTCCGACACCTCCTTCGCCTCCGGCACCTGGCCGCCCAGCGGCGCGGAGCCGGTGCGGCTCGACGACTTCTACGCCGACCTTGTGCCGAAGGGCTATGCGTACGGACCCGTCTTCCAGGGCCTGCGGGCCGCCTGGCGGGTGGGGGAGGACGTGTACGCCGAGGTGGCGCTGCCCGAGGAGCCGGCGCAGAGTGCGGCCCGCTTCGGGCTGCACCCGGCGCTGCTCGACGCGGCACTGCATGCCGCGCTTTCCCGGGGCGACGACGGTGCGGCGGACCGGGTGCGACTGCCGTTCGTCTTCAAGGGGCTGACCCTCTTCGCGGGCGCCGCCTCCCGGTTGCGGGTACGGCTGTCACCCGTCGGCTCGGATGCCGTCCGGGTGACGCTGGCCGATCCGAAGGGCGGCCCGGTGGCCGCGATCGAGGCGCTGACCCTGCGCCCGATCGCCGCCGAGTCGCTCGCGGCGGCACGACCGGTCGCGACGGACGACCTGTGCCGCGTCGAGTGGATGCCGGGATCGGCCGGCGCCGCCTTCGCCGGTGGCATCGCGGTGCTCGACGCCGACACCCCCGACCTGTCGGCGCTGGTCGCGGGCGGCGTACCCGAGGTGGTCGTACTGCCCTGCCTGGTGGCGTCGGAGCCGGGTGACGACCACGCCGCCGCGGCCCATCGGGCGGCGGCCGGGGCGTTGTCGGTGGTGCGCGAGTGGCTGGGTGACGCACGGTTCGCCGAGTCGCGACTGCTCGTGGTGACCCGGGGCGCGGTGGGTGTCGCCGCCGGCCCGCAGCCGTCCGCGCTGCCCGGCCTCGCGGCCTCGCCGGTGTGGGGCCTGGTGCGGTCGGCGGCCACGGAGCATCCCGATCGTTTCGTATTGGTGGACGTCGACCCGGTCGACGGCGAGGACGACTGGCAGGCCCTCCTGCCGGACGCACTGGCCCACGGCGAACGGGAGATGGCGATCCGCGGCGGCGCCGTGTTGGTGCCGCGACTGGTTCGGCACGCCGTCGACTCGCCCGTGTCGGCGTCCGGATCCACCTCCGCGTCCGGGTCCGGGTCCGCTTCTGCCTCTGCCTCTGCGTCCGGCGAAGCGAAGACCTCCCTCGATGCGGGCACGGTCCTGATCACCGGTGGTACCGGCCTGTTGGGCGGATTGATCTCCCGGCGCCTGGTCTCCCGGCACGGGGTGCGCAGCCTGGTGTTGCTCAGTCGTCGTGGCGAACAGGCCCCCGGAGTGCACGAGTTGGTGGCGGAGCTGGCGACGCTGGGTGCGTCGGTGGTGGTGGAGGCGGGTGACGCGGCCGATCGGGAGGCGTTGCGTGGCGTGTTGGGCCGGATCCGGGGCCCGTTGACCGGAGTGGTGCACGCCGCCGGGCTCCTGGACGACGGCCTGGTCGAGGCGTTGACCGACGAGCGGTTGCACACCGTGTTGCGGTCCAAGGTGGACGGTGCGGTCAACCTGCACGAGGCGACGCGCGATCTCGACCTCGCCGCCTTCGTGCTCTTCTCCTCGGTCTCGGGGATCCTGGGCGGCCCGGGCCAGGCGAACTACGCGGCGGCGAACACGTATCTCGACGCCCTCGCGCACGCCCGCCGGGCCGACGGGCTCCCCGCCACCTCGATGGCCTGGGGCCTGTGGGCCGAGGCCGGCGGGATGACGGGCGCGATGAGTGGCGCCGACCGACAGCGGATGAGCCGGCTCGGCGTCGGGCCGCTCGCCACCGAACAAGGTCTCCGCCTGTTCGACGCCGCCCTCGGCAGCGACGAGGCCCTGCTGGTCCCCGTCGCGCTGGACCTGCCCGCACTCCGCGCCCGCGCCGGGAACGGCACGTCGGCGGGAATGTTGCGCGGTTTCGCCCCCGCGCCGGCCCGCCCCACCGCCGACGGCGCGGCCGAGGCCCCGGCGGGATCCGCGCTCGCACTACGGCTCGGCGCGTTGCCGGACGCCGAGCGGGAACGGGCCCTACAGGAGCTGGTTCGCGAACAGGTGGCGGCCGTACTCGGCCTGCCCACGGGCGCCGACGTCGACTTCGCCGGCACCTTCAAGTCCCTCGGCTTCGACTCGCTCACCGGACTCGACCTGCGCAATCGGCTGAATACCGCGACCGGTCTGCGGTTGTCGGCCACGCTGGTCTTCGACCACCCGACGCCGACCGCGCTGTTGCGCACCATCCGGCAGACCCTCTTCGGCGCTCGGGAGGCGCCCCCCGCCGCGGTGGTCGGTGCGGTCGTGGACGACGAACCGATCGCGATCGTCGGCATGGCCTGCCGCTATCCCGGTGGGGTGGAGTCGCCGGAGGACCTGTGGCGCCTGGTCGCCGAGGGTCGGGACGCGGTCTCGCCGTTCCCGACGAACCGGGGCTGGGACCTGGAGGGTCTGTACGACCCGGACCCCTCGGTCTCCGGGAAGAGCTATGCCCGCGAGGGCGGATTCCTGCACGAAGCGGGGGAGTTCGACGCCGGATTCTTCGAGGTCTCGCCGCGCGAGGCGTTGGCGATGGACCCGCAGCAGCGGCTTCTCCTGGAGACCTCCTGGCAGGTGCTGGAGCGGGCCGGAATCGATCCGACCACGCTGCGCGGCAGTCGGACGGGCGTGTTCGTCGGGGTGATGTACCACGACTACGCGTCGGGCATGCAGAAGGTGCCCGAAGGGGTGGACGGCTACCTGCTGATGGGCAACACCGGCAGCGCCGCCTCGGGCCGGCTGTCCTACACCTTCGGGTTCGAGGGACCCGCGGTGACCGTGGACACGGCCTGCTCGTCGTCGCTGGTGGCCCTGCACCTGGCCGTTCAGGCATTGCGTAGCGGCGAATGCTCGATGGCGCTGGCCGGCGGTGTCACGGTGATGTCGACGCCCGAGGTCTTCGTCGAGTTCAGCCGCCAGCGCGGGTTGTCGCCCGACGGGCGCTGCAAAGCCTTCTCCGCCGACGCGGACGGGACCGGCTGGTCCGAGGGCGTCGGCGTGTTGCTGGTGGAACGACTGTCGGACGCGCAGCGCAACGGCCATCACATCCTGGCCGTGGTGCGGGGCACCGCAGTGAACCAGGACGGTGCGAGCAACGGTCTGACCGCGCCGAACGGTCCCTCGCAGCAGCGGGTAATCCGCCAGGCGCTGGCGAGTTCCGGCCTGTCGGCCGCCGAGGTCGACGCGGTCGAGGCGCACGGGACGGGCACGACGCTGGGCGACCCGATCGAGGCGCAGGCGCTGATCGCGACCTACGGTCGGGATCGCGACGCGGAACGGCCCTTCTACCTCGGGTCGTTGAAGTCGAACATCGGTCACGCCCAGGCCGCGGCCGGTGTCGGCGGCGTGATCAAGATGGTGATGGCGATGCGCGAGGGCGTGTTGCCGCGGACCCTGCACAGCGCCGAGCCGTCCCCGCACGTGGATTGGTCGGCGGGCGCGGTCGAACTGCTCACCGAGGCGCGCACGTGGCCCGAGACGGGTCGTCCCCGCCGAGCGGGCGTCTCGTCGTTCGGCGCCAGCGGCACCAACGCGCATGTCGTGCTGGAACAGGGCCCCGAGCCGGTGTTCCCGGCGACCGAAGAGCCAACGCCGGCCGATGAACGCGTACTTACCTGGCTGCTGTCGGCGAAGTCCGACGACGCGCTCGAAGCCCAGGCCGTTGCCCTGTCCACGCACCTGCGGGACCACCCCGAACTCGATCTCGCCGCCGTTGCCTCGGCGCTCGCCGTCTCGCGCGCGGCCCTCGACGAGCGGGCCGCGGTGATCGGTTCCACCCGTGCCGACCTGTTGGCCGGCCTCGACGCGCTCGCGGCGGGTGAGGCCACGGCAGGTGTCGTACGCGGCTCGATCCTCGGAACGGGAGATCTCGCCTTCCTGTTCAGTGGGCAGGGGTGCCAGCGGGTCGGGATGGGGTCGGAGCTGTATGGGGCGTTTCCGGTGTTCGCGGAGGCGTTCGACGCGGTGGTGTTCGAGCTGGACCGGCAACTGACGGGTCATGTCGCGCATTCGGTGCGGGATGTGGTGTTCGGGGTGGCGGGTACCGAGGGTTTGTTGGACGAGACGGTGTTCACCCAGGCCGGGTTGTTCGCGGTCGAGGTGGCGCTTTTCCGGTTGATCGAATCGTTCGGTGTGCGGCCGGGGTTCCTGCTCGGGCACTCGATCGGCGAACTGGCCGCCGCGCATGTGGCGGGGGTGTGGTCGCTGGAGGACGCGGCGGCGGTGGTGGCGGCGCGTGGGCGGTTGATGCAGGCGTTGCCGGCCGGTGGGGCGATGGTGGCGGTGCAGGCGTCCGAGGACGAGGTGCGGGCGGCGCTGGACGGGTCGGCCGCGGTGGGTGTGGCCGCGGTGAACGGGCCGACGTCCGTGGTGCTTTCCGGCGATGAGGAGCCGGTGTTGGCGGTGGCGGCCGTCTTCGCGGCGCGGGGGCGCAAGACGCGGCGTCTCACCGTCAGTCATGCGTTCCATTCGTTGCGGATGGACGGCATGCTCGCCGAGTTCCGCGACGTTCTGGCCGGCGTCTCCTTCGCCGAGCCGACGCTGCCGATCGTCTCCAACCTGACCGGACGGCACGCGAGCGCCGAGGAGTTGACCGACCCGGACTACTGGGTTCGGCAGGTCCGCGGTGCGGTGCGCTTCGCCGACGGCGTGGCACACCTGCGCGCGGCCGGCACCGGAACCTTCCTGGAACTGGGCCCCGATGCGGTACTGACCGCCATGGTCCACGACTGCGCCGCCGCGCCGACCGACCCGGAGGCGGGCGCCACCCGCGACATCGGCATTCGCTCCGCGCTGCGCCGAGGCCACGCGGAGATCGAGGCGCTGCTCGCCGCGGTCGCGTTCGCCCACGTACGCGGTTGCCCGACCGATCGGGCCGCGCTGCTCACCCCCGCCGCGCGCGGGCATGTCGACCTGCCCACCTACGCCTTCCGGCGCCGGCGCTACTGGCTCGACACGACCGCGAGTGGCCCCGCCGATGCCGCCGGGCTCGGGCTGATTCCGGCCGGACACCCGTTGCTGGCGGCCACCGTGCGGCTCGCCGGCGCCGATGCGGTCATGTTGACCGGCCGGATCTCGCTCCAGGCCCAGCCCTGGTTGGGCGATCACGCGGTCGCCGGAACGGTGTTGTTGCCCGGCACCGCCTTCGCGGAGCTGGTCATGCAGGCGGGCGATCGGGTCGGCTGCGGACGCGTCGACGAACTGACGCTCCGAGCACCGCTCGTGTTGTCCGCCCACGGTGCGTACGCCCTCCAGGTGCAGGTGGAACCGCCCGCTGCCGACGGGCGTCGGGCGGTGGGCGTGTACTCCCGGGACGAAGCGGTGGGCGAGGACGGCGAATGGACCTGCCACGCCGCGGGATTCCTGGCCGAGGACGCCGCCGAAGCGGTGTTCGACCTCGCCGCCTGGCCGCCGGTCGGGGCCCGGGCGATCGACATCGACGACTTCTACCCGCAGGCCGCCGAGGCCGGTTACGGCTACGGGCCCGCCTTCCAGGGGCTGCGTGCGCTGTACCGGGACCCGGACGGCACGCTGTTCGCCGAGGTCGAGGCGCCTGCCGAACACGCCGACGACGCGGGTCGGTTCGGCATTCATCCCGCTCTGCTCGACGCCGCGCTGCATGCGCTGATCGCGGATGATCCGGACCCGGCCGGCCCCGGTCGGGAGCAGGCGATGCGGCTGCCCTTCGAATGGAACGGCCTGCGGCTGCACGCGGCCGGGGCGTCCGCGCTCCGGGTGCGCCTGGCCGCGGTCGACGGGGATACCGACCGGATCGCGGTTTGGGCCGCCGACGGCACCGGGCGGCCGGTGTTCTCGGCCGAGTCGCTCGAACTGCGCTCCGCCGACCCGGCACGACTGGGTGCCGCCGCCACGTCGGTGGACTCCCTGTACCCGGTGGTGTGGACCCCGGTCGGCCGCCCGGCCGGGCCGGACACCGCCGAATCGCCCGAACTCCCGGGTTCCGGACCGGAACCGGACCCGACCGTCCTCGACTGCACATCCGTTCCGCCGGCCGCCGCGGACCTCGGGCGGGCCGCCGAAGCGGCTGCCGTCGACCTGCTCGCGGCCGTGCAGGCATGGCTGACCCAGCCGACGACCGACGAAGCGGCTGCGTCGCGCCGTGTGGTGGTGACGCGTGGCGCGGTGGCGGCGGCTCCCGGCGATTCGGTCACCGACCTCGCCCGTGCCCCCCTCTGGGGATTGATGCGATCGGCGCAGAGCGAGCACCCCGACCGGTTCCTGCTGGTCGATCTCGACCCGAACCACGACGCCGACACGGTGGACCCGGTCGAGGTGGCCCGCATCGCCCTGGCCGCGGGTGAGACCCAGGTTGCCGTACGCGCGGGCGCCGTGCTCGCACCGAGGCTGGCCCGGGCGGATCGTGGTGGGACGTTGGTACCGCCGTCCGGCCCCTGGCGGTTGGACGGCGTACCGCGCGGGACGCTGGAGGACCTGGCGCTCGTGCCGGCGCCGGAGGCGCAGGTGCCGCTGTCGGCCGGCCGGGTGCGGATCGCGGTGCGGGCGGCGGGGCTCAATTTCCGGGACGTGTTGATCACGCTGGGGATGTATCCGGGTGCCGCGTCGATGGGTGGCGA
>NZ_JBEXUX010000138.1:0-7564 GCF_040629175.1 Embleya sp. NPDC005971 | reverse complement strand
CCACCCCCCAGGTCATGCGTTCGACAGGGGGCAAAAGCCATGCCGGACCCGGAGGCCAGGAGCCCCATTTCAGGACCACGAAAAAGGTAACGGGGTGACCATCGACTTCAGGACCCAGCCCACGAATCGGGACAGCGGTACGCCCTCGACCGGCTCCCACCACCGGCGCGGCGGCGCGCCCGGCGTCGGGTCGGCGAACGTGACGAAGCGGCGCAGCCCGTGGGTGAGGGTCCACGTCGTGGTGGTGTCGGTGGGGGTGGGCGTGGCTTCGACGGCGGGGACCGCGTCGAGCCAGGGGGCGGGAGGTGTACCTGGTGCGCGAGCGGGTGCGACCCAGCACACGGTGACGTCGTCGCGGGCCAGGTTCGCGGTTCTCGCGCGGATGGCGTCCACACGGATGGGCGACAGTTGGGCCTCCCAGGCCATGCGGTGGGTGCCGTCGGGGGAGGTCGCCAGGACGTCGGCGCGCCAGGAGCCGTCGGCCGCGGCCACCTCCAGGCGGGCGAACCAGCCCGCGTCGCGGACCGCGGTGAGCAACTCCAGTTTCAGGAGATGGTGTTCGAGGGACTCCTCGGCAAGTCGGCAGCACGGGGCGCCGGGGTCGTGTGCGAAGAACCGCAG
This sequence comes from Embleya sp. NPDC005971, assembly GCF_040629175.1. Taxonomy (NCBI): domain Bacteria; kingdom Bacillati; phylum Actinomycetota; class Actinomycetes; order Kitasatosporales; family Streptomycetaceae; genus Embleya; species Embleya sp. NPDC005971. The sequence goes on along the minus strand of NZ_JBEXUX010000138.1, from coordinate 6,943 downwards.
GCCGCGTGGGGAGATCTTGGCGTGGGAGCCGTGCCCGCACGCCGGGCACGTCAACGCCGCCCGGGGCCGCGCGAGATGAACCTCGCCCCAGCGCCGCCCGCACCCCAGGTCGGGCAGGGTCGCGTCCAGCACGCCCCACTCCCGGTGAACCGCCGTGAACGCCACCGTGATCCCCCGGCACCGTCGAACCGGGTGTCGGGCCGTCACCGCGCACCGGTGGCGATCCGATGCCACGCCTCACGCGCCGGCGGTCCTTGCCCCATCATCGCCTCCGTCACCGACATCGGGCGTGTCGTCGCCGCAAGGCGTGCGTCGGGGTCCCGACCCGCCCCGCCGGGATTGATCCCGCCGACATGGGGACGTTCGAGCCGGATCGTGCGTGGGTCAACGCTCTTCGTCGTGCTCCCGGCGTCGGCGTGCGCGGCCTGCGTTGTCGAGGGCAATGTCGGCCTGGTTCGGCGCGCCGGCTCGGGTGTAGAGATTCGCGGCCTCCTTGAGTGCGTCCTCTGCGGCCTCGTAGTCGGCGCGTTCGACCGACAGTAGGCCGATCTCGTTGAGTGATTCGGCGGTCCCGAACAGATCGCCCTGCCCCGTGAAAAGGATCTGTGCCTGCCGCCAGGTGTGCATGACTTCGTCGTGTAGGCCCGCTTCGGCCAGGGCTCGGGCCTGATTGCCGATCGACTGCGCCAGGGCGCGAGGGAGGTCGAGATCGCGGTTGATGCGGGCGGCTTCCTTCTGGGCGGCCGCCGCCTCGTCGAAGCGTCGGCTTTGGCACAGGACGAGGCCGATGTTCTGTCACGACCGTGGCTGGCCTTCGAGGTCGTCCATGGCCAGGAACAGGGTACGGGCCTCGATGTGGGCATTCTCGGCTTCGTCGGGCCGGTGCAACTCGCCGAGGGCGATGCCGAGATTGTCCAGGGCATAGGCCTCGCTGCGGACGTCGCCCTCCTCTCGGAGGAGGTCACGCGCCTTACGGTGCGAGTGGACCGCCTCCGTGAAGCGCCCCAAGTCTCGCTGGACCACCCCGATGTTGTTCCAGGTGGTGGCGAGTTGATGCGTCTCGCCGAGTTCTTCGAAGATCCTGACAATCGACGCGTAGGCGGCTTCGGCCTCGGCGAGTTCCCCGCGTCGACGCCGGATGATCGCGATGTTCCCCCGGTTCAGGGCCTGCGCGCGGAGATCCCCGAGGTTGCGCGCGCCGAGCGCGCGCTGCTGGTGCTCAAGGGCTTCGGGGAAACGTCGGGCGTGGCGCAGGGCCAGACCGAGTTCGGCGTGCATGTTCTGCTGCGCCGCGCGAGCGTCGAGCTGCCGGGCAGCGGCAAGCCCGTGGCCGGCGAGGGTGATCCACGCGTCGACGCGTCGGGAACGAATGAGGTACATGCCCAGGCAGGCGGCGAGTTCGACGGCGATGGCCGGGTGACCCAGGGCGTCGGCGCGGGCGGCGACGGCGAAAAGGTTGTCGCGTTTCTCGTCCAGCCAGGCCATGGCCTGTCGCACGGTCTCGAATCGTGGCGGCGCGATGGCCGGTCCACCCAGAAGCGGTACCGCAGCGCGGACGTGTCCGCAGTAACGGCGGAGTAGGCGAACGATGGCCGGGCCATCGTCTGTGGGTGCCTGTTCGGTGGTGTACAGGCGCAGCAGGTCGTGCATGGACCAGCGTTCGCCGTCGATGTCGAGGAGGTGTCGGCGGGCGAGTTCGCGAAGGACACGTGTGGTGTGTTCTTCGGTGGTGTCGAACAGCGCGGCGGCTGCGGACGTGGAGATGTTCGGGCCGGGGTCGAGGGCGGTCAGGTGGAAGGCCCGGGCGTATTGGGGATTCAGGCGGCGATGGGAGAGTTCGAACGCGGCTCGCACGGCCAGGGTGCGGCCTTCGGCGTCCTGGTCGTCGTAGGCGACGGTGTCCAGGCGGTGTGTCTCGTCGGCGAGGTCCTGTGCCAGGGCGGCCAGGGTGCGTCCGAGGTCGTCCAGGAGCAGCGGCCTCGGCCGCCCTCGTCACGGCGACGACCTCGCTCGCCTGCACCCACGAGTCCGCGTCCGCCGCGCCACCGCTCGCCGACCTGCCGCCCGTGCTCGCGGGAGCCACCCGGGTCGTGGCCGACGGACGCGGCGCCGACCCGACCGTGCGCCTGGACGGCGCCGAAGGCCGCGAACCCGTCATCGGACTACGGGACTACATCAGCTTCCTCGCCGCCACCGACATGACGGACCGCCAGGGCGCCTACTACCTGTTCCCGATCCAGAACGGCGCGGACCCCCACCCGAACCGCATCGTGGTGGTCACCGCCGAACGCGGCCCCACCCCCGCCTCGGACGTGTTCGCGAAACTCTCCGACAGGATCGAGAAGCTGCAGGAGGGCGTACCGCTCGACCCGGGCGAACAGCACATCCTCGAACCCGGCAACGGCGGCCGGATCACCTGCGACCACCTGCCCGCCAAACCCGCTCCCGACAGTCGAACCCCGCCGCGGCGGGCGTACGCCTCCTGCACCTGGGCCGACCGCGACCACCTCGTGCGCGTCAACTCCTCCGACACCGACATCCCCGCCGTCCGCGCCATGATCGACACCATCCGCACCGCCGTCCCCACCACCACGCCCCGCTGAGCACCCCCCGACGCACGCGCACCGCAGCGGAACCGGGACGATCCGGGTGCGGCCAGGCACGCGCACCCGGCCGCGTTCCCTCGGTCCCGGTACCGCGCGCTCGTGGCATCCGGGAGCGAGCCGACGCGGGCCCGCAGCCGCGGACCGCTCACGGCTCGGACGGAGCGCGGGGCGGTGACGCGTTCGGCCGACCCGGAAGGTCGGCCCGTCTTCTTGCGTGGTCGGGCCGCGTCGTTGCCGCCCTTCGTGCGGCCGGGGTGCGTGTCTCCCGGACGCGGTAGCCTCCGCCCGTGACCCACAGCCCGCCGCCCGAGGCGTTTCCCGAACACCGGGTGATCCTGGATGACACCGACTGGGCTTCCTTGATGGCCTCGCACGGGAACGGCGGTTTCCTGCCCGCCGCGCTGGCGCGACTCCTCGACGCCGACCCCGCAGTCCGGGCGGCCGCCTCGGAGGAAGCGCTGATCGGGCACCAGAACACCATCTACGAAGCCACCGTGCCCGTCGCGCGGTTCGTCGCCGCGGTCCTCGATCATCCGGCCACCGCGGCGGGCGAGGACGACACCGCGACGGACGGGGGCGCGTCACGCCCGCCGACTCGCGCGGTACTTCTGGAGTGGCTCGGCGACACGGCATTCGACGCCGACGACGAAACCGTGGCCTGCGGCAACCGACGCCTCGAAGGCCGTTACCTCGACATATGTACGGACGTGAGGGCCTTCCGGGACCTTCGCCCACGGTTCTTCCGTGCGGTCCGGCCGTTCCTCGACGCGGACGACCCCGCCGTTCGGGACGCGGCCGTCCTCGCCGCCATCCCGCTCGCGGAACACCCCGACCTCACCGGCCACCACGACGAACTCGCGACGCACACCCGCCGCCTGCTCGCCACCAGCACCGACCGCTACACCCGCGGCCGCGCGCTGGACGCGCTCGGAAGCTGGGGCCACGACGTCAGCGCTCTGGAGAACCCCGACGACGTCGAAGCCCGTGAGGCCTACGCCCGTTTCCACGCAGAGCGCGAAAACCCTGGCGATCGGGGCGGCTGCGCCGACGATCCGCCCTTCTGATGGCTCAGCGGCGAGCCTGGGCGCATGAGCGCAAGGGCCTGCCGGGCGAGGTGGAAGCCTGCCGCCCTTCCTGGACTTCGATCCCCCGAGTCGGACCGGCTCCACCTCGACCTGCCCTGCCGGGCAAAGCCGGCCAGGACACACCTTGCCGCGCCGCCCTCGACAGCGCGAGATGTCCCGGAGGCTCAGCCGGCGCTCCCTCGGCTTCGGTGCCCGTAGCGGCTCAGGCCCGCCGAACGCCGCCCCGGGGGTTGGAGGTCGGCGTAGGGGTGCCGGCGGGCGCCGGTGCCGTGGACCAGGACGCGCCGCGGTTGGGCGGGGGTGGGGTGCGGGGCGGGCGCGCCGAGCAGGTCGAGGGCGGCCCGGGGGCCGTGGTCGCGTCGGGCGGCGGCGATCTCGTCGAGGTCCCAGGCCATGGTGGCGACGATGGTGCGTCGACGGCCGCGGACCTGGACCTTGCCGCGGATCAGCAGCAGTCCGGAGTGGAAGACGGTGTGGGCGCAGGCCGGGTGGGAGTCCTCGAAGAAGGCGACGTCGACCAGTCCCGAGCCCTCGTCGAGGGTGACGAAGATGACGCGTTTGCCGGAGGCGATGGGTGGGGTCTGGGTGGAGGCGCGGACGCCGGCGACCAGGACCGCACAGCCGGGGGGTGTGTCGGCGAGGTGGGCGTCGACGGCGCCGATCTCGCGGAGCAGTCGGTGGTGGTAGTCCATGAGGTGGCGGGTGACGTCGATGCCCAGGATGCGCAGTTCGGCGCCGACGGCTTCGCGGGTGGTCGTCTCGGGGAGTCCGCTGGGGTGGGTGGCGTCGAGGAGGCTGTCGGCGAGCGGGAGTTGGCCGTCGCCGACCGTGCGGGTGCGGCGGTGGAGTTCGGGGAGTTGCAGGAGCAGGTCGCGGCGGGTGAGGCGGCCGTCGTGAACGTGGTCGAGGGCGCCGATGCGGGCGAGGTGTTCGGCGGTGGGCAGGGTGGGGTGGGCGCGTTGCCACAGGTCCGTCAGGGAGGTGTAGGGGTGGCTGGCGGCGATGCGGGCGCATTCCTCGTCGGTGATGCCGCGCACCGCCGACAGCGCCAGGCGCACGCCCCAGGTTCCGTTGGCGGCCTGTTCGAGGGTGTGGTGGGGGTGGGAGTGGTTGACGTCGACGGACTGGATCGGCACGCCGTGGCGGCGGGCGTCGGCGACGATCACCCGGCGCGGCCACATCCCCGGGTCGTGCTCGAGTAGGCCGGCGTACAACGCGGCGGGATGATGCGCCTTCAACCAGGCGGACTGCAGCGCGGGGACCGCGAACGCCACCGCGTGCGCCCGGCAGAATCCTTCTCCGAACTAAGCGATGGCATCGAGGAGTTGGGCTCGTTGGCGAGACAGTTGCGGGCTGTTGGGGGCATCATGGGCTTCAAGAGGAGCCCACCGTCAAAGGACCGCTCTCGGCGGATCGGCTTCTCCAGCCTGTCGACGTCACCGTTGGCGTTGACTGCCGGTGGACCGAACTTCGAGCACGCGCCGCGCGTCAACCGCGTTGGCCCGTCTCGGAATCGGCTCGTGGCGATGGCGGGGGATACCTGTCCGGTGGTCCGCGGCCTCGCCATGCCCTGCATCAGGGTCCGGACTGCCTTGTCCGAAAGGACCCGCTGTGGCAGATGTTCTCTCGGTGGTTGCAGGAGTCCTCGGCGCTCTGAGCGCCGCAATCACCCTGGCAGTCGAACTGCGTCGAACCAGGTCGCGTCGCGACGACGAAGGCGGAACGCCCGAGCCCGAGGGTGATCGCCCCTCGGCCTGATGATGGTGCGGGGCCTGCGAACCGCGGGCCCCGCACTGCAGCCATGGTCACTCGGCGCCCTGTAAGAGGGCGGGAACGCCGAGGAAAACGGGGGAACTTCGGCGCTCTTCCCTGCTGCGGATCTGGGCGATCTTCTCCCCGGCCGCGGCGAGGCTCACGGCCAGGCCTTCGGCCTCGCCAAGCCAGCCCTCACGTTCGGCCTCCGCGATGCAATCGCCGAGGTTCTGACGGATTTCGAGCAAACGTGGAAGTTCCTGGGAACTCACGATAAGCGCGGGGCAGCGAACACAAGCTTATCCGAACTAGGGCGTGTATCGGGTCGTGATCAATCTGTGGGATTCGTCGTCAAGACGGTCCTGGTCTGGTAGATCGCCTTGTCATGACGCGACAGCAACTGACGGACGTGGAGTGGGAGTTCATCGAGCCGTATCTGCCGATCGGTGCGTACGGTCCGTATCCCGAGCGGCTACGGCAGCAGTTCGAGGGCGTGATCTGGAAGTTCCGGACGGGTGCGCAGTGGCGTGAGATGCCGGAGCGGTTCGGTGCGTGGCCGACCGTGCACAACCGTTTTCGGCAGTGGCGGGACGTCGGTGTCTTCGAGGCACTGTTGGAAGGCCTGATCGCGGAGGCTGCGAAACGGGGCGAGGTGGACCTGTCACTGGTGAGCGTGGACTCGACCACCGTCCGGGCACACCACGACGCCGCCGGGATGCGTCTCGACCCCGAAACGCTCACCGCGCTGGAGAAGGCCGCCGCCGAGGAGGAGAAGGCCCGGCAAAAGGGGGCAGCCCGGAGGGACAAGACGGGAACGGAGCCGGAATCGACCCGGAGCGGGAGGAACGACGACGTGTCCGGCGCCGACACAAGGTCCGACTGAGGGTTGCTCTGCTCGGGCGATCGAGGGGCGGGCGGACCTCCAAGATCCACCTCGCCTGCGACCGCAACTGTCGCCCGTTGGCCTTCGTCCTGACTGCGGGACAGGCCGCCGACAGCCCGCAGTTCGTCCCCGTGCTCGGAAGAATACGGGTCCGCGGGCCCGTCGGGCGTCCCCGCACCCGACCCGACGCGGTCGCCGGGGACAAGGCCTACTCGTCCCGCGGCAACCGCGCCCACCTGCGGAAACGCCGCATCAAGGCGGTCATCCCGGAGAAGAGCGACCAGGCCGCCAACCCCAAGAGGAAAGGCAGCGGCGGCGGCCGGCCCGTCGGCCACGACGCCGACCTCTACAAGGAACGGAACACCGTCGAGCGCCTGATCAACAAGCTCAAGGCCTGGCGCGGCATCGCCACCAGATACGACAAGATCCCCGAGAGCTACCTCGCCCTCCACCTTCGCGCCGCGATGATCTGGGTCAACACCCTCAGCCGAAGCACCAGTTGATCTCAACTGGATACGCGCCCTAGCCGATCCGCCAGCGCTGAGTAGGAGCGCAGTCGAGATACTGAAAGCAGTGGGCAGAAACCTCGCCGTCTGGGAGCATCCGGGCGTGTCACG
>NZ_JBEXUX010000137.1:0-7689 GCF_040629175.1 Embleya sp. NPDC005971 | reverse complement strand
CAACGCGGAGATCGGCACGCTGCTCGGGTTGAGCCCGCTCACCGCCAAGACGCACGTGAGTCGCATCATGGCCAAGCTCGGTGGGCGCGATCGACACGGTCCGGCCGGGGTTCGAGGCGCTGAAGTGCGTGGCCCTGTCCGGCGAGCGCGTGCTGCCCGCCGACGCCGCCGGCTGGTTCGACCGCTTCGGCGAGCGGATCCGGCTGCTGAACCTCTACGGGCCCTCGGAAACCACCATGACGAAGACCTTCCACTTCGTCACCGCCGCCGATGCCCGGGGCAGGTCCGTCCCGATCGGACGCCCGATGCCCGACACCGCCGTCCTGCTGCTCGACGAACGCGGCCGGGAGGTACCACCGGGGCGGGTCGGCGAGGTTCACCTGCGTACGGCCTACCGCAGCCTCGGGTACCACCGCAGGCCGCAGGAGACCGAACGCGCCTTCATCGCCGACCCCACCCGGCCCGGCGACGACGAAGTCGTCTACCGGACCGGGGACTTCGCCCGCCTGCTGCCCGACGGCACGCTCGACTTCCTCGGCCGCCGGGACCGACAGGTCAAGGTCGGCGGCGTGCGGGTGGAGCTGGACGGGGTGGAGCAGCTCCTGCGCGAGGACCCGTCGGTCGCCGAGGCGGCCGTCGTGTCGGTCGAGCCGGACGACGCCCCGCCATACCTGTGCGCGTTCGTCGAGACCGGCACCGGGACGGACTCCGAGGAACTTCGCGCTCGGCTGAGCGAGCATCTGCGCGCACACCTGCCGGACGGCGCGATCCCGGCGGTGATCGTGCCGCTGGAGCTCATCCCGCGCACCATCAGCGGCAAGATCGACCGCAAGGCGCTCACCGTGCCCATGCGGTCCCCCGCCCGACCCGACGCGGACGCCGTCGCACCGCGCACCGCCACCGAACGCACGATCGCCGGGATCTGGGCGCGTACGCTGCCGGCCCCGGTCGACGACGTGCACACCCGGTTCTTCGACGTGGGCACCTCGCTGGCCGTGATCTCGGTACTGGCGCGGCTGACCGAGGAGTTCGGGGTGTCCGTCCCGCTGGCGGACTTCCTGGCGAACCAGACGATCGAGGGCCTGTCGAACCTGGTCGAGCGCTTGCTGCTCGCCGACGACGACGACGCCGACGACCTCTTCGGGAGCTGACATGACCGACCAGCCGCTGGACGCCGAGCAGATCGAGTCCGTCGAACGCCGGGTGCGGACGGCCGTGTTGGACCAGGACGGCGTCCTCGACTGCGCCGTCGTGTTCAACGAGGCCGACCCCGCGGCAGCGGGCGCCCGCGCCTGTGTCCGGTGCGGGATCAGCGCCGCGTACCCGGGACTGCGCTTCGACCCGGACGGCGTCTGTTCGCTGTGCGCGCGCTACGCCGCCCATCGATCGGCGATGCACGCCTACTTCCGTGACCCGCGGGAGCTGGCGCCGCGGCTGCGCGAGGCCGCGCGAGGGCGCGGATCGCACTACGACTGCCTGCTGCTGTTCAGTGGCGGCAAGGACAGCACATATGTGCTCTACCAGCTCGTGGGACTGGGTCTGCGGGTGATGACCTTCACCTTCGACAACGGGTTCATCTCGCGGACCGCGCTGCGCAACGTCGAGACCGTCACCGCCGAACTGGGCATCGAACACGTCACCGCCACCCACGCCGACCAGAAGCGGATCTTCCTGAACTCGCTCCAGGAGCACAAGAGCGTGTGCAACGGGTGCTTCCGCTCCCTCCTGGACCTGAGCACCGAACTCGCGCACCGGCGCGACATCCCCACGGTGGTCACCGGGCTCTCCCGCGGCCAGATCATGGACGAGCGGCTGTCCTGGTTCCACGAGCAGGGCATCTTCGACGTGGCCGAGATCGAGGAGAAGCTGCGGCTGGGCCGGGAGGTGTACCACCGGGCCGCGGGCACGGTCGACGCCGCCGCGGTGAACGCGGTCCAGGTCGTCGACTACTTCCGCTACTCGGCGGTGACGAAGGAGGACGTGCGAGCCTTCCTGCGCGAGCGCTCGTCGTTCTGGGCGCAGCCCACCGATACGGGGTTCTGCAGCTCGAACTGCATGATCAACGATGTGGGCACCTACGTTCACGCCGCGGAGCGCGGTTTCCACAACTACGAGGCGCCGACCCGCTGGGAGGTACGGCTCGGGCATCTGGACGTCGCCGAGGCGGACGCGGAGCTGCGGGCCCCGGTGGAGACCGCGCAGGTGAAACGGATGCTGGCCAGGATCGGCTATCCGGACCCGGCCGACGCCGACCGGACGGGCACCCGGCTGGCGGTCTACTACGTCGCCGACCGAAGCGCGTCGGGCGACCGGCTCGCGGCCGCGGTGGCCGATGCCCTGCCCCCCGCACTGGTACCGGCGCAGTGGGTGCAGGTGGCGGAGATCCCCAGGGTCGCGGGCGCCGTGGATCAGTGGGCTCTGCGCGGGATGCACCGCCCGAAGGCCCCGGGCTCGCGGGGCGGGGGCGTCACCGCGGACGCGGATTCCGATCGCTCGGTCGCGGTCCGTCCGGTACAGCGTCGGATTCTCGATCGGGATCCGGTCCGGGCGGCGCACCGGGCCCGAGCCCTGTTCCTGACCTCGGAGTCTGGTTTCCCGGTCGCCGACCTGAAGCGGGTGTGGCTGCAACTGCTGCTGCACCACGAGGCGTTGCGGCTGCGGTTCGGCCACGGGGATCAGGGCTGGCGGCAGTCCCGGGGCGGCCTCGGCGGTGCGGTCCACGTCTCGCGGGTGGACCTCACCGGCCAGGACCCGGGCGCGCAGGGGCAGGTGCTGCGTCGGCTCACCGACCGGATGCGGGCCCGGCTGCACGTCGATCGGGGTCCGCTGCTGCGGGCCGCGGTGGTCGACCGGGGCACCCGGCCGGCGGGTCTGTTGGTCGTGGTGCACGAACTGGCCGCGGATGTCGAGTCCTGGCGGGTGCTGTTGGCGGACCTGGCCCTGGGGCTGGGACAGCTCCGGGCGGGCTCGGACGTCCGGTTGCCGCCTGCCGCGTCGTTCCTGGACCACCCGGCCGAGCCCGCCGGCGTCGAGGACGAGGCGGGCCCAAAGGTCGCCGGGGCCGGCTGTGTCCTCCCGGGTTCGCCCGCACCCGAGCCGATCGCCGAGGAGCCGCTCGAAGCGCGCTGCCCGGTGCGCGCGGCCACGGCCCGCGACGTCGCCGCTGCGATCGCGCACGTGCTGGTCGAGGAGTTCGGCGGCGGGCGACTGGTCGCGGACGTCCTCGATCACACCACGCGCAGGCCCGCGGCACGGGTGATCGGTCCGCTGGCCGAAGCGGACCGCTGGGTGGTGACCCCGCTCGCGCGGGGAGCGAGCGTCGTACGGGTCGCGAGAACGGCCGAGCCGGCCCCGGTGCGCTACGAACACTTCGGCGATCCGGCCGCCGCGCTGCTTCCGTCGGGGGTGTCCTGGACGCTGCGCGACACGGTGTGGCGGGACTTCGCCGGGCCGGGGCACCCGGGCGACACCGATACGACGATCACCGGTGTCGTCGACGCCGGCGAGCTCGTGCTCACCTGGTGGTGTCCCGCCTCCGTGGGCACGCGGCTGGCGGCGGCCCACATCCCCGAGCGCGTCGCGCGGCGGCTGATCGGGGAGCAGGCCGGCTGAGGTGGCGCGCTCACGCACCCTCGGTGTGCTCGGTGGGATGGGACCGGCGGCGACGGCGGAGTTCCTGCGGCTGTTGGCCGTGCGCGTCGCGGCCGGCAGCGACCAGGAGCACCCCCGGATCCTGATGCTGTCCGAGCCGGGCATCCCGGACCGGACCGCCGCGCTGCTCAGGGGTGACGACGCACCGCTCCTGCCGATCCGGCAGGCGCTGTTCACCCTTGCCGGCTGGGGCGCGGAGCTACTCGCGGTGCCCTGCAACACCGCGCACGTCTACATCGATCGATTCCGCAGCCGACTGCCGGTGCCCCTGGTGCACATCGTGGAGGCGAGCGTGCGGGCCGCCGAGGTCGCCAGTCCCGACGGGGCCTGGTTGACGGCGACCGCGGGTACCGTCGCCGGCGGCATCTATCAGCGCTATGCGCAGCAGCGGGGATACCGACTCCTGCTCCCCGACGAGGCGCTCCAGCAGCGCATCCACGCCGCCACCGTGCTGGTGAAGGCGAACCGGCTGCCGGCTGCCGGCACGACCCTGGGTTCGGCGGTCCACGAGCTGCTGCGCATTCGGTGCCTGCCGGTGATCAGCGCCTGTACCGAACTCCCGCTCGCCTACGCGCACAGCGGGCTGCCGGCGGAATTCCAGGTGTCGAGCGTCGACGCACTGGCGTCGGCCTGCGCGCACGCCCTGTACGCCCACCGCGGACCCGCACCGGGCCTGCTCTCGTCGACGGCCCGACGGGCGGTCGCCGGGTCCGGCTCCGGGTCCACGTCCGATCCCCCCGAAGGAGCACGATGACACTCTCACGCCTGTCGAAGGAACGCCGGCTGCTGCGCGAGACCGTCGCCGACTTCGCCCGCGCCAAGGTGGCTCCGGTGATCGCCGATATCTACCGACGCGAGGAGTTTCCCTACGAACTGGTCGCCGCCATGGGCCGCATGGGCTTGTTCGGACTGCCCTTCGAGGAACGCTACGGCGGCATGGGCGGGGATGTGTTCACCCTGTGTCTGGCCATCGAGGAACTGGCCAGAGTGGACTGCTCGGTGGCCGTCGCACTGTCCGCGGGCGTGACGCTCGGCGCGATCCCCATCCATCGGTTCGGCACCGCGGCACAGAAGGAACGCTGGCTCCCCGCCCTGTGCACCGGCGAGCGGATCGCCGGCTTCGGGCTCACCGAGCCCGGCGGCGGGACCGACACGGCGGCGGCCCGCACCAAGGCGGAACTCGACGGTGACGAATGGGTGATCAACGGCAGCAAGGCGTTCATCACCAACTCCGGTACCGACGTCACCAGCCTGGTCACGGTGACGGCGGTGACCGGTACCCGCGCCGACGGCGCCAAGGAGATCTCCGCGCTCGTCGTGCCGTCGGGCACCCCGGGCTTCACGGTGGCACCGTCGTACTCCAAGGTGGGCTGGTGCGCCTCGGACACCCACGAACTCGGTTTCGCCGACTGCCGGGTGCCGGCCGAGCACCTGCTCGGCGAACGCGGCCTGGGCATCGCGCAGTTCATGTCGGTGCTGGACGAGAGCAGGATCGCGATCTCGGCCGTCGGGGCGGGGATGGCCCAGGGCTGCGTGGACGAGTGTGTGCGCCATGCCAAGGAGCGGACGGCGTTCGGGCAGCGCATCGGCGCGTACCAGTCGATCCAGTTCAAGATCGCCGACATGGAGACGCGCGCCCACACCGCACGCCTGGCCTACTACTCGGCTGCGGCCTCGATGCTGCGCGGCGAATCCTTCTCGAAGGAGGCGGCGATGGCCAAGCTGGTCTCCTCCAGGGCGGCGATGGACAACGCCAGGGACGCGACCCAGATCTTCGGTGGCTCCGGAGTGATGAACGACAGCCCCGTGGGCCGCTTCTACCGCGACGCCAAGATCCTGGAAATCGGCGAAGGCACCACCGAGGTACAACAGATGATGATCGCCAGGCACCTTGGCTTGTCCTGACCCCACCGCCGGGCAGCGCCGCGACGCGTCGTCTCCGGGTTCGCCGACCTCCCGAGTTCGGGAAGGGCCGACGCCATTGCCGGCCGGTCACCGGATCCGGACGCGCGCGGCCCGACCCCGGGAGTCCGAGGCTGCGCCGACCGCCCGGAACGTCGCGGCCGGCCACGCTCGGTCCGACCGCGACCTTTCTCGGGTGGGGTGAGTGGGTTATCCCAGTCCGCAGTCGAGGGCGGCGGCGAGCCCGAGTCCGCGCAGCCCACCGCCGAGAGCCCGAGCACGGCCACGGCCCCGATTGCCCTGCCCAGCACGGTCCCCGCCCCTCGACACCCGACAAGGACGCTCACCAGCGGTGCGAGTCCAGCCGCAGGGACCGATCGGCCCAACTCGGCGGCCGCTTCCCCGCGTCTCCCTCTCCCCGGTGAACCCCTGCCCGGACCATCCACGTCTTCGCTCGCTCCGCCGCATCTCCCTTGCGCCGGGCGGTAATTGGAGGACTCGGCTCAGGCACGGGCCGTAGGGTGTGCCGATGACCGAGCCCCCGACGTGGATCGACATGCGTCCCATGCCCTTGCCCACCATGCCGCGTCAGGTGCGGATCGCCAGGTGGTGGCTGTTCGCCATGGCCGCGATCGCTTTCGCCGTCGGCGTGTTCGTCTTCGTGAACGCCGAGGGCGAGAGCCACGCATACCGTGCGGGACGACTGATGGGCGACATGCTTGCCGCCCTCGTGGGTGCGCTGCTCGCCCTCCGATTCGCGCGCGGCACCGGAAGGACACGCGTGGCCGCGATCGTCTGCGCGGCATTGACGCTCCTCTCCGCCGTCAGGATGGCGACCGAGGGCGAATCCGTCGGCCTGGTCCAGATCGCGGGCGCCATCGTGGTCGCCACCCAACTCACCCGCACCCCCGCCAAGGAGTGGTTCGATCGGCCGGCGCCCCGGCGGGAATGACGAGCCTCGGATCGGCCACCGGGACCGCGCAGCGGGCGCCCGGCGTCGCCTCCTCCGCAGCCGGGCCGACGCCGACCGGACCCGGAACGGTCTACGGGTCGACGGTTCGACGGAGGAGTAGAGGCGCTTGCCTTCACGATGCCGACCCGACTGCGTGCATGGTGCAATCGAGTAGGGCTCCGGGTTTTCCGGAGCACCGCCGCTCCGCCGACCGGATCGGCTGCAGCGTCACGGGTTTTCTCGTCGTTCCACAGCGCGGCCGATGAGTTTGTGGCTCCCGGTCGGTCCAAGCTCGTGACATCCGAGGAAAGGACACCGCCATGTCGGAGCTTCTCGTCGACTTCATCACCTCCCTCGACGGCCACGCGTCGGCACAGGGATGGCCCGGGTTCTGGGGCCTCGAGGGCCCGGAGTACCTCGCATGGCTCGGCGAGCAGCCCGAGGCCACCCACCTGATGGGAGCGAACACCTACCGCCTGATGTCGGGCTTCGCCGCAGGCGAGGTCCCGAAAGGCCAAGACGAGTTCAGGCCCGAGGAAGAGGCGTCCGTCGACGAGCTCACGCAAGCGTCCAAGGTGGTGTTCTCCTCCTCGCTCGAGGAGCCGCTGACGTGGGCCAACTCCACGCTCGTCCGCGACGACGCCGTCGAGGCGGTCCGCGCCATGAAGTCGAGTGGCTCGGGGCTCCTCGGCACGATCGGCAGCCTCAGCCTGTGCCGGTCCCTGCTGCGAGCCGGACTCGTCGACCGCTTCCGGGTCGTGATGTTCCCGGTGATCACCGGGGCCACGGGCGAAGAACGCATCTACGACGGCTATCCGGACGTCGCCCTCGAGATGATCGAGCACCGCACCTTCGACGGCCGCATCCAACTGGTCGAGTACAAACCCCGCGTGCTCGAACACCCGCCGCTCGGCGCCCCCGCGTGACGTCGCCCGTCCGCCGGTCCGGACGGCACCGGACCCACGCCGGCGGGCGCGGAGCAACACCCGCCGGCGGGCGAACGGCCAACGTCGCGACGCCCGATCCGGGTCGCGTCGAAGGAGTGGACCAGCCGAGCGACCCCCTCGCGCAGTGGCCTCCGCGGGCGAGCAGCGCGCACACCTACCTCGGCCATCCCAACGGCATCTTCGACCCGGCCTTCGAAAGCTGGCGGTCGCAGCCGGGCAACTGGTGGTCGGAGCGGG
>NZ_JBEXUX010000136.1:0-7823 GCF_040629175.1 Embleya sp. NPDC005971 | reverse complement strand
GCGGACCGCGGCGCGGTGGCGGGTCAGCTCCGCGGGCGCGGGCAACATCGCGGCTTGCAGGGCGAGGGCGACCTCGCGGTCACGGGCGTGTGCCCACCGCAGCCGCTCGTTGGCCTCCTGGAGTTCACGCGAGCGCGTGTACAACTCGGCTTCCAGCACCTGCGCCCAACCTCCGCGACCCCGCCGGCCGCGGGCGCGGATGAGTTCGGTGATCTCCTCCACCTTGAGCACGATCAACGCCACGCGGCCGTCCGGGCCGAACACCGGGCTGCTGACCGGGCTCCAGTAGCGCTCCTCCCACTCGCCGGGCCGGTCGGAGCACTCGACGTCGTAGCGCTGCAGCGCCATGGTGTCGCGCTCCCCGGTGGAGACCACCCGGCGCAGGGACGCCGCCAGGTTGCGCGCACCCGTCGCGTCGGGATCCTTGGGGTTGTCGGGGAAGACGTCGAACAGGTAACGCCCCACCACCTGCTCGCGGGTGCGGCCCACAACGCGCAGGTACGCCTCGTTCACGGCGAGATACGTCAATTCGGTGGTGAGCAGTGCGACCGCGCCCGGCAGAGCCTGGAACACCGCCTCGAAGTCGATCCCGGAATGTCCCACGACGCTTCCCGCCCGCGACCCCGATTCGATCTCGTACCCACGATAGGTCACGCCCCCGCCCGTCGCCCGGTCGCGTGCGATCACCCTCGGCGGTTCCCGGGCCGTGATCGACGGCGGTGACCGCGCCCTGCGCTCGCTGCGCCGGTTCCTTGTCCTGCTCGCGGCGGGGCCGGCGTACCGGCGCGTACCCCTCGATTGCCGAACGTGTCGCCCGTCACCGCGAGATCAACGAGATCACCGCTCAAAAGACCCTGAAGAAGGCGAGGAACGCATGACCCCCACCGTCTACCAGGCCACCGCCGAACGGTCCGGCGCGTGGTGGGCCGTCAGTATCGAGGACGCCGCCGGCGGCGTGTACACCCAAGGACGCCCCCTCGCCGAAGTCGCCGACATGGCCCGGGACGCCGTCGCAACCGCGTTGGACGTGAGCCCGAACGAGGTGCGCGTCGAACTGTCCGTCGCGGGCACCACCGAGGCCCTGAACACCCTGGATCAGGCACGACGGGCAGCCGAGGAAGCCGACAGGACGGCGAGCCGAGCCCTGGCCGACGCCGTCGCGACGCTGCTGGACACCGGAATGAGTCAACGCGACGCGGGCAGGGTCCTGGGAGTCTCCCACCAGCGTGTCGGCCAACTCGCTCCGCGACGGACCACCACGAAACGCCCCAGACGCGGAAAACTCCAAGACGCCTGAGCCGAACACGCGGCGGGCCGGACGGTGGCGAGACCCTCGACCGACCACCGACTCCTGACGGGCCGCCGCAGTCCCGTCGCCACCGTCGCCCGTGTGCCCCGTCTGCCAGGACTTCAACTCGACGACCGCTCGATGCCCCTCGAACGAGTCCGTCCCACGCCGGCAGTCGGGCGACTCCACACCAGCGGTCGAGAGCCCATCCACCGCAGACCTCACGTGCGGGATTCCGCATGCCGAGCGCGGAGAGCGCGTCGAGTCGTTCGGGTGGGTAGGTCGCTCGTCGTTGTCGTGCGTCGGCGAGGGCGATCCCGAGTTTGACCTGATGCGTCTCGCCGTCGGGTTCGAGGGTTTCGACGTGTGTGCGCGGCACGGTCAGGTGTCCCTCGCGTTCCCGGCACGCGGCGGCCACGGTGAGGGTGAGGGTCCACCGGTCCGCCCTCACCACCGCCGCAGCCGACGACGCCGCGCTGCGCCGGTGTCAGGTTCTTCGCGTCGTGTCGTTGTCGTCGGAGCCAGGTTCCGATTCGCGGGACCAAACGTTGCCCAGGCCGGGGTCAGGCTTGCTCCAAGCGTGCCGCGCGGCAACACAGTCGCGCGTACCGTCGGCCCGAACAAACACACAGCCGAGGGGGCGCGATGCGGCCCGCGCGGCGGGCAACGACGCTGGTGGCATTGGGGGTTGCCGTCCTGGTCGGTTGTTCGGGATCGGGGTCGGGCGGCAGTTCGTCGGCGCCGGAGGGATCCGCTACCGCCACCTCGACGGCGGCGGGCACGTCCGCCGGAGCGCCCCGGGCGGCCACGCCTTCGGGCGTGGCCGGGTCGCCGACGGCCGGGTCGCCGGACTCGGCGGCGTCGGTCTCTCCGCCCAAGGCGTCCTCGCCTGCTCCGTTCCGGCTGCTTTGAAAGGTCTTGTCGATTGATCATGTGTTGACCATCGGGTTCGCAGAATCTGGGACTTTGGATCTTGACTGCGTGGCTTGGGTTTTGCTGTCTTGCTCGACCTTGTCTGATCTGTGGCCTGTGGCTTTGCAGAATCTGGGACGGGTGGTCGGTTCCGTTGGGAAAACCCGTGGACGGATGTGATGCGGTGATCGGTGGGCTGTGTGTTCGTGCGTCGGAGCCGTGCTCGGGGGTCGTTTGTGTCGTTCCTGACCCCGTGTCCTTTGGTGCCCCTCGGCTTCCTGTCGAGTCTGTCCACCACGGGTGTGTCGTCTCAATGGGGTTGCTGTAGCTCCTTGGTTGGTGGGGTCTTTGAGCTGTGGTGCAGCAAACTGTGAGAATTCGTGTGGGGGAGTGGTGTGAGCTTGTGAGCTGTTTCGATGACACGGTGGGGGTTTTGGGGGTCGTGTATGCAGGGGTGTTGACCTGTGGTGCGGCATGATCTGGGAAGCATGCTGCGATTTCGTTGAGGCGACGCGATGGAGCGCGGTTCTCGGTGTTGTGCCGGTGCCTTTTCTCGGTGTTGTGCCATTGTTGTTGTGGTCGTTCGAGCGTTGTCTCCGCGGCCGGTCGGTCGCCGAAGCGAATACGCGCACCCCGACGAAGGCGTCCGCCGGCCGCGCCCGGCGTGGGGCCCGGTCGTGGCACACGCGTCGAACCCCCGGCGCGGGCCCGGCCATCCACGCCGGTCGGCATCCGCATCGCATGCCGAGCGGCGTCGCGGGAATGGCCCGGTGGTCGTTGCCGATCCCGATCCGCGGAGTGCGGGAAATCAGGAGATCCCCGGGGTTCGCGCCTGCGATACTTCTCGAAATCCGTGGGATCACAGGCTGTTTGGGGGCCGGGGTGTCGACGCGCAACCACATCACCGAGGTCACCCGGCGGCACATCGTCGACGCGATCCACCTGGAGAAGATCGACTGGGCCGGCCGGCTGGACGAGGTCGACTTCCTCGGCCGCCTGTACGACCTCGAGGCGATGCAGAGCCACGACTCCCGCTACGCCACCGCGAGCGGGGACATCTACCAGCACCGGTACAACAATCCGGAGGACTGGGACGACGACTGGGTCTTCGGCGACCCTCGCTTCGGACTCGCTCGCGGGTCTGACGACGTGTTCCTTCGGTTCCTCGCCGAAATCCTCCACCCCGTCGTCCGAGCCGACCCCGAGGAAGCCCGACGGCTTGCGAGGATGTTCAACGACGCGCTCGCCCCCGACGGTTGGGAACTCGTTCCGGACGGCGCGATCAGCGGTCGGCCGATCCACAAGGCTCGCCGTCGTACCTCGTTTCACGGCGGCCTGCCCGAACTCAACCTCGACGCGCGGCCCCTGTTGACCGACCCCCGGGTCCTGCACGAGCACCTGGGCCGGATCCGGGACGGGATCGACCGCGATCCCGCCGCCGCGATCGGCTCGTGCAAGGAACTGGTCGAGAGCCTGTGCGCGAGTTGATCGATCGTGCAGCCGAACTGCGCCACGTCCGCCGACCGCGCCCGTACTGGCCCCAACGCCACGGTGCCCCGTCCGACCACGCACGCCACGAGGGCGGCGAACGCCGCGAGTTCGCCCGCCTCGTCGAAGAACTCGACACCAACGGCTACCTGGTCGAGGCCTTCGGCCAAGGCTGCGTCGACGACCCCGATCCGCTCCCGGACCGCTCCCGGATCCCGGCCGCCGCCTCGGATACGCGAACCTGTGGCCCCTGGACCCCGACGCGTGGGACGACGACGTCTTCTTCGGCCTGATCGAGGTCTTCCACGATCTGGTGTCGCGCCCCCGCAACCGCGACATGCACTCCTACTCCGGCTGCGGCCGGCACTACAAGGAGTTCGACGCCGCCCCCGGCCGTGCCCTGTACCGATGGAGGATCAACAACCTCCTCCACGACGCCGGCATCGACTACCGACTCGCCGACGAGGGCGAGGACCTCGGCCGACTGGTCGCCCTCACCGACGACGCCCGCGGCGACCTCGTCCACCAGGCCCTGAACACACCCGACCCGCGAACACGCACGGGCACCGAGCACGCCATCGCCCTGTTCCGCGCACGCGGAGCCACCCGCGACCACAAACGCTCGGCCATCGTCGCCCTCGCCCGCATCCTCGAACAACGCCGCGACCTCATCAAGACCGAGGCCGGGAAACCCGACGACGGATCCCTCTTCGAAATCGCCAACCGATACGACCTGCGCCACGGCCGCGCCGACCAACGCGCCGACTACGACGACGCCTTCCTCGACTGGATCTTCTGGTGGTACCTCGCCACCGTCGAACTCACCAACCGGATCCTGAAAAAACAACGCACCCCACACGAGGTATCCGAGTTCCCCGACCACCTCGACCAGCGGCACGGCGACGCCCGCATCCCGTAGCGCCCCGCGGCACCGTCCCCTCACCCGTCACGCTTGTGCTCGACCCCGGGGTCCGCCCGGCCTCCCCACCGCGTCGACGAACCGTGCAACGGGACCGGCGAGCAGGACACGGGCTCGACGGATGGGCGGCGGACGTTTGCGATCTCGTGCGGTACGGCCGATCGGTGCCCGACCGATTCGATGAACATCGGCCGGGAACCGATTCCCTTGTGACGCGAGCCGGCCCGTCGCCGGCGACGCGGTCGCGCTGTGACGAGCCCGTCCTGCGCCGCGAGGGACGAGCGATGTGCCGTCAGTCCAGACTGAAGCGGCGTTTCATTGCGTTGCCCTCGCGGAAGAGCAGTGCGTTTTCGTGTTGGAGGCGGCCGACGACGATGCCGGGGGCGATGCCAGCACGGGCTGCGAAGCGTTTGATGTTGGTGAGCGGCTTGGGGTTTCGGCGGAGGGCCTCGTATGCGGGCATGTGCTCGGCGGGAATGAGTGTGGCGGCGGCGAAGGCGTTGGCCTCGACCTCGGAGGGGTCCGTGTCGGCGGAGTCGGATCCGTCGTCGTCGAGGAAGGTGAGGCGTTTGCCGTGGAGCAGGACGTGGCCGAGTTCGTGGAAGAACGTGAACCAGAACTGGTCGTCGGTCTTGTAGCGGCAGGTGAGGGCGACCATGGCCTTGTCGGGGGTGAGCCAGCGGGTGGCACCCGACAGCCGGGTGTTCTTCAGGGCGGGGGAGAACACGAGGGCTACGCCGGCCCGAGCGCACAATCCCGGTAGTTCCTCGATCCAGGCCTGCGGCTCACGGGTGGTGAGGGCACGCAGGGCCGGCAGGAGGTCCTGGAGGGTCTCGCGCCGGTAGGGACGGCAGTCGATCTCACGTGCTTCGAGGACGGCCAGACGCAGCCAGGTGGACGTGGCGTACTCGTTCGGTGGCGCGGCGGTCGATCGTCGAAAGGCCGCGCGGTAGCCGCCCCACAGGTTCTCGGCCACCTGCGGACTGGCCACGCCGAAGAACGCCAGAAGGTGTCGGAGGTTGTCGACGGTTCTGGCGGTGCTCGGCAGCACGTTGCGGCTGACGAGTTCGGCGAGCGGGAAATTGCCCAGCCAGTCGACCTGATCCTTAAGTCTCTCGCGTTCCTCCTCACGGGCCAGTTGTGTGCGCCACGCGGCTTCGAGAGCGTTCCAGACGGTCGCGGGCAGGCCGGTGACGCGTTCGAGGAGGAGGGCGGTCTCGGGGCTGAGGGCGGCGGATCCCTGGACGATCTGGTTGATGTGCTTGGTCGACAGGCCGGTTCTGCGGGCGAGGTCGACCTGGGTGATGCCGCGTTCCTCGAGAGCTTCCTTGAGGGTCTCGCCGGGTGGATGGGCGGTCTGGGGCGCGTACTCGTACACGTCGGCGCCGAGGGTCATCGAAGGGCCTCTCTGCGGGCGCTGGTGGCGGCTGGACTCAGGCGAGGTTGATGGAGACGACGACGAGGGATCTGATGGTGGATTCGTCGTGAGAGTGGCCGTCGGGCGATGACGGGGGATCGCCGCGGGGTAGGACGACGAGATCGGCTGTCGACCCCAAGGCGACCAGCAGACATCCGTCGTCCCGGCCGGGATGGCGACGGGGTCGGGCGGCGGGGATCCGGTGGAGTTCGCCCAGGTGCGCGACGGCGACGATCTCTCCCAGCCGCCGCCGGATCGTTGAGGACAGGTCCGGACCGAAGCGCTTGCGTCGTGCCGTGTCGTCGTTGCACGCCATAGCGAGATCGGCGTCTTGGAAGAAGACCTTCAACTACCACCTCGAGGATATTTCATGCACCAGTCGGGTGCATGCTATCTTGGCGATCAAGGCCAGAGTTCAATGAACCTAATCGGTATATGAAACTCTATGGTTGGATCGATGGTCGGTCATCCCCGCCACCTGCATCCCCCAAGCCTTGGGCAGCCAACGCCCAGCCAAACGCGGTCACCTACCGGTTTCACGCAGGACCGTAGACGCCCTTCCAAGGGACCCTGCCGCCGATATCGAGACCCCACAACAACCGGCGGACACGAGCACGATCCGAAGCGCCCGCTCCAGGGAGCAGTACGCGGATGCCCGGCCCTGATCCGGACTGCGCCCCAGACCGACAGAAAAGAGCACCCATGGCCATCCAGATCACCGCCATCCGACTTTCGAGCGGTACCACCCACGAGCACATCATCCACTTGTGGTGGAAGAACCCGGCCGACGGAAAAACCGGCGACAACACACGCGCGCAAATTGTCTCGTGGATCGAGGACCAGAACGGCAAGGCGTACACCGACGACGGCAAAGGCCACCGAGCCGATGTTGCAGTCGTGACCCCGCGCCAAGGCGAGAAGTACCTCCGCACGCACTCCGACGGAGCGTGGACCAACAACCTGCTCGCCCTTCCCCGACGTTGAGACAACCGCAGGGTGCGGGGCGGCAAGACCGCCGCTCCGCGCTCATAGACGGCGGTTCGAAATCTCCACCCGGATCTCACACCCGACCTCACGTCCACCGCATCCCGATCGCGTCCAACGCGGCGATCCGCTCACCCGTCAACTTCCCGCGCCGCGCCCGGGTGTTGATGACCCACACCCCCAACCGCACCTCCTCGACCCCGCCACCCCCGGGCACGTCGACGGCCTCGACGTGCCCGCGCGGGACCTCCAGGTGCCCCTCCCGCGTAAAGAACGCCCCGGCGGCGGCCAACCCGACCGCGAACGCCTCGTCCCTGCTGCGCCCCGCCCTCGGCCCCTCGACCGCCGGCCGCACCGCCACCGGCTCGGCGACAGGCGCCGCAACGCCCACTGCGAGCAGCGCCTCCCGCTGCGCCGCGTTCAACCGCTCCCACCCCGCGACCTGACGCTCGACCCACCGCCCGATCGCCACCCCGCGATACACCGCCCCGGGACCGGGAACGACGACCTCCCACACCGCCACCAGCCCCGCCGCCCCACCGCCGACGTCGGCCCCCACACCACCCGCCGCGACCCCACCTGCCACCCCCGCCGCTGCGCCGCGCGGCCCGGCCAAGCCCACCTCACCGCCCGATCCATGCCCACCCGCCGTCGTACCCCGGGACGCCGCCGTCCCGTGCCCGGGCCTCGCGACACCCGGCCCGACCACACCCGCCGCTGTGAGGTGCCCTTGATCTTCCGGACAGCGACCCGCGTAGGGTTGTAGGAAACCGGAAAGAGAAAGCACGTGCCAAAGAGATATACACAGCAGTTCA
>NZ_JBEXUX010000135.1:0-8195 GCF_040629175.1 Embleya sp. NPDC005971 | reverse complement strand
CTCGTGCCGCACCACCACATCCACCACAGCCCGCTCCAACGCACCCCGATCGAGCACACCCGACAAACGCAACGCCAACGGAACGTTGTAGGTGGGCCCCGGGCCCTCCAGGCGATCGAGAAACCACAATCGTTGTTGCGCGTACGAAAGCGGCACCACCCCGAGCCGCGGCACCGGCACCACGGCGGGGCGCGCCTGCCCGGCGTCGCGCAAGGACGCGGCGAGACCGGCCACGGTGGGGCTCTCGAACAGATCGCGTAGCTCCGCCTCGACCCCCAGCAGTGCGCGGACGCGGGAGACGAGGCGGGTGGCGAGCAGGGAGTGCCCGCCGAGGGCGAAGAAGTCGTCGTCTGCACCGACCGCGGGCAGCCCGAGGACCTCGGCGAACAACCCGGCCAGCAACTGCTCGTGCGGGGTGCGCGGGGCCCGACTCGAACCCGCACCGCCGACCGGCCCCGGCACGGGCAGCGCGGCTTGGTCCAGCTTCCCGTTGACGGTCAACGGCACCGCGTCCAGGAGCACGAACGCCGCCGGCACCATGTAGTCGGGCAGCCGCTGTTCGAGATGCTCGCGCAGGTCGACCGGCCGCAGTACGGTGCCGGGCGCCGGCACCGCGTAGGCGGCGAGGCGTTTGTCCCCGGGGTGGTCCTCGCGGGCGACGACGACGGCCCGGGCCACGCCGGGGTGCGCCGTCAGCGCGGTCTCGATCTCGCCGGGTTCGATCCGGTGGCCGCGGATCTTGACCTGCCGATCGGCGCGGCCGCAGAACTCCAGACCGCTGCCGTCGACGCGCCATCGGGCGAGGTCGCCGGTGCGATACATGCGCTCTCCCGGCGGGCCGAACGGGCACGCCACGAAGCGTTCGGCGGTCGGGCCGGCCCGGTTCAGGTAGCCGCGGCTCAAGCCTTGACCCGCGATGTACAGTTCGCCGACGCAGCCGGGCGGGAGGGGTTGCAGACCGGCGTCGAGGACGTGGACGCGGGTACCGGTGATCGGCCGGCCGATCGGCGGTGTCCCGACCGCGTCGGGGGTCAGCGGGTCGCTGATGGTGGCGCAGACGGTGGTCTCGGTCGGGCCGTAGGCGTTGATCATCCACCGACCGGGAGCCCAACGGGCCACCAGGTGGGGCGGGCAGTCCTCGCCGGCGACGCCGATGTTCCCTGCCGACACCGCGTCCGGGGACAGTGCCGCGAGGACGGACGGGGGCAGCAGTACGTGTGTCGCGTTCAGGTGGGGATCGGTGAACACGGACAGTGGGTCGTCGGCCGGGGCGAGCACCAGCGCGGCGCCTGCGGTCAGGGCGGCGCACAGGTCCCACACGGAGGCGTCGAAGCTGGGTGAGGCCGCATGCAGGACACGGCTTTCGGTATCGATGCCCCACCGCTCGGCCGGTGCCGCGGCCAGGCCGGGAATGCCGATGTGGGTGACGACCACGCCCTTGGGGGTGCCGGTGGAGCCGGAGGTGTAGATGACGTACGCGGGGTGGCGGGGGTCGACGGCCACACCGGGGTCGGTGGCGGCACGCCCTTCGCTCATCGCGACCACCGTCGCCGCGGTGTCGATGCACACGGCGGGGCGGGCGTCGTCGAGCAGGTACCGGATCCGCTCGGCCGGATGCGCCGGGTCGACGGGCAGGTAGGCGGCGCCGGCCTTGAGCACCCCCAGGATCGCGGTGACCAGTTCGACGGAGCGGGGCAGGACGAGGGCGACGATGTCCTCGGGGCCGACGCCGCGGGCGATCAGGGCGTGCGCGAACCGGTTCGCCCGCGCGTTGAGTTCCGCATAGCTCAGGTTCTCCCGGCCCTGTACCAGCGCCACCGCGTCCGGGGCGATGCGCACGCGCGTCTCGAACAGTTCCGCCATCGCGACAGCCGGGAGTTCGACCGCCGGGGCGTCGTGGCCGGCCGACAGTTCGCGGCGTTCGTCCGGGGTGAGGAGGTCGAAGGTGCCGATGGGACGGTCCGGGTCGGCGGTGGCCATGGCGTCGAGCAGGCTCAGCAGGCGCTGCTGGTGGTCGGCCAGGTCGGCGTCGCCGTACCGACCGGGTGCCCCCTGCAGTTCCAGGTGCATGCCGGTGCCGTCACGCCGCTCCACCGCCCCCAGCGACAGGTCGGCGGTCGCTCCGCGGGCAAGGTTGCGGATGGTGCAGGGATGTCCGCCGAAGGTCAGCGGCCTCCCGAACGACATGACGTTGACCGCCAGCGAGAACCAGGTGTCGCCGGCGGCGGGCAGGTCCAGCTCGCGGACCAGGTCCTCGCCGCGGTAGCGCTGGTGCGGCACCGCCCGCTCCACCGCCTGATCGACCTGGGTGAGCAACTCGGCCAGCGGCATGCCCGGATGCACCGTCAGGCGCAGCGGCACGACGTTGGCCAGCGTTCCCGGAATCGTGAGGAGCCGGCGGTTCGCGCGGCCGGTGACGACCAGACCGATCACCACGTCCCGCTCGCCGGTCAGCCGGTGCAGGTAGACGGCGGCCAGCGCGACGACGAATCGCGACCTCGACACCCGGGCGCGCCGGGCCGCTTCCCGTAGTGCCTCCGGCCGTGCCGGCGGGCGCAGTTCGGTCCTGTGCGCGGTACCCGCGAGCGGATGCCCGTCGCCCGGGCCATCCTCCCCGCGCGCGAGGTCCGGTCGCGCGGGCACCGGCACCGATGCCGGGCGATCGGCGAGCAGCGCCGCCCAGTAGTCGCGGTCCGCGGCGTAGTCCGGCGAGGCCCGGTAGTCCAGGTCGGCCTGCACCAGATCCGCCAGTGCTCCGAAGGGTGACGGTGCGATCGGCTCGCCGGCCACCAGGCTCGTATAGATCTGGGCCAGGCGCTGCACGACGAGCGAGAATCCGAAGCCGTCCATCACGATGTGGTGGCTGGTGCCGTACCACAGCCAGCGTTCCGCCCCCAGCTTGATCAGGGCGCAGCGGAACAGCCGCCCCCGGGGCAGGTCCATCGGGACGGCCATGTCCGCCGCCATCCAACTCCGGGCCGCCGCTTCGGGATCGGCCCGATCGCTGACGTCGACGCCCACCGGTGCCCACTCCGGATCCGGGTCCACGATCTGCACCGGACCGTCCTTCCCGGGCCGGATGCACACCCGGAGCGCCTCCGCCTCGTCCAGCACCTGCCGTACCGCCGCCTCGAACAGCGCCGCGTCCACCGGCCCGTGGATCTCCACGCACTCGGCGACCCGGCCTTCCGAACCGCCGGGCGCACGCTGTTCGGCGAACCACAGTTCGCGCTGGGCGGCCGTCAACGACAACGTTCGGGGCTCGGGATCGGGGGCCGAGGCACGGCCTGTCTCGGCGTTTTCGTCGGTCTCCGGATCGGGGACGAACACGGCTGTGTCACCGGGGCTGGACATCGGAAACCTCCCAGGGGCTCGGACGTGGTTGTGCTCCGGCCGACCGGTCACCACGCCGTGACAGCCACCACACACATGTCCCATTAGAAGTAACTTTGTCCACATTTGTCGGCTGCCGCGCCGAACACGATCGCGAGAGCCGTCGCCCCGGCCCGGCCGCTCCCGCGCCGCAACGGACGCGTCGGGCATTCGGAACCCGCGCACGAAGGCGGCCCGTTCCGCCGGTGCGCCCACCTCCCGACCCGGTCCGGGTCGGCCTGCCGGTTCAAGAAGGCACAGGCCCGCGCCCCGTCACGACGTCGAACGCGTCGTCAGAACCGGTGCGCCCCGCACCGACCCCGGACACCACCGGAAGGGCGCCCGACCGAGGCGAACGGGTCGAAGCGCAAGCCGAGCAGCGGTCGTTTCGTCACGAGCCGAGCAGTCCGGGGAGAATGCGGCGCAACAGGCGTTCGAAGAGGGCGTCCCGGTCGGCGGGGCCGTCCGACGGTGCGGGGCCTGCGGTGGCCAGTGCGGCGAGCACGTGGGGATGGCGTCCCTCGGCGGCGACGGCGGCAAGGTGGGCCGCCTGTGCGGACGGGGTCGCGCCGCCGGCGGTGGTGGTCGCCTCGTGGCGGGCGAAGAGGGTGACGAGGCCGCCGACGAAGCCGATCGTCTCCAGTTTCTGCGAGCTGGTGCCGGGGGCGTGGGTCAGGATCGCGAGGGCGTGGTCGAGGTAGTCGATCGCGTTGGGCCCCAGCACACTGCCGCGCTGCGCGGTCAGTTCGAGCAGCCACGGGTGCCGGGCGTGTGCCGCCTTGGCCTGCAGGGCGAGGGCGGTGAGGTCGCCGATCCAGTCGCCGCCGGGTGCGGCGGACAGGTCGACCTCGCCGGTGACCGCGTCGGCCATCAGGTCCAGCAGGTCGTCACGGCTCGCCAGGTAGCGGTAGAGCGAGGCGGGTCCGGTGCCCAGTTCCCGGGCAAGGGCGCGCATCGAGACGGCGGCCAGTCCGTCGGCGTCGGCCAGGGCGACGGCGGCGGCGGTGATCTGCCGGCGGTCGCGTTCGGGTGCGGGTCCGCGCGTGCCGCGTTCGGGCCGTGACCACACGGTGGGTCGGGGCTCGTGTTCGGTCACTGTCGGAAACCTTCCTCGGCGTGCGGTCCTTGGCCTGCTGTAGTCTAATACTGCGAACACCGATCGCAGTTTATTCGTCCACCGAGGGAGCCCGCCATGTCCTGGACCGAACGCCGCTTCGCCCACAACGGAGCCGTCGACCTCGCCTACGACCGGTTCCGGGAGGGCGCGGACGGCGAGCCGCTGCTGCTGGTGATGGGTCTGGCGGTGTCCCGGCACTGGTGGCCGGAAGGACTGTGTGCGGCGTGGGCGGCCGCCGGATTCGCCGTCGCGCGCTACGACCAGCGGGACTCGGGCAACTCCACCCGGATGCAGGCGCAGACCTCGTCGGGCAACCCCTTCGCCGCGATTGCCGCCCGCCGCAGCGCGGCCTACACCGCCGAGGACCTGGCCGACGACGCGATCGCGGTCATGGACGGGCTCGGCTGGGAATCCGCCCATCTCTTCGGGCACTCCCTCGGAGGCGTCGTCGCCCAGCGCATCGCCCTGCGCCACCCGGATCGTGTGCGCACACTCACCTCGTCCGCGGCGCTGCCCAGCGACGTCGGCGGCCTGGGCGCCTTCCGGTATCTGCGCCTGGGCACCCTCGCCAGGTTCGCCCGGATCAAGCCCGCCGAAAGCCGGGAGGAAAGGATCGCCATGGGCCTCGCGGTCGCCCGTCTGTGTGCGTCACCCGGCTACCCCTTCGACGAAGTGGAGGCGCTGGAGCGAATCAGCGCCGACGTGGACACCGGCATCGCCGACCCGAAGGCCCAGTCGCGGCAGATCGGCGCGAAGTGGCACGGCCCGTCCCTGGCGGAGCTGCGGGTCCCGACGCTGGTGCTGCACGGCACCGACGATCCCCTGCTCAAGCCGTCCGCGGCCCACGCCACAGCCGCTGCGGTCCCCGGCGCACGCCTGGTCCTGCAGCCCGGCGTGGGGCACGACATACCGCGCGAGCGTCATGCCGCCGTCGCCGCCGAGGTACGGGCGCTGGCGGACCGGGCATCGCGATCCGAGGACCACCGGTAGGACGGCCGGGCCGGAACACGGCGGCAACGGTGGTGACATGACGCTTGCGCAGTGACAAGGCCGCGTGCGGTGACCGCACGCTGATCCGCGGACGAGGAAGCGAACGAGCGGCCCCCGGGCGGGGGATTATCGGGCGGGTCGCCGGTCGTTGCCTGTCAGCGGCTCACGGCTCGGAGCGCGGCCAGGCCGGCGGTGGTGCAGATGGCCAGGGCTTTGGTGCTGATGTTGGTGACGGTGTCGCCCGGGCCGTGGTAGTTGGGGTCGAAGGGCCGCCCGACGGTGCCTCCGAACAGTGCGGCTTCGCGGTCGTCCTTGAGGGCGGCGGGTGCGCTGCGCACGGTGTCGATCCCGGCGACGGGGATCCCGGCGTCGAGGAAGGGGACTTGGTCGGACATCCCGTCGACGGGTCCTTCGAGCCAGGGTTGGCCGATGGCGGTGAAGTGGTCGGTGAAATGGCGTTGCGGCCCGTTGCCGTAGACGCCGATGACATAGTTGGGGGCGGCGACCATGTCCAGGTTGAAGTAGCCGCGGATCGGCTGGAGCGGTTCGGTCTCGACGAAGTGTCGGGAGCCGCGCATGCCGTCCTCCTCGCCGCCCCACCAGCAGAACTGCACGGGACTGCCTGCGGGCTCGACGGCGAGGGCATGGGCGAGGTGGAGCAGCAGCGCGGAGCCGGAGCCGTTGTCGTCGATGCCGGGGCCCCGGGGGACGCTGTCCAGATGCGCGCCGAACAGGTACCTGGCGGCGGAGGCGTCCGGGGGCACGGTCAGCACGCTGAAGGTGTCCACATGTCGCCGGCGCAGCTCCAGTTCGACGCGCACCGTCGTACCGCCGGCGTTCATGTCCTCGCGCAGCGCGGTGGCGTCGCTGGAAAAGACGACGCTCGCCGGCGGCAGCCCGGCGTCCCCGGGAGCATCGAAGACCAGACCGATCGGGAAGTCGACCTGATCGAGGTGGAACAACACCGCCGCAACGCCGGCGGCACGGGCCCGGATCAGGGCCTGGCGGGCCGACTCGGTCTGATCCGCGGCGACCCGTTGCCTCCTGGCCGCCATGCCGCTGTGGCATCCGCCGCCGACGTGCTCCCGACGGGCGCCGCGCAGCAGGTTCGGGCGCAGTTGTAACAGCGCCACCTTCCCGCGGGCGTCGATGCCCTCCCAACTGTCCGCGGCGTCACCGAAGGCATCGCGCGGAATGACCAAGTCCCCGGTGTCACCGCCGGTCGGTGATGCCGCGACTCCGCCCGCCGCGACGTGAAAAACGCTGCGCGCTCGAGGGCGGACCTGTTCGACGGTGTCGCGGATGTGATCGGTTCGGTCGTAGCCGACCGCCAGACGCCGGGTACGGTATCCGGCGTCGCGCAGCCGGGCCTCCACATAGCACGCGGAGTAGTCGAAGCCGGGCAGGCCGGCACCCCGGTTGCCGCCGTGCCGGGCGGCGATCACATCCAACATCGCCAGATCCCGCTTGATCGGCCCGGCCACCAGCTCCGCGGCCGAACGAGCCCCGGCAGGCGAGCCGTACGCCCGCCCGGCCACGCCGGCCGAGGCCACCGCGCCCGCGCCCATCGCCCCCAACATCCGTCTCCGCGACATTCCCTCGGCCACCCGGCGTCCATCCTGTGAAGTCACTGTCCACTCCTTCCCGTTGCCGATGTGCGGGTGACCGGCCTCGGTGGGGAGACCGTCTCGCTCCCGCGCGCCGGAACCTCGTCACCGCTGCCGCTCTCCCGCCCGTCGTCGCACCCGTCGCTCGTGTGGTCACCACCCGCCGTAGCGGCGTGAGAGCAACAACAGGTCTACGCACCGACGGGTTGCCACGACGTCACCCGGATCGGTTATCCGGAGTTAACGCAGGCGCGCGTATAACCGATGGGGTTCATCCGAAGCCTGCGAATCGGGCCGTTCGGGCCCATTCGTGCTCTATTCGTGCTCCATTCGTTCCCCACCCTCCCCACCCCCTTCCCCGGCTCGAAACGGAGCGACAAACCTTGCAAGTTCTGGTGACCGAGGACGAGGAAATGCCGGAGCGGGTGTGGGACCGGACCGTCGACCCCTTTTCCGACATCGCGCGGGTGACCATGTGCGAGCTGCGCGCCGAACCGGGCGACCCGCAGGTCGTCCGGCCCGTACCCGGCTCGGGATCCCTGATATGAACAGCCCGCGCACACCTCGTGGAAGCGGCCGGAGGGCATCCCGACGGAGCGGCCCGGCGACAGGCAGGCGGCTGCTCTCGGGCGTGCGGCTGCCCTACCGGAGGCTGTTCCGCCGGCCGTCGGCGCGGGCCCGACTCACCCTGTTGTACGGCGGCATGTCGCTCGTCGTCGGCACGGTGCTGCTGGGCATCGTGTACTGGTTCGTCGGCCGGCGGCTGTCCGAGCGATTGCCGATCGCGCTGGCGAGGACATTGAGGATCACCACGTCCCCGACCACGGACACAAACGAAATCGCCCCGGTCTGCGTGGGTCGGGCCCAGCCCGCGCAACCGTTGCAGGGTACGCAGACCCCGGACAACACGGTCCCGGCAGAGGCGATCCAGCGGGCCGTCGACACCGGCCAGAACGTGACGATGAGTCAGTTGCTGACCGTGCTCATCGCGGCTCTGCTGCTCCTGGCCGCGAGCTCGATGCTGGTCGGCTGGTGGATGTCCGGCCGGGTGCTGCGTCCGGTGCACAGGATCACCGCGACGGCACGCCGACTGTCCGAGCACAACCTGC
>NZ_JBEXUX010000134.1:0-8342 GCF_040629175.1 Embleya sp. NPDC005971 | reverse complement strand
CGGCCCGCTCCTTGAGGTCCCTTGGATAGTGCTTCGGCATGATTCGTCCGATTCTCTCAAGAACCAGAGTCTCGATCAAACTCGGAGCGGTTCACGGGTGTGTTGCACATAGCTTGGTACGCCTAAAGGGCCCGGGTCGTGTTTGTGCTGGTCACGGGGTTTTGGTTTGGGTGGCAGGGCCGGGGTGGCCTACCGCTTGGGTGTGCGGGACCCGGGTGTGCCGGGGCGGTGGTGTGTTTCGGCGAGGTGGTCCAAACGGACCGCGTCGAGGCTGGTTTTGGTGATGCGTTCGGTGCCGTCCACGATGGCGGTGATCGCGGCCTGGTGGATGAGGCGGGCCAGGCTGCCGATCCGTCCGGCGGTGCGTTGATGGAGATAGGGCGCGAGGTGGGGGAGTGTCCCGGCGCGGTGTGCGTTTCGGGTCGAGGGCGGCTTCCACTCCGGCGATCAACTCCGTGAAGGGTTCGCGCTTCCCGAGTCGTGCCGGGAACGCCCCGCACTCGATCAGCGAGGCCCGTCCGGCGAGTTGCGCCCCGCGCACACCACTGAACAACGGTGTGGCGGTCACGTCGATGCCCGCGTACACGAACGTCGCCGCGATGCGTTCGGTGAGGTCCTTCAACAGATCGGCGGTCTCGGCGCCGGTGGTGGTCCGCGGGTTGAGGCGGTGGATCTCGTCGATGAGGACCAACCGGACGCCGGCCCGGTCGTACGTGTGGCAGACGGCCTCGGTGATCTGGGCCTGCGTCATCCGGGCCGTGACGGGGACGCCGAGGTAGCGGGCGAACTCGGCGGCGAGCGCTTTCGGGGTCGCGCCGGGCGGTACGAGGACGTACGCGACCGGTACCCGGGCATGTGCGGTTCCGGGTGGTGGAGGACGGTTGCGGATGTGGGCGAGGTGGCAGGCGCGTCCGACGCGGGTGCAGGGCGGTGGTTTTCCCGGCCGCCGCCGGCCCGGTGACGATCAGGGACGGCCGGGCGGTGGTCCGTTGGTGGCGGCCGAGGATCATCAGGGTGCGCACGCTGATGGCGAGGGCGTCGATGGCCGGGGTACGGACGGTCACGAACGCGGAGTGATAGGCGAGACGTTCCTCCCGGTTGCGTGGTGGTGTGCCGGGCTCGGGCGGTGTCGCCGGCGGTGCGGTCGCGAAGTCCTGCCAACCCTGCCAGGTGGTTACCGGCCGGGACTGTTCCGTCGTGTCCGTACCGACGCCCCACGTGTGGTCGCCCGAGTGCGCATCGGGGCTCACCATTTCAGGGCTTCCTCATGTGCGTCGTAGAGCCCAAGCCCCCTATACGGCGGGGCGGGGGAGTCGGGATCGTCTTCGCCGGTGTCCGACTCCGGCAGCGGCGACTCGTCGAGGCCGTCGTCGAGTTCGTCGAGGCTGTCCCCGCCTGGCCGCCCGGGGAGCACGTCACCGAGGCCCTGTTCCCGCCCCTCGTGTGCGGAGCGTCGTGCCGGTGGAGGAGTCCGGGTGGGTGTGCCGCGGGCCAGAAGGGCGTGTTCTACACGGGTGGTGTGTCCGGTGTGGGCGCGGCGCATGAGTTGGTCGAGGGCGTCGGCGAGGTCGGTTTCGTGCCGCTCGCGGTCCCCGCGTCGTTCGACGCTCTCCCTCACGTGCCGCCACGCGTGGACGTCGAACGGAACATTCACATGGTCGCGGTGGATCCACGGCACCTCGGTCAACTCCCCGCCGGGCAACCGGATCCACACCCGGCGGCCGTCGTGGGGGTTGTGGTGGACCTCCCACTTCCCGCCTCGGACGGCGATCCCGGAGGACTGACCCGGTACGGGCCCAGGACCTCGTGGTCGTGGGTGCGGTGGTCGATGCGGATCCCGCGTTCGCCGACCGCCTGCCATCGCACCGGCGGCAGTTCGAGGTAGTCGCCGCCGCTCAGCGGTACCGACACGTATCCGCACGCCGCGACCAGCGCGGCCCACATCCGGTTCGGCGCCGGCGCGACCCTCGGCATCACCGGATGCCGCAGTCCTTCGTGAGGGCGATGGTGCCAGCGCACGACCCGTTCGTCGAGCGGGTCCTGCAACCGCGACACTGAAGCACGCGTCGCGTTCGGCGTTCCGGCCGCGTCGGGTGACGTCGGAGCCGGTGTACCCGGGAAGGTGTCGGCAGAACAGGGTGTTGATCGATCCGAAGGTGTGCTCGACGATGCCTTTGGCCGTCGGCGCGAACGGCGGGGCGGGCTGCGCGCCGATCCCGAGCGTCTCGCACGCGGCGGTGAACGCCCTCGACAGAAAGACCTTCCCCCGGTCCACGACGATGGTCTCTCCGGTACGACGACCGGCTGGGCGGCAGCGCCCCCGAGGTGTTCGTCCAACGTCATCGGCCGATCGCGGGCGAACAACCGGGCGCGGCGAAGCGCAGCACGTCGGGCCATGTCGGCCGGGCGGGATGGGGGACGGCCGTCTTTGCGGGCGACAGCGCCGCGTCCACCGCCCTGGTCTCGCCCGGCTACGGCACCGCCGCCGGGATTGCCCTGGCCCACCGTTCCGTTCCCTTGACACTTTGGATGTCCACGATCCCGGAGCCTGGGGTCGGATCACGGCCCCGACCGGCGTGTTCCCGCTCCCGGAGCGCGCCCGGGATCGCCTCCGATCGTCCCTCGGTCCGCCACCCGCGCCGGTAGCGGTAGACCGTCGGGTACGGCCGGAAGTCGTGCCGAGGCAGGTGCCATGCGCAGCAGGCCCGAAGCCGATACGAGAGCGCGTCGAGGATCTCGCGCCGGGGACGCCCAGTCGGCCTCCCGGCCTCGGCGGCGGCACGAGAGGGGCGAGGACCTCCCATTCCACGTCGGGCGGATCCGTCTCGTACACAGCGCGTGGCCCGACCATGATCCGCATCCCCCGAGACAGGCGACTGCCAAGTCGGCTTCCCTGAACGACCCTTCCGGACCCCTTTACGTCTCGCCGGCCGTGACGTCTAGTGTGAGCCGATGAGTGAGGACTTGAAGCCGCAGGTGTTTCCCAACCGGTGGGCCGATGCCACCGGGCCCGGCGATCAGGGTCCGGCGCGCGAGAGATGCGGGTGTATCGGATACGCCTCCCGGACACAGTCGCCGACCCGTTTCCATCCGGAACGTCAGGACACCACCGCACCGGGATGGATCCGCCTTCTCGAACTGATCGAAGAGGCCGCGGCCGACGGACGGGAGGTCTTCAAGCCGCTGGTGGAACTCACCGCGGAGCAGCGGCGCCAGGTCGTTGCGCTCCCGGCGACCATCGCCGAACTCACCTCGGTGAAACACCTCGTGCTGTACGGAAGCAACCTGGTGCGTATCCCGCCCGAGATCGGTGCGATGACGAGCCTCGAGGAGTTCACCCCGTACACCTCATACCGCCTGCACTGGTTCCCGTACGAGATCACCCGGTGCCTCAATCTTCGGCGCAGCACGGTCAGCTCCCGTGCCGTCTACGGCAACTACAAGCAGCGGCCGCCGTTTCCGCCGCTCCGGGCTGCGGCAACCGGTGATCGGGCCGTGGACCTCGACGACGTCGACCCCGGGGTGTGGGGCGCCACTGCGATCCGCACGTGCAGCGTCTGCGACGAGCGTGTCCACGGTGCGAACCTGCGCCAGGTGTGGATCTCACTGTGGACATCCGGCGCCGACGTGCTGCCCTTGCTGGTCAACGCCTGTTCGACGGCCTGCGTCGATGCGCTGCCCGCACCGACCGAGGGCTACGTCCCGACGCCGCACACCGGCGGGCCGGACATCGGCCAGCCGCCGGCAAGTTTCTCCCCACCCCGGCTGAGGCGTAGCGAGTAGCGTCCGGTCGTTGGCGCCGCCGGCGACGTGCTCGATCCCGCCCACCCCGATGCCCGCGTCTCCTCGGCCTCGGCCCGTTCCCGCTCCGCCATGGACCGACCCGGGCCGTACTCCGCGCGCGCCGCTCCCACCCGGCCGGGGCCGTTCGGCAACCCGCGCTCGATCTCGTGGATGTGCCACCGCCGCGCCGATGCGGGCTTACCTGCCTGCGCCGGGACGGTCTCGAACAACCCCTGCCGCGGTGCCTCGGCGGGCGCCCACCCGCCCACCCGCCCACCCACCTGCCTACCTGCCTACCTGCCCACCCGCGTCGAAGCCCTGGGCCCTGGCGGTAGCCCCGTCGACGGGGACTTCTCGGCGCTGTCCTTCCCGAGCGGACACACCCGCTCTCCCGGACCGCCGCACCGGCCGCCCGACCGACGAGCTCGTGGTCGAACACGCCCTCGAATGCCTGCTTCACCGCGTAACGGCCCCACCGCGGGGCGGGAAGCGCTCCATCCTCGGGGGCGGCCTGCTCCTCACCCGTTTCGAGGCCCGTTGCGGCACGCGCGACATCGACGTCCTGGGCAGCCCGTTCCCCGACGGCGAGAGCGAGATCGCCCGAAGCGATCGCGGCGATGGCGACCGACGACGACACGGTGTTCGCCCCGGCCGTCCGAGAGGAGGACGCGTACCGCGGCGTGTATCCGACGGTGTCCGCGTCCACCGCTGCGCCCGCCTCGAGGTCCGACCCGACATCGGCTTCGGTGGCGGCCCGGGCCCGGCGTGTGGGGCCCGGCGGCTCGAGGTCCCGACACGACCGGCCGACCGTCGTGTGCGCCGCCGAGGCCACCCCGTCCTCGGCCCGGCCGGCTCGGGGGGGTGTCGGGGGCGGGCGGCCGGGCCCGAGCGCGAATCTCCACGTGCCCGCCGGCCCGGGTCGGGATCGACCTCGGCCGTGACGCCTTCCATACGAATAGAGGTATGGTTTATGGAACTGTACTTCTATATCCATACGCGAGGTTGTCGTGGACAAGCCCCCCGAAATGTTCGATCGCGACTACGAATGGTCCGCGCTCACCCGATTCATCACCGACGAGCAATCCGGGGCCAGCCTCGGCGTCGTCTCAGGGCGGCGACGTCAGGGCAAGACGTTCCTCCTCGACGCCGTCTGCCGTGCCGCCGGGGGTTTCTACTTCGGTGCCACCGAGGCCGCCGACGCGGAGTCGCTGCGCCGGATCAGCGCGAGCCTCACCGCCCACACCCGGCCGGCCAGCCCCCATCACTTCGAGAATTGGTTCGAGGTGGTCGACGCGCTCCTCGCCCTCGGAGCGGAGCGGCCAGTGCCCGTCGTGATCGACGAGTTCCCCTACCTCGCCAAGGCCAATCCCGAACTGCCCTCCGTCATCCAGGAGGCGTTCCGCCCTCTACGCGATCAGCGCACCGCCTCCCGCGCGCGACTGCTGCTGTGCGGCTCGGCCCTGTCCTTCATGGGCAAACTCCTGTCCGGCAACGCCCCCCTGCGCGGCCGCGCGGGGCTGGAACTGCTCGTCCGTCCCCTCGACTACCGCCTCGCCGCGGACTTCTGGGACATCACCGACCCCCACCTCGCCCTCCGCGTCAACGCCGTCGTCGGAGGCACCCCCGCCTACCGCCGCGAGTTCGCCCGCGGTGACAGCCCCACCGGCCCCGACGACTTCGACGACTGGGTCGTGCGCACCGTCCTCAACCCCGAGACACCCCTCTTCCGCGAGGCCCGCTACCTCCTCGCCGAGGAACCCGACCTGCGCGACACCACCCTGTACCTGTCCGTCCTCGCCGCCGTCGCCGACGGCAACGCCACCCGCGGCGGCATGGCCGGCTACCTCGAACGCAAAGCCACCGACATCGCCCACCCCATCAACGTCCTCGAAGACGCCGGACTCCTCCACCGCGACGCCGACGTCTTCCGCGACAACCGACCCACCTACCGCATCGCCGAACCACTCATCCGCTTCCACCACGCCATCATGCGACCGGTCTGGGACCAACTCGAGCGCCCCGGCAGCGCCCCCCGGGTCTGGCAGGCCAGCCGCCGCCGCTTCGCCGGCAACGTCCTGGGCCCCCACTTCGAACAGGTCTGCCGGGACTGGACCCTGCACCACGCCGACCCCGACCTCCTCGGAGGACTGCCCGCCCGAGTCGGCCACGGCACCGTCCACGACCCCAAAGCCCGCACCGGCCACGAGATCGACGTCGCCGCCATCGGCATCGCCGAGGGAACCAAACCACCCATGCTCGCCATCGGCGAGGCCAAGTGGAACGACATCATCGGCATCGCCCACATCGAACGCCTCCGCGCCATCCGCACCCTCATCCGCCAAGCCGGACGCTACGACACCACCCACACCCGACTCGTCTGCTTCAGCGGAGCCGGCTTCAACGACAAGGCCCGCGCCGCAGCCCACGCCAACCCCGACATCCTCCTCGTAGACCTCCACACGCTCTACGGACGGACATGACACCCACCCGGCCCGACGAGTGCCGACACCGGCCGATCCTCCCGCCGCACCCGCCACGGATCGTCCACCCACCCGAACCCCACCCCCGGACCCGCGCCCGCGTCCCCACGCCGCCTGCGGACGACGGCGCCCATCCACGCGACCAAAGGCCGCCGTCCTCGACCGCGACCACCGACCCCAACCACGCCCGCCCGACCCGCACCCCGAGCTCGCGGCAGAACGCCCCGTCCACCCGCAATACCCGAGGCCGCCCGGCACCGCTGTCGCGCCACAACCGCTCGACCATCGCCGGATCGAGCAGCGCGTCCGCCACCGCGACCACCTCCGGGAACGTCGCCGCGTCCCGCCCGACCACCCGCCACTTGCCACCACTCGAAATCACCCCCGGCGTCCCCGCCCGCGACCGCGCGCAGCCGCCGCGGCCAGATCTCCTCCCGCTCCCACGACAGCGCCGACTCCCACCACCGACACACCACCGCCCACGCGACCCCGAACACCTCCCCGGGACCCACCCCCGCCCGCGCCGCCCGCCGCGCCACACCCGCCCACCGCCGCCGCGCCTCAACCACCTCCGGCACCTCGCGCAACTCCAGATGTTCCGGAACCCCGTCGGCGTCCGCGTCCAGGCCCCACCGGCCGTGCCGCCCACACACCCGCTCCCACCGCGCCGCGTACCGAACCACCCGCACCGGCCCACCGGTACGCCGCGCCGCACACAGCCGACACCCGAACGCCGCCGGCCCCGCGACCGCGCCACCCACCCGCCACATCCCCTGCGACACTCCGGCCGTCCCCCATCCGGCGGCCTCGTCCTCCTCCCGCCCCCAGGACGGCAACGCCCGCGCGAGCACCTCCTCCCCGACCCCGCACAACCCCACCAACACCCGCCTCCCGGCCGCGTCCAGGACCACCTCCGCGTCCGCCCGCAACCCTCCACCCCGATGCCGGGGGCGGTGGTTGAGCCACCGCCAGTGCCCCGCCAGGGCGTCGGCGTCCAGCCCGTAACACCCGGCGACCCGGCCCATGAACGACCACGTCGTCTCACCCTCGACCGGAGCGACCCGAAACACCCCCACCGCACCCGCCCCTCGATCTCACTTCGAATCTCACATCCACCGAACACGAGCACCCTCGGCCGACACCGCCCCTCACCAGCGCATGCCGAGTTCGGTGAGGAGCCGCACCCGTTCCTCGTTCAACGAACTCCGCCGCGTGCGCTGGTTGTTGACCCACTTGCCGAGCCGCACCTCGACGGCACCGCCGCCCTCGACCCCGGCCGCAGTCTCCACCGCCACGGTCTCGACATGTGCGCGAGGTACGTCGAGGTCCCCTTCGCGTTCGCGGTAGGCGACGGCCGCGCCGAACGCCGTCTCCCACGCGCCCCGCCCGCGCCTCGGCGCCGGGGCAGCCCCGGCGCCCTCCCCCACGCCGTCGCCGCCCGCCGCACCACCACCATCCGCCGCTGCGCCGCCACCGTCTTCAGGCCGGATGCCGAGCTCCCGGAGCTGTTGGAGTTGTCCGGGCCGGAGTTTGGCTCTCACGGCAGGCTTGGCCTGCCGCTGCGCCCATCTGCCGATGTCTTCGCCGCCCGCGATGTGTCCGGGCACGAGTTCGTCGAGGGCCCCACCTCGTGCCAGGTACAGCCGTACTTCGTTGGCGGCCCTCTGCCAGGCGATGGTCCACCCGTCCGGCTTCCACCACGGGTCCAACTCCTCCAGGGCCCGGCGGCGTTCGGGGTGCGCATCCAAAACACCCGCACGCCGTTGGTTGGCGAGCCACTGTCCGATGCGCACGCCGTCCTGGACGGCGTTCTGTGGTGCGGCGAGGTGCCCCACACGCCCGACATACCGCCTGGCGACGGCGAGCCCGTCGTCGAAGGCCGCGTCGGGATGTGACCACACCATGCCGAGCATGACGAGTTTCCGCACGCGCCCGGCGTCGAGCCGCCCGGTGGCGTACTCCCTGCGCTGCACCGCGGCCCACTTGATGATCTGTGGGGGTGTGTCGGTCGGGTTTCGGCATGGTTGTGTCAGTCGGGTGTGGGGGTGTCGGGGCTGGTGGGGGTGGTTCATCCCGGCG
>NZ_JBEXUX010000133.1:0-8839 GCF_040629175.1 Embleya sp. NPDC005971 | reverse complement strand
GACGTGCGGTGAAAGTCGCATGCGTCGTTTGGGCTGGGGGCCGTTGGAAAAGGGCCTGCACACGCAGGAACCTCGCCAACGGCCCACCAGTACTCTGCTCCACTCACTCGCCCGCGCGGTCGAGCGCACGGACCACGCCCACCGCGGCTGCCTGCGCAAGGATGCCGAGATCGACGAACCCGACCTGCGGACTGAGGCGCTGACGGCGACGAAGCTGACGGCGTTGATCGGCCCGCCCGAGCCCGACGATCCGCCTGACAACCAGATTCTCGCCCGAGTCCGCCAATGGCACGCCGATATCCACGACCTGCGCGAACGCGGCTGGACGATCAGCGTGATCGCCCGCCGCCTGGGCAGGGACCGCAAGACCGTTCGCCGCTACCTGACGACCGACCTGGACCAGATCCTCGCGTCCGCGCGCGAACGCCGTCCCGACGGTCACATCAACCGCTTCAAGCCTTACCTCCAGCACCGCTTCCGCTCCGGATTCACCAACGCAGCGGCTCTGTTCCGCGAGATCCGCGAACACGGCTACCGAGGCAGCCGCGTCATGGTCACCAAGTACGTCGCGACGGCACCGCGACCATCGAGCCCAAGGTGGTGATCCCCAGCCCCCGCCGCATCACCACCTGGATCATGCGTCACCCCAATGCCCTGACCGGCAACCAGCGCGAACAACTCGGCCGCATCCTCGCCGCTTGCCCCGACCTCGCGGCAGCACGCGACCTCGCGCACGAGTTCAGCTCCATCGCCCGCGAACGCCGCGGCACCGACCTCACGGCCTGGATGGCCCGCGCCCTGGGGCACGGCCCGCCGCCGGTCCAGGCATTCGCCGCGTTCCTTCAGAACGACTGGGATGCGGTAGTCAACGGCCTGACCCTGCAATGGATTTCCGGCTCTGTCGAGGGACAGGTCACGCGCATCAAGCTGATCAAGCGGAGGTCGTACGGACGGGCATCCTTCGATCTCCTGAGGACCTTCGTCCTGGCACAGCCGCCGTGATCTTCCGGTTCACAGGCGGCAGTCAGTCCATGCCCTGTGGCTGAATGAGCCAGACTCGGACCTGGTGATTGTGCTCAGCGTGGTGAATCACGCGGCCGCTGACACGTGTGCCTGGTGCAGGGGCTTCGTCGCAGGGCTTTCCGATGGTCTCGATGAGTCCGAGCGCTTCCGGAACGGCGTCGATCTGGATGAACACGCCGAAGGGCTGCCGGGCGATGACCTCTCCCTCCACGCGGGTGCCAACGGGAAGTGCATCGACCGTCGCAGCCCACGCGTTGCACGCTCGGACTGCCCTCGACTCGTCCGGCCAAGAGTACTCGATCATGCAGTGATCATGGCAGCCATACGAACTTGAGTGATGACCGTCACGAAATATCCGCCACAGCCAATTTCGAAGATCCTCATCACCGTCGACGGGTTCCGATCGACGAAACCGGCCGGCGGACCGACAAACGACCGCAGTCCGTCGTCCGGTGCACGGTGCGGCACTCGAAGTGGAAGGGCTTCGGTCGGTGACCGGCCGGTGGGTGATCTGCCTGCGACGCCCCCGCGTGTGCCTGTGGTGGTCTTGCCGCCGCGCGTCGTGGTGGGCGGGACAGCTCGAGCGGCCCGGCGATCTCCGGCGCGATCACCTCGCCGCGGGCTCTGTTCGTCGGGGGCGTGAAGGGTGACGGCGCCGGTGGTGTGCAGGGGGACGGTCACGCGCTCGGTTGGGCCCGCCGACTGCGGGGCCCGCCCACCGACGGACTGGGCGCGGAGGCCGATCAGCGGCGGTGGTGCCGGGCTCGGGCTGTCCGCCGACGTGCGACGGCGTCTGTCTGTTCGAAACCGACGACCCGTCGCTCCGGCCCGACGGCCCGACGGTCCGTGGCACCGGTATCGACACGGTCACACCGTCGACCTGCGGTTCGGGATGATCCGGGAAGGAGCCGCGACCTTCCTCGTCGAGGCGACGCCCGGTCCACGACCGCGCGGCGGGTGTTCTCGTTCTGGTGAATCCGATGCTCGTGTCGTTTCCCGGTGCGGGGTGGGGGCCATCACCTTCCACGGGGCGGTGCCCCGGTTTTCTTTGCCGTCCGGGGAAAGCGTTGGGTCATGGGTGTGATCACGGTGTGGTGTCGTCGAGTGTCGGTCGTGGTGGCGGCGGCGGCCTTGTTCCCGGGGGTGAGCATGCCGGCCGCTGCGGGTGCCGGGGCCGCCGAGAGGGAGGTCCGGGCTGCGGCGAAGGAGATCTACACGTTCGCCTCCGGCAAGTGCGTCGACGTCGCGAAGCGCAGCGCCGAATCCGGGGCGAACATCCAACAGTGGGCGTGCAACGGCACGGCCGGCCAGAAGTTCCGCATCGAGCCCGTGGGCGACAACCGCGCGGTGATCAAGACGTTCTCCGACCGCTGCTGGGACGTCGCCAAGGCCGGCACCGGGGACGGCGCGAACATCCAGCAGTGGACCTGCAACGGGTCGGCCCACCAGAAGTTTCGCCTGGTCCACGTCGGCGACCGGGTGAACATCAGGACGTTCGTCGACAAGTGCGTCGGAGTCCAGGGCGCCGGCACCGGCAACGGCGTCAACATCCGCCAGTGGAAGTGCAACGGATCCGCCGCACAGAAGTTCAAGATCTGACTACATGTCGGCATACACATGTACGCCGACACCACACGAATCACGGCGGCCCCGGGGGCGGTTCGGGGCGGAGCCACGTCCCCTGCGCAAAGCTCGGGGCCGACAGGCCGAGGACCGCTGAACCACGTCACGGCGACCCTCGGGGACACGCCGACGACTGCTCCGGTACTGCGACCCTCACGCACCGGCCCACGAAAGCCTCTCCTGCGATCTGAACACCTACCGGGCGACGACTCGGTGGGATCCAGCGCCCCGGCCCGGGCGACACCCCAGCCTACGGACGAGGGCTGCGGACTTCGGGTACGACCGCGACTCGCGCGCAACGGCGTGCGACAGGGCGCCTCGGGAGGGGTTCGCCATCGGTGGGTTCGGCGTCCGGCGGTGGTCGTCACCGCATCGTCGTCGGCGCCACCGGAAAAGCCGCGGAAGACTTCGAGGACCGGTTTGGTGAACAGGGGCGCCGACGGTCCCGACGCCCTGCCCGCCGTCTCGCAGGCCAGGCTTGACGACTTCGCGGCTCTCGTCGTTCCCCGGCCGCGGCGCGGGAGCCCCGGACCGAGGAACA
This sequence comes from Embleya sp. NPDC005971, assembly GCF_040629175.1. Taxonomy (NCBI): domain Bacteria; kingdom Bacillati; phylum Actinomycetota; class Actinomycetes; order Kitasatosporales; family Streptomycetaceae; genus Embleya; species Embleya sp. NPDC005971. The sequence continues at coordinate 5,652 of NZ_JBEXUX010000133.1, read as the reverse complement.
GCCCGTTACCCGCCCGCCCACGCCCCACCCGAGCGCCCCGCCGTTTCGGTCGCCAACCAGGAGCCAGCCATGCCTTCCTTCGGTCGGACGCTCGCCGAGATCCCACCCTCACCGCTCGCCGCGGTCGAACAACTCCTACGGTTCCACGGGCACGAGTCACCGGTCGGACTCCAGCAGGGCAAGACCGTCTTCACCCCGTGCGCCACACCCCGGGCGTGGGACCGCGCCGAGTTCGGGATCGCGGCTCACGAGCACGCCCCGCCCGCCGGCGTCCCCGCGCTGCGCCGGCGCTTCGCGGACGCCGCGACCTCGCGCCGCGGCACCCCCGTCGACGTGGACCAGGTCCTGGTGACCGGCGGGGCCACCCACGCCCTCTCGGTGATCCTGCACGCGATCCTGCGGCCCGGCGACGACGTCCTCCTCCTCTCCCCGCAATGGCTCTTCGCCGCCGGGCTGGTCCGGGCGGCGGGCGGCGTGCCTCGCGAGGTCCCGGTGTTCCTGGAGCTTTCCCAACACCGCGAGTTCGACTACGCCGCCGCCGTCGAGGCGGCGATCGGACCGCGCACCCGCGCCGTCTACTTCAACAGCCCGAACAACCCGACCGGGTACCGCCTGAGCGAGCACCGGCTCGCCGAGCTTGCCGAACTCGCGGAGCGGCACGAACTGTGGCTGATCGCGGACAACGCCTACGAGAACTACGACTTCTCGCCCGGCGGGTTCATCGACACCGCAACCGTCGGACGGGCCGCCGAGCGCACCTTCTCGGTCCACTCGTGCAGCAAGACGTACGCGATGCCCGGAGCCCGGGTCGGTCACCTGATCTCTCCGCCCGGCTGCGCCGAGGTGCTGACCAAATGGTCGCTGCACAGCGTCTGCTCGGTGTCCACCGCGGCACAGTTCGCCGCGTTCGAGGCGCTGTCCACGCCACCGGGGGAACTCGCCGCCCGGCGCGCTCTCACCGCGGACGCCTGGCGGCTGACCGACGAGGCCCTGGAGATCCCGCACACGTGCGCCTCCGGCGGCCTGTACACCTTCCTCGACCTGCGTGCCCTGGGCGACGGCGGGGAGTTCGTCCGCCGGTGCGCAGAGGAGGGCGTCGGCCTGGCACCGGGCCGGCTCTTCGGCGAGCACTGCGCCCAATGGGCGCGGATCTGCTTCACCGCCGCGCCGCCGGAGACCGTGCGCGAAGCGGTCCACCGCATCAACGGGATCACCGGATGGCGTCGATGAGTGCGCGGGCCGTCGAGGGCACGCGCGTGCCTCACCTGTGGCGGTACGGATCCCGGCCCGGCTTGGCTAGTGATCGACGTCTGTCGGGCGTACGGGTGGACGGGCGAACCCGGGCCCTGCGCCACGCCGGACCCGGTGGACGGCCCTGTCGAGTGCCGCCGCGACCCGGTGGCGCCGACCCAGCCCCGCGTCGAACGCCCTCGCCCCACCCGTCGAACGCCACAACGGTCTCGACGTGTCCGGCGCGTTCGCGGCGCACCGGTGGATCCCGCGCCGGGTCGAGCCGTCACGGCGCCGCGAAGCAACCCGCGATCTCCCGGAAACGCTTCGGCATTCGAGCCGCGCGGGCGCGGCAACTCACGCGTGATCAGGCGCGCGGTGCGGTCTCGATGTCCCGGTCGCACAGTGGCTCATCCGCGTGGAGCGCACGGCGCAGCCGGCTGCCGAGGATCTCCTCGAGCCGTTCCGGCGGGATTCCTCCGCCGGGCTTCTTGGCGCTGAGGTCGCCTGCGGTGAGCACGTGCCCGGCGGGCAGCGGACGACGGACCACGAGCGAGCGGCCGAAGATCGTGCGCAGCGGCGCCAACTCGACCGCCACCGCGTCCTTGTCGACGGGTGCCGCGAGGGCCGCGTCGATGTAGCGGACGCCGTCGACGAGCGTGCGCAGTTCGTCGCTTGTCACCGAGGCCGGCACGTCCGGGCCGAACATCTCGCGGCTGAGCGTCACGTGCACCTCGACCACGCGCCCGCCGAGCGCGACCGAGGCCAGCGAGGGGTAGATCGTCCCCGAGTGGTCGGACAGCCCCGTGGGGCAGTCGTAGCGCTCGCGGATCCTGCCGAGCACGTTCAGGCCCAGCCGATCCGGCGCGGTCGGGTAGGCCGATGTGCACTGCAGGACGGCGAGTGGCCCGGCGCCGGCCCCTCGCAGGCGTTCGACGGCGCCGTCGAGTTCGGCCCAGCTGCTCATCCCGCTCGAGAGCATCACCGGCCGGCCGGTCCGTGCCACGGCCTCGAGCAGTTGCACGTTGGTGACTTCGCCGGACGCGACCTTCCAGGCGGCCACTCCGACGCGGCGCAGCAGTTCGACCGCCTCGAGGGAGAACGGCGAACTCAGGAACGCAAGCCCGCGATCCTCGGTGTGACGCCGCAGACCCGCCCACCCCTGGGCGGTGAATTCCATCCGTTTCCAGTACTCGTAGCGGGTATCGTCCTGGTAGCTGAAGTTGACACGCCAGGGCTCGTCCGTGCGACTTTCTGCCGCCGCGATGTGCGTCTGGAACTTCACCGCGTCGGCGCCCGCGTCGGCGATCGCGTCGATGAAAGCGTGCGCTGTACCCAGGCTGCCGTCATGGGCCTGACCGACCTCGCCGACGACGATGACGTTCCTGTTCCAATCCAGCACCTTCACGCCGGACATTCTCTCACTCCGAGGAGGGACCCATGCCGGAAACGACCGCCGCCGAACGGATCGCCGCGCTCGGTTACGACTACGGCGCACGGGCCAGGGAACACCTCGCGGACTGCAACCTGTGCGGAACGAGCGGTCGTGCCGTCGAGGTCGCCCGACGCGACCGCTACGGCTACCCGGCGACCTTGCTGGTGTGCGAGCGATGCGGACTCGGCTACCTTTCCCCGCGTTTGAGCGCGAGTGACTACGCGCACTTCTACGACGGGGTCTACCGCCCGCTGGTGACGGCCTATCACGGTCGCCGGATCGACGCCGAGACCGTGCAGCGGGAGCAGCGCGAGTACGGGGCCGAACTCGCCGCGTTTCTCGGCCCCCTGCTGCCGTCCTCGACCGAGACGATCCTCGACGTCGGCGGCTCGACGGGAGTGGTCGCCGGGGTATTGGCCGAGCGCCTGGACGCGCGCGCGACCGTCCTGGACCCCTCTCCCGACGAACTCGCGGCGGCCCGGTCGGCGGGCATGGAGACGGTCGCCGGGTTCGCCGAGGACTTCGACCCGGGTGAGCGCGACTGGGACCTCGTTCTGCTGTGCCAGACGATCGACCACCTGCGCGACGTTCGCGGCACGCTGGCGGCGCTGCGCCGGATGACGGCGCCCGGTGGCCACGCGTTCGTCGACATCGTCGACGTCGACATCGTGTTGCGTCGGACGGGTGCCATCGAGCATGTGGTGAAGATCGACCATCCCTTCTATCTGACCCGTCCGACCGCCGCCGCGTTCTTCGCCGTCGCGGGTTACTCGATCGTCGCCGAGCGTGTGTCCGCCGACGGGCATCGAGGTTTCGTCCTTGCCCCGGGAGCGCGTTCCGAGCCCGACTGGCACGGGCTCGGGGTCGCCGGAACACGGTTCTTGGCCGGCGTTCGGGCGCTGCGAACCCACCGGCCCGCGTAGCGGGCGACGCACCGCGTGCCGGCCACGCCTACGCCGCGCAGTGTCCTTGTCGGATCCGTCTCGCCTGTGGTCGGGAGTCATCCACGTGGTTGATCGCCGCAAGAAGGTGTGCGTCGTCGTTGCCAGCCGTGCGAACCTGGCGCGGATCACCACGGTGCTGGAGGCGGTACGCGACCATCCGGCCCTGGAGTTACAGGTGATCGCCGCCGCGTCCGCACTGCTGGATCGCTTCGGCGGAGCCGTGAACCTGCTCGAGGAGGCCGGCTTCAGGCCCGACGCCAGGATCCGCTTCATCATCGAGGGCCAGACACCGGCGGCGATGGCGAAGTCCACCGGCCTGGGACTGATCGAGTTGCCGACCGCATTCGAGATGCTCGAGCCCGACGTCGTCGTCACCGTCGCCGATCGCTTCGAGACGATCGCGACCGCCGTCGCCGCGGCCTACATGAACATCCCCGTCGCCCACACGCAGGGCGGCGAGGTGTCGGGATCGATCGACGAGAGTGTCCGTCACGCGATCACCAAGCTGTCACACATCCACTTTCCGGCGACCGAGCTGAGCGCCCGCCGTATCGTCGCCATGGGCGAGGACCCGCGATTCGTGTTCAACGTCGGCTGCCCATCGATCGACCTCGCCGCCCGGACACGCCCGGGCACTCACCGCGACGTGCTGTCCCACCACGGCGGCGACGGATCGCCGATCGATCCGCAGAAGCCGTTCGTGCTGGTGATGCAACACGGCGTCACGACCGAGTACGGTCAGGGCCGCGCCCAGATGATCGCGACGTTGCGGGCGCTCTCGTCGATCGGGATGCAGGCCCTTGTCTTCCCGCCGAACGTCGACGCCGGCAGCGACGACGTCGCCACGGGCATCCGCGAAATCCGTGCGCTGGGTCTCGCCGAACGCTGTCACTTCGTCGGAAACCTGCCGGCCGAGGACTTCACCCGGCTGATGGCACACTGCGCCTGCATGATCGGCAACTCGTCTGCGGCGCTGCGTGAGGGCGCGTACCTCGGTACCCCCGCGGTCAGTGTCGGTACCCGCCAGCACAGTCGCGAGTGTGGCCCGAACGTCGTGTTCGCGTCACACGACCCGCTCGAGATCGCCGAGGCGATCCGCACCCAGATCACGCACGGCCGCTACGAAAGCAGTCACCTGTTCGGTGACGGAACGGCAGGGCGTCGGGTGGCGGACCTGCTGGCCACGGTGAGTCCGCCGGTGCAGAAGCGCCTGCACTACGACTCGGCCGAACTCCTCCGGCGATCCCGAGAAACGCCCCGAACGCCGGTTCGTGCGCCCACGCAGGACGACGCGAATGTCGATCCAACCGACGAACAATCACGAGCACGGCAAAAGCCCCCCCACGCGCCCGGGTCGACACGTGGCAACCACCAACCCCGTTACGAGACCCCAAGAGCCCCGTGATCGGAACTCGGCCCGATCAGCGGCGGACCCGACTGTCGCGGAGATCGTGTCCGCTTGGGGTTTCGGCCTTCGCGATGGCGTTCCTGTGCCTAGCCTGGCGTCGGAACCGGGTGAGACAGCGAGGGGACCACCGATGAGCGGGCTCACGAGTACGGCGGGCAGCCGAGACGGCGTCGAGGCGCTCCTGTGGTCCGCTCCCACGGGCCGTTGCCGGAACCGCCGGTCGACACGAGGGACCATGTGCTGCCGATCGGCAAGCTGGCGTGGTCGGATGCCACACCACCCCGCGCCCGGCGGCCACCGTCTCACCCGCGATGTTGGTACGGAGCCGACCAGGGCGACCCCAACCCCCCGACGGCACTCCCGGTATCGAGCTGGTCGGCGGCCCGCTGTGCGGGCAGTGGATGGTCCTGATCGACGATGCGGACCCGCCGTACCCGGACGGGGTCGCCCTGATCGCGACCTACGGGCACTACCCCGGCGGCGGTCGATGTACGACCACGCCAAGCCCCCGGACGCACGCCTGCACTGGACCGGCGACGTGCCCTGATCGTCCGCTCGTGGTCGAACGCGGTGTGCTCGACCGCCTCGTCGCGCAGGTGGTCGTCCTCGGCTCGATACCCGCCGTACGAATCCGG
>NZ_JBEXUX010000132.1:0-9221 GCF_040629175.1 Embleya sp. NPDC005971 | reverse complement strand
GTGCCGGCCGACGTCAAGACCGAGGTCGAGACGTCGCTGACCGAGCTCAAGGACGCGCTCAAGGGCGAGGACCTGGCCGCCATCCGCGACGCCGCAGAGAAGGTCAGCACCACGAGCCAGAAGCTGGGCACCGCGATGTACGCGAACGCCCAGCCGGGTGCCGAGGGCGCGGCCGGTTCGACCGGCGACGCGGCGGGCAACACTGCCGACGACGACGTCGTGGACGCCGAGATCGTCGACGAGGACCGTAAGGGCGGTGCTGCGTGACCGAAGGGACCGGCTCGAACCACGGCGCCGTCCCGGGCGACGCCCAAGAGACAGAGCCGAAGCCGGAAACCGGGACCGCCGCCTCGGCGGCGGCCCCGGCCCCCGGGGCGGCGGAGCTGGCCGAGCTGCGCAACCAGCTCGGCGAGCGCACGGCCGACCTGCAACGGCTTCAGGCCGAGTACGCGAACTACCGCAAGCGCGTCGAGCGGGACCGCAACGTGGCGGGCGAACTGGCCGCCATCAAGGTGCTGAGCGAACTGCTCCCGGTGCTCGACGACATCGGTCGGGCCCGTGACCACGGCGAACTGGCGGGCGGCTTCAAGTCGGTCGCCGAATCGCTGGAGTCGATCGTGGCCAAGATGGGGCTGCAGAGCTTCGGTTCCAAGGGCGACGCGTTCGACCCGACGGTGCACGAGGCGTTGCTGCACTCGTATGCGACCGATGTCACCGAACCCACGTGCGTGGAGATCCTGCAGCCCGGCTACCAGGTCGGCGAGCGGATCATCCGACCGGCGCGGGTGGCGGTCGCGGAACCCACGGCGGAAGCCGAGGGCGGTCCGGAGGAGTCGGGCGAAGCGGCCGGAAGCTGAACCGTCACCGGGAACCAGACGACGAGAAGCGGAGAGGAGGGACGCCGATGCGCGGGTGGAGTGGATCCGGAAACGGGCGCTCGGAGCACGAGGGCTCCCCGACCCGATCGGCGAGGGGCGCATGAGTACGAAGGACTACCTGGAGAAGGACTACTACAAGGTGCTCGGCGTCCCCAAGGACGCCGGCACCGCCGAGATCAAGAAGGCCTACCGCAAGCTCGCCGTCGAGTTCCACCCGGACAAGAACAAGGGTGACACCAAGGCCGAGGAACGGTTCAAGGAGATCTCGGAAGCCTACGACGTGCTCGCCGACGACAAGCGGCGCAAGGAGTACGACGAGGCGCGCACCCTGTTCGGCAGCGGGGGCGGCTTCCGCGGCCCCGGCGGCGGCCAGGGCGGCGCCGGCGGTTTCCCCTTCGACCTCGGCGACATCTTCGGTGGCCAGCAACAGAGCGGTGCGGGCAACGCCGGAGGGCTGGGCGACATCTTCGGCGGGCTGTTCGGCGGCGGTCGCCAGACCGGACGCCAGCAGCCCCGGCGCGGTTCGGACGTGGAGTCCGAGGTCACCCTCGGCTTCGCGGACGCGGTCGACGGCGCCACCGTGCCGATCCGACTGACCAGCTCCGAGCCGTGTCGGCACTGCAACGGCACGGGCGCGGCCGCGGGCACCACCCCGCGGATGTGTCCGACCTGCGCCGGTTCCGGCAACGTCAGTCGGCCGCAGGGCGGCTTCGGCTTCTCCGAGCCGTGCCGCGACTGCAAGGGCCGCGGGCTGCTGGTGGACGACCCGTGCATCGTGTGCAACGGCAGCGGTCGGGCCAAGAGTTCGCGCACGATGCAGGTCCGGATACCGGCCGGGGTCCAGGACGGCCAGCGGATCCGGCTCAAGGGCAAGGGCGCTCCCGGCGAGCGCGGCGGCCCCTCCGGCGACCTCTACGTCGTGGTGCACGTCAAGTCGCACGCCGTATTCGGCCGCAAGGGCGACAACCTCACGGTCACCGTGCCGGTCACCTTTCCGGAGGCCGCGCTCGGGGCGGAGATCACCGTGCCCACCCTGGGCGGCGTCCCGGTCACGCTCAAGCTCCCCGCGGGCACGGGCAACGGCCGCACGTTGCGCGTGCGCGGGCGCGGTGCGGCACGCAAGGACGGCACTCGGGGCGACCTCCTGGTCACCATCGAGGTGACGGTTCCGCAACTGCTGAACGACAAGGCGCGCGAGGCGCTGGAGGCGTTCCGCGAGGCGACCGTCGCGCACGATCCCCGAGCCGATCTGTTGGACGCGGCGAAGGGGGCATGACATGCGACCGGGCGGTTTGGGCGGCGACGGCGGCATCGGCGGGCGGCGTGGCTACGAGATCGACGAGACCTCGCCGGTCTACGTGATCTCGGTGGCCGCACAACTGTCCGGCCTGCATCCGCAGACGTTGCGCCAGTACGACCGACTCGGCCTGGTCTCGCCGGACCGCACGGCCGGTCGCGGGCGGCGCTACTCCGCCCGCGACATCGTGCAGTTGCGCGAGGTGCAGCGGCTCTCCCAGGAGGCCGGCATCAACCTCGCCGGGATCAAACGCATCCTGGAACTGGAGAACCAGGTGCTCGCGCTGCGCATGCGCGTGGCCGAGTTGGAACACGGGCTGCACGAGGCGACCGACGCGAGCGCCCGCCGCGAGGCGGCGGTACACGCCTCCTACCGGCGCGATCTGGTCCCGGTCCGACCGCAGGCGGGCACCGCGCTGGTGGTCTGGAAACCCAGGCGCGGACGCACCGACTGACGCACGGCCGGGCGGCGATACCCCAGGGGCGTGGCTTCGGCCGCGCCCCTCGTTCGTGCCTGCGGTTCGGCCGGCCGAGCGGTCGCGGGTGGGGTTCCGAGCAACCTTGATGCCGCTCGATACGCGTCAGTAGGGTCGCCGCATGAAGCCGAATCGTCGGGACGTCCTGAAGTACTCGGCCGCGAGCGCGGCACTGCTCGGAGCGGCGGCGTGCACCGACGCCAAGGACGAGCCGGACACGAAGAAGTCGAGCGAGGCGCCCAAATCCGGCGCCCCGAGCCCCGGCGGTCCGGCGGGCGCGGCCGGCACCACGCTGGAGCGCACCCTGGTGCTCGGCCCGCCCGGCGCGGGCGGCTACCGCAAGGTGGTCGCCGGACCCGGCGAACCACACCTGCTGCGCACCGAGCTGGCCCCGGGCGCCGGCCCGGGCAGCAAGGCCAAGAGCGAACCGCTGGTCGCCTTCACCCAGTTGACCGACATCCACATCCAGGACTCGCAGTCGACCGCGCGGGTGGACTTCCTGGACCGGCACAGCGACAAGGACCAGCCGTTCGCGAAGCTGCTGCCGTTCCAGTCGTCGTATCGCCCGCAGGAGGTGCTGACCGCACAGATCGCCGAGGCGATGGTGCAGTCGCTGAACCGGATAGGCAAGGGCCCGGCGCTGGGTCGGCCGCTCGCCTTCACCATCTGCACGGGCGACAACACCGACAACATCCAGTTCAACGAACTGCGTTGGTACATCGACGTGTTGGACGGCGGAAAGAAGGTCACCCCGGACTCGGGCGACCGGAACAAGTACGAGGGCCCGATGGACGCGGTCGCGTACCACGAGCGCTACTGGCACCCGGACGGCACGCCGGCCGGGCAGAAGGACGACGTGCCGCGGCGCGACTACGGCTTCCCCACCGTGCCGGGCCTGCTCGACGCGTGCCGGCGTCCGTTCGAGGCGACCGGCCTGAAGACCCCCTGGTACAGCGCGTACGGCAACCACGACGGCCTGGTCCAGGGCAACCTGCCGGTCAACGAACTGCTGGCCAAGGTCGCGGTCGGCGACGAGAAGGTGCTCGACATATCCGCGGGTCAGACCATCGTCTCGCTCGCACTCGGGCTGCAGAGCGGCAAGCCGGACGCGCTCGCCGCGCTGCTGTCGGGGCCCAAGCGCAAGGTCACCGCCGACCCGGACCGCCGGCTGATCGACCGTGCGGAGACGATCAAGGAACACTTCAACACCAGTGGCCTGCCCAAGGGCCACGGCTTCACCCAGGCGAACCTGGACGCCAAGACCGCGTACTACAGCTTCGACCAGGGTCGGGTGCGCTGCCTGGTCCTGGACACGGTGAACCAGTACGGCCTGGACTCCGGCTGCCTGGACCCGACCCAGTTCGCCTGGCTCCAGGACCACCTGGTCAAGGGCAGCTCCAGCTACCTGGACGAGCAGGGCAAGGTGGTCCAGGGCACCGGCCAGGACATGCTGTTCGTGCTGTTCAGCCACCACACCATCGACACGCTGGTGAACAAGACGGTGCCCTCGGGACAACCCGCGCGGATCCTGGGCCCGCAGGTGCAGGCGCTGTTGCTGCGCTTCCCGAACGTCGTGTTGTGGGTCAACGGGCACACCCACGACAACAACGTGAAGCCCTACCCGCGGCCGGCGGGCAGCGCGGTCCCCGGCGGCTTCTGGGAGATCAACACCGCGTCGCACATCGACTGGCCCTCGCAGGCGCGGATCGTGGAGATCGGCGACAACAAGAACGGCACGCTCTCCATCTACGGCACCATCGTCGACTCCGCCGGGCCCGAGTCCAACGGCGGCAAGCTGGACAGCCCGGTCGCGCTGGCCGCGCTGGCCCGCGAACTCGCGGGCAACGACTGGCAGGAGCGCGACCGCCCCGACTCGAAGGTGGACGGCCGACGGGGCCGGTTGGAGGACCGCAACGTGGAACTGCTGGTGCCGACGCCGGGGTGGCTCACCTAGAGCGGGCGCGGCCGGCGGGGTTCGGCGCGCGGCATCGGCGCGCCGCTCGGGCCCGTCACCAGACCACGGTGACCACCCGCGCGCAGCGGGATTTGGAACGCTTGACCAGTTCGCCGTTGGGGCGGTCGCTGCCCGCGACCCAGGCCATCGCCTCGCCGGGGCTGCGACCGCCCCGGCGCTGACGCCTGGTCAACCGCTCGTCGCGGACCCGGTCCGAGGCGTGCACGTACCAGACCTCGGTCATCAGGCAGTAGGCGTCGGTCCAGCCGGGGGCGTCCAGGGCGAGGTAGTTGCCCTCGGTCACCACGATCCGGGTGCCGGGACGGACCACGTGCCGCGCGGCCACCGGCTCGTGCAGCGTGCGGTCGTAGTCCGGCACGTACACGTCCCGGTCCACCTCGTGCACCACGCGCGCCAGCGTGGTCGCGTAGCCCCACACGTCGAACGTGTCCACCGCGCCCTTGCGATGCAACCGGCCGATCCGCTTGAGCTGCATATTCGAGAGGTGGAAGCCGTCGAGCGGCACGTACGCGGCGGTACCGACGCCGACCCGCTGCTCGATCGCGCGCACCAGGCGCCCGGCGAGCGTGGACTTCCCGGCTCCCGGCGGACCGGCGAGGCCGAGCACGACACGGTCGGCCCCGGGCGCCGCCGGGATGAGCCGTACCGCCGCATCCGCGAGCGCGTCGAGTGTTTCGAGGGCACCGGACACATCTGGCATGTCCGCAGTCTAGGCATGCACACCGACGCACGGTTGAGTGGAATAGACTCAACTTAGTTGTGGTTCTCACAGTCAACGAACCGTTCGGGTGCGGTACACGCGCGGCACGGACGGGATGATGGCAGTGACAGCGCGTGCCCGAATCGAAGGAGTCGCACACCTCACATGGATGCACAGAAGCTCACCACCAAGGCCCAAGAGGCCCTTTCGGTCGCCATCCGCAAGGCTTCCGCGGCGGGACACCCCCAGGTGGAGCCCGCGCATCTGCTGCTCGCCCTGCTCGAACAGCCCGAGGGGATCGCGGTCCCGCTGCTCGGCGCGGCCGGTGTGGACGTGCCGCTCCTGAAGGTCGCGGCCGGACAGATCGCGGATCGCCTGCCGAGCGCGTCCGGATCGACGGTGGCCGCGCCGCAGCTCGCCCGCGAGACGATGCTCGCGCTGGACGAGGCGGAGAAGCAGGCGGACAAGCTCGGCGACATGTTCGTGTCCACCGAGCACCTCCTGGTCGGACTCGCGTCCGGCCGCTCCGGCCCGGTCGCCGAGGCGCTGCGCGACGCGGGGGCCACCCCGCAGGCACTGCTCGACTCCTTCAAGGCGGTGCGCGGCAGCGCGCGGGTCACCTCGCAGGATCCGGAGAACACCTACCAGGCACTGGAGAAGTACGGCCGGGACCTGACCGAGGAGGCCCGCAACGGCAAGCTCGACCCGGTCATCGGCCGCGACTCGGAGATCCGCCGGGTGGTCCAGGTGTTGTCCCGCCGCACCAAGAACAACCCGGTACTGATCGGTGAACCCGGGGTGGGCAAAACCGCCGTCGTGGAGGGGCTGGCCCGCCGGATCGTGGCCGGCGACGTACCCGAGTCGCTGCGCGACAAGCGGCTGATCGCGCTCGACCTGGGCGCGATGGTCGCGGGCGCGAAGTACCGCGGCGAGTTCGAGGAGCGGCTCAAGGCGGTGCTGAACGAGATCAAGTCCAGCGACGGCCAGGTCGTCACCTTCATCGACGAACTGCACACCGTGGTGGGCGCGGGTGCCAGCGGCGACGGCTCGATGGACGCGGGCAACATGCTCAAGCCGATGCTCGCGCGCGGCGAACTGCGCCTGGTCGGCGCGACCACGCTGGACGAATACCGCAAGCACATCGAGAAGGACCCCGCGCTGGAACGCCGGTTCCAGCAGGTGTTCGTGGGCGAGCCCAGCGTCGAGGACACCATCGCGATCCTGCGCGGGCTCAAGAGCCGGTACGAGGCGCACCACAAGGTGCAGATCGCCGACTCGGCCCTGGTGGCCGCGGCCACCCTGTCCGACCGTTACATCACCGCGCGCTTCCTCCCCGACAAGGCGATCGACCTGGTCGACGAGGCGGCGTCCCGGCTGCGGATGGAAATCGACTCCTCCCCCGTCGAGATCGACGAGCTGCAGCGCTCGGTCGACCGGCTGCGGATGGAGGAGATGGCGCTGTCCAAGGAGACCGACGCGGCCAGCCGGGAGCGGCTGGAGCGACTGCGCAAGGACCTCGCGGACAAGCAGGAGCAACTCAGCGGCCTGACCGCGCGGTGGCAACAGGAGAAGGCCGGCCTGAACCGGGTCGGCGAACTCAAGGAGCGCCTGGACGCCGCGCGCGGCGAGGCCGAGCGGGCCCAGCGCGACGGCGACTTCGAGACCGCGTCGAAGCTGATGTACGACCGGATCCCGACCCTGGAACGCGAGCTGGCCGAGGCCGCCGCGACCGAAGGGGACCGGGGCACGGACGGCACCGCGATGGTCAAGGAGGAGGTCGGCCCGGACGACGTGGCCGATGTGGTCTCGTCCTGGACCGGCATCCCGGCAGGCCGGCTGCTGGAGGGCGAGCGCGGCAAGCTGCTGCGGATGGAGGACGAGCTGGGACGCCGGCTGATCGGCCAGAAGGCGGCCGTGGCGGCGGTGTCCGACGCGGTCCGCCGGGCCCGCTCCGGCATCGCCGACCCGGACCGGCCGACCGGCTCGTTCCTGTTCCTGGGCCCGACCGGGGTGGGCAAGACCGAGCTGGCCAAGTCGCTCGCCGACTTCCTCTTCGACGACGAGCGCGCGATGGTGCGGATCGACATGTCGGAGTACGCGGAGAAGCACTCGGTCGCGCGCCTGGTCGGTGCGCCGCCCGGCTACGTGGGCTACGAGGAGGGCGGCCAGCTCACCGAGGCGGTCCGCCGTCGGCCGTACTCGGTGGTGCTGCTGGACGAGGTGGAGAAGGCGCACCCCGAGGTCTTCGACGTGCTGCTCCAGGTGCTCGACGACGGGCGACTGACCGACGGCCAGGGCCGCACGGTCGACTTCCGCAACGTGGTGCTGATCCTGACCTCGAACCTGGGGTCGCAGTACCTGGTCGACCCGGCGCTGTCCCGGGAGCAGCAGCAGGGCATGGTGATGGACGTCGTGCGCAACGCGTTCAAGCCGGAGTTCCTCAACCGGCTCGACGACATCGTGCTCTTCGAAGCGCTCGGCACCGCGGAGCTCGCGCACATCGTCGGACTCCAGGTCGACCGGCTCGGCGCCCGGCTCAAGGACCGCCGGATCACCCTCACGGTGACCGACGCGGCCCGCGAGTGGCTCGCGCTGACCGGGTACGACCCGGCGTACGGCGCGCGCCCGCTGCGTCGGCTGATCCAGACCGCGATCGGCGACAAGCTGGCTCGGGCGCTGCTCGCGGGCGAGATCGGCGACGGCGACACGGTCGTGGTCGACCTGGACGAGGCGAGCGACACCCTGGTCGTGCAGCCTCGCAAGCCGGCGGGCGCGAAGACGCTCTGATCGAACGGCTCGGCGCGCGGCCGGGCGGGCCTGTCACGGCGCCGGGACCTGGTGGGGGTCCCGGCGCCTCGGCGTGGCAGCATGCCTGTGGACACGAATCTGACGGGGCGTCAGGCGATGGTCGGGCCGGGCACGACACGCGCGGTACGACAAGATCACCCAGGGCCGAGCGAAGCGGACAAAACCCGCGAAGCCGGTAGCGTCCAGCGTGACGGATATCATCGATGCAGTGGTTAAGTTACCAGTGGGTAAGATGCCCGCACGGCCATACGCTGTCGGCCGATACACGCCCCGGAAGGGACGTCCCACCGGAGGAGCCGAACGCCCATGCAGCTCGCAGCGATCGTGATCTCGCTGGTCACCTTGGTGGTCGGCGCCGCGCTCGCGGCGCGCGCCGTCGCGCACATCTATCGTTTCGTCCAGGTCGGCCAGCCGGACGGCAGCCGAACCGGACAACCCGCGCAGCGCACCGCGACCCTCGGCCGGGAGTTCCTCGGCCACACCCGAATGCTCAAGTGGGGCGTCGTCGGCGTGGCCCACTGGTTCGTGGCCGTCGGCTTCCTGACCCTCGGCCTGACCATCGTCACCGCGATCGTCCAGCTCTTCGACGCGCACTGGGTGTTCCCGGTGATCGGCGACTGGTTGCCGTACGAACTCTTCACCGAGTTCATCGCGCTGGCCACCTTCGTCGGCATCGTGGTGCTGATGGTCATCCGGCAGCTCAGCCTGCCCTCGCGTCCGGGCCGCAAGTCGCGGTTCGCCGGCTCGGTGTCCTGGCAGGCGTACTACGTCGAGTGGACGATCCTGGTGATCGGCCTCGCGATCCTGACGCTGCGCGCCCTGGAGGCCGCCCTGCTGGGGGTGGACCACTACGAGGCGGGCTTCTTCGCGTCGTATCCGCTGAGCCTGGCGTTCCAGGACCTGAGCGAGTCCACGCTGGAGAACCTGGTCTACCTGACCGCGATGATCAAGTTGACCGCCACCGGCGCGTGGGCGGTGACGATCGGTCTGAACCCGAGCATGGGTGTTGCGTGGCATCGGTTCCTGGCGTTCTTCAACATCTACTTCAAGCGTGAGGCGGATGGTGGGGTCGCGTTGGGTGCGTTGCA
>NZ_JBEXUX010000131.1:0-10988 GCF_040629175.1 Embleya sp. NPDC005971 | reverse complement strand
TCCTGCTCGATCTGGCCCGCGGCGCCGACCTGGTATTCGTCGGGGAGGACGAGGCCGAGGCCGCGTGGAACATTCGCGGCGCGCACGCGATTCGGCACGGATCCCCGGTCGGGCGCCCGCTCGCGTTCGGCCCCGGTCGGGCCCGGTCCCCGACCGACACCATCGCGGTGATCGTTCCGTGCCCGCAGGCGCGCACCGCGTGCACGTCGACCCGGTGCGCCCGGGCGCCGGCGCCTCGAACGCCTCCGCGTAGCGGCCACCACCCGAGTGCGCAACATGCGCCGGGTGCCCCCGACCCTGTTCGCCGGTCAGCGTCGCCCGTACGGTCAGCGCGTCCGCGCCGTCCCGCTCCACGGTGCCCCCGCCGTGCAATCGCACAAATCCGCGACCCGGCGACCGAGGGTGGTCGCGGCGCCCGCTCGGCATCGCGCCCCGAGGTCGACGCGGACCCGCCGGTCGACCCTTCCCGGCCCATCGACCACCGCCCTGCGGCCACCGCTCGCCGGTCCGAATCGGGCTCTGCGCGGCACCCGATGTGCGGCGAACACGAGTCGGCCGTCGCCGCGTACGGCCGGCCGACCCGCCGGACGCGCGTGCGGAGTTGGCGCAGGCGGAGTGTCGGGCGCGGCTGCGCGGGCATCGGTATCCGGAACCACCCGTGCTCGGCGGACGCGCCGAACTGCGCTGCGGGGTCGCCGAGTTCCCGGCGGCCGACCGGACGCTCGGTCGCCTGGAGGCGCTCGCCGCGAGCCCGTCGCCGCCCACCGAGACGGTCGGCGACACGGTCGTGTGGGGCCGGCGGCCACGCTGTTCGCGAATGCCGAGACGGACGTCGACCCGGTGCCGTCGGGCGTCGACCCGGTGGTGTGGGCCCGGGAGTTGTCGCCGATGACCTCCACCGGGGCGTTGGCCCGCCGCGATCCGGCGGGCGTCGTGCCGACGGCCGAGTTGCTCGCGGCGGTGTTGCGATGGGAGGGTGATCCGGTCGGTGCGGCCGAGGCGCTCGGACTCGGTGCGGCGTTGCGCGGCATCGTCGACGCGGGCGGCCCGGACCCGCACCGGTCGGTGGACCGACTCGCCGCGGTGCCTGGCCCGGCAGGCTGCCGTGTGGCCCACGAGCGCGGCGCCACACTGCCCCGCGGGCAGACTCCGGACATCGTGCCGGCCCGACTCGAACCGGTTGGCGTGCGGAACCCGCCACGACAGGACGGGAGTTGGGGGCGGGCTTGGGGAGCGATGAAATGCCCGAATTTGCATCTGCCGGCCATGGATCCATTATTGGGTCGCAAATACAAGCTGATCAGTCGTATCGGCTTGCAGATGTATTTTGTGTCCGGGTCCGTCGGCATGGGCATGATCCGGAGCGGTGGCTGAACGGGTGATCACGCGATCGGAGGGAGCAGCGATGAGCGATCGCGGGATCCGGGAGGTCGGGCTGGACGGGGAGTTGACCAGGGTCGCCGGGACCGAGGTGCGGATCGTCGTCGACGCCATCGCGGCCTGGGGCATCGAGTGGGTCGACGGCCCGACGGTGGACCGGATGCGTGGACACGTCGCCGCCGTGCGCAGTGCCCGACGCCGCGTCGCGCCCCCCGAGCATCGGCTCGACTACCGACGCCGGCAGAGCCCGCGAGCGTGGGCCGCGCGGGCGATAGCCGTGCTGCGGGACGCGAACTCGGCCCGCGCGGTGGCCGCCGGCGCGGCGCTGCGCCGCAACCATCCGGCCGCCCAGGGATGGCGGGCGGGTGGCCTGACCCCCGAGGACCACGCGCTGCTCGATCTGGTCCAGCGGTTGTCCGAGGGCATCGCCGACCCCGAGCGCGCGGACCGACCGGAGGACGAACCGCTGATCCGCCGACTGCTCGACGAGGGCAACCACTCCAAGGAGGCGATGTGCCGCCTCCTCAACGACGCACCGGGTGGCCTGGGCATCGGCGGCCGTCAGGAGATCGGCTCCGAGACTCCGCGTGAGCGGGTGCGGCTGCGCCTGGTCTCGGGAGACTCCGGGCGCTGAGCCCCCGGGCAGCCGGACCCGCACCCCGCGGTGCCCGGGCCCGCCGGGATGCGACCGGGCGCCGCGCGGTCAGCCGAACGCCGCCTCGAAGCGGGTGCGGATGTCGCTCAGCCGCCGCACCGGCTCGTTGGCGAAGACCAGACGCAGATGTGTACTGCCCTGCGGGCCCCAGCCGTGCATCGGCGTGGCCGCGATCCGGCCGAGCCGGAACAGCCGTTCGGCGGCCGACTCCGGGGCCAGGCCCATCGCGGCGGTGTCGATCAACAGCGACCAGCCGCCGTGCGGCCGGATGCACGGGTAGTCGGCGAGGGCGTCCAGGATGGTCGCGCACCGATCCCGCCAGATCGCGGTCGCGGCGGCGACGTCGGCGTCCGCGTCGGGTGCGGACAGCGCGGCGGCGACGGCCGCCTGACCGATGCCCACCGGGCAGACCACGTTGCTCAGACCGACGAGTTTGACGTCGGCCATGATCTCGGCGGGGCCGGCCACCCAGCCCACCCGCCAACCGATCATCCGCAGTTCCTTGGAGGCCGCGCCGCAGGTGATGGTGCGGTGTGCCAGCCCCGGATGCGCCGCCGGATGGTCGGGGGCCGTGCCGTCGAACCGGATGCGTTCCATCGCCGCGTCGTAGATCACCCAACAGTCGTGCTCGGCCACCGCGCGGGCCAGCGCGTCCCAGTGCGTGTGATCCAGCAGCGCGCCGGTGGGCATCACCGGGGCCGTCACCAGCACGGCGGCGGTGTTCGGGCCGACCGCGGCGGCGAGTTCCTCCGGATCGGTGCTCCAGCCGGCCGGGCCCGCGGTGCAGCGTACGAACCGGGGCACGCCGCCGACGAGGCGGACCCGGTTGATCAGGCCCGCGTAGATCGGGTCGGCCAGCACCACCTCGCGCCCGGGTTCGACCGTGGCGAGCAGCACGTTGAGCACGCCGTTGAGTCCACCGGCGGCGTTGACCACCTCCGTGTGCGGGTCGTAGGCGCGCCCCGCGAGGCGACCCACGTGCGCCGCGACGGCCTCGCGCAGGGCGAGCGACCCGTGGAAGGGCAGATAGCTGTTCGCCGCGTCGTCCTCGATCGCGGCCCTGGTGGCGGTCAGGGCGACGGCCGGCGGGCGGAGGTCGGTGTCGAGATTCTCCAGCCGCAGCAGATCCGGATCCCGGGCGGCGTCGGCGGCGTCGCCGACCTTGTCCACGCCGATGCCGGGAATGTGTTCGAGCCGGGAGACGCGCACGACCATGTGTTCTCCATCCCTACCGTGTCGAGGATCGTTACTTCGCGTGTATCGCACCCTCCGCCGCTTTACCCCCTCGCGTCCGCGCCACCGCACGACTGTGATCGGGGTCTCGTTTCTTTGGCCAAGTATCGTGCTGCCAAAGCGAGTCGGCGGACGGTTGACTCCCCTCATGGCAACCACACTCGGGCCCGAGAGTCCGGTACCACCGGACCGGCCGGGACCCTTCGGCATCGGCACCATCGAGTTCCCGTTCTGGACCGGTGGACCCGGGTTCACCCTCGCCAGGATCAGCTACCCGGCCGAGCACGACGGCTGGTTGGCCCCGGCGGACAAGTCCGAGGGTTCGTACCCGTCCATCGTCGTCGCGCCGGCGACCTGGACCGGTTCGAACATGTACGACTGGTTCACCGACTACGTGGTGCGGCACGGCTACATCGTCTTCCGCTACTTTCCGGAGAACATCCTCGCGCTCGATCCGCACGTGCACGCCGACACCATCAGCGATGCCATCGACAAGCTGATCGACATCGACGACGACCGGTTCAACCCGCTGCGCGGCCTGATCAGGCAGGACGCGTTCGCCGCGCTCGGGGTGTCCCTGGGCGGGGCCGGCGCACTGGTCGCGGCGGCCCGGGACAAGCGCATCCGCGCGGTGGTGGGCCTGGCCCCCGGCCGCAACGTCAAGGAACCCGACCTGTACGCGCGGATCGACCTCGACGTCGCCCGGGTGGCCGCGCCGACGCTGATCGTGTCCGGGCAGAACGACCGGATCTCCCCCGGATCGGGTGTGCACTACCTGGATCTGGTGCCGCAGGGCTACAAGGCGTACGTGGAGATCAGCGGCGGCAACCACGTGCAGTTCCTGGACCCGAGCGACATGGACATCCACCTGCCCGGCCTGCCCCGGGACGGCAGGCCCGGGATCGACTTCGCCGAACAACACGCGATCACCAACGTGTACACGACCGCGTTCTTGCACGCGGCGCTCAAGGGGTACGGCCACTGCGAGGCGTACGTGTCCGGCGAGGACGCGATGCTGGCGCTGAAGAACGGGCGGCTGTCCGATCTGCGTTCGGTGGTGGGCCCGCTGCCGCTGCCCTTCCCGGCGGTGACCAGCGGGGTTCGCGGCGCTGCCGCGGCGGCGGGAACGGCGGTGGCCTCCGGCAACCTGGTGGAGGCGGCGACCACGGTCGCCTCGGCGGTGCTGCTGCGGGTCAACGGGCTGGTGCGGGACGTGGCCCGAGGGGTGGAGCGGGCGACGGTGGCGGTGGAGAAGCGCATCGGGCGGTGACCGTCCCCGAAGCGGGATCATCCGGGCCCCGACCTCCGAAGCGGAACCCCGGTGCCCGGCGTGCGAAGCGGGATCATCCGGCGCCGCGGGCCGGCGCCGGGTCAGCCGCCCGCGTCGGCGGCGAAGGACTCGGCTGCGGCACGGGCGAGTTCGTCCTCGTACTCGGCCGCGTCCCCGCTGACCCCGACCCCGCCCACCGGCCGGCCGTCGACCAGGAGCGGATGGCCGCCGCGGCCCAGGTACCAACTCCCGTGCTGGACGAAGCTCTGTGCGAACACCGGCCGGTCACCCAGGAGTTCCTCCATGGTCGCGGTGGCCCGCCCGAACGCGGCGGCGGTGCGGGCCTTGGCCGCGGCCAGATCCGCGCTGAACCGCAGTGCGCCGTCCATGCGTTCGAAGGCGACCGGTACGCCGGCGCCGTCCACCACCGCGACGCTCACCGCGCGGCCGGCCGCCGCCGCCGCGGCCACCACGTCCCGCACGATCGTCCGGGCCGCGCTCGCGGCCACCTCGTGGCTCGGCACGACCCGGTTCCCGTTCGCCATCGTCGCTCCCGTGTCGTCGGGCCGCGCGGACGCGATCGCACCGCGCCGCGGCCCGAGGACACCCGTCCCGGGCCGCCCCAAGGGTGCCGGCGCGAGCGTGATCGGGAAAGGGCCGCGGCCGCCGGGGATTCGCAGGCACGGACGGCGGGGCCGGATTCGACCATTCGGCGGGGTTCGGCGGCACCCGCGTTTCCGGCGTCGATTCGGCGTCGACCCTGAACCCATGGCCGACCGTGAACCCGTGAACCAAGCCGTGCTCGTGCCCCCCGGCGCCGACCTCGTCGGTGCCCAGGGCGTCCGGATCAGCGAACGTGTATCCGCCGCGACCGTGGGCGCCGGGCGCCTGTGCGGTTTCTTCGCCACGCTCGGACCCGGCGAGCGGACCGCGGTGCACCACCACGACGGCGAGGAGACCGTCGTGCTGCTCACCGCGGGAAGTTGCGACGTCTTCTCCGGCGAGGGGTTGGCGCGCGGGGTGCACCTGGGGGTGGGCGACGTCGTGTTCATCCCGTCCGGCTGCGTGCATCAGGTATTGGCCGGGCCGCACGGCTTCACCGTGTTCGAGGTGCGCTCCGGTGCCACCGACCGCACGGTGGTCGTCGGCCCCGCGTGACCCGGCGCCCCCGACCGTGCGTTGCCCTCTCGTCGATAACCATCGGCTATCACCGCCGGTCTTGGACCGGGCGGCGGTCTGCGGGACAGGGTGATGGCACGGGAACGCCGACCACGCCCCGGCCGGCGGGGACGATCACGAGGGGAAGCACACGATGAGCAGGATCTGGTTGGTCACCGGCGCGAACAGCGGCTTCGGACGGGCCGTCACCGAGGCGGCCGTGGCCGCCGGCGACACCGTGGTGGCCGCGGCGCGCCGGCCCGAGACGTTGGCCGATCTGGTGGCCGCGCATCCGGACCGGATCGAGGCGGTCCGACTGGACGTGACCGACGCGGTCGGGATCGACACCGCGGTGCGCGAACTGGTCGCCCGACACGGCCGGATCGACGTCCTGGTCAACAACGCCGGGCGCACCCACGTGGGCGCGCTGGAGGAGACCACCGACGCTGAGCTGCGCGCCCTGTTCGAGGTGCACGTCTTCGGGCCGGCGGCGCTGGTGCGGGCCGTGCTGCCGCACATGCGGGCCCGGCGGACCGGTGCGATCGT
The DNA here is from genome assembly GCF_040629175.1 of Embleya sp. NPDC005971. Lineage (NCBI taxonomy): Bacteria > Bacillati > Actinomycetota > Actinomycetes > Kitasatosporales > Streptomycetaceae > Embleya > Embleya sp. NPDC005971. Next base: position 4,746 of record NZ_JBEXUX010000131.1, on the reverse strand, counting down.
GCAGTTCAGCAGCATGGGCGGACAGATGTCGTTCGCGGGCTTCTCGGCCTACAGCGGCACCAAGTTCGCCCTGGAGGGCATGTCCGAGGCACTGGCCGACGAGGTGCGGCCGTTCGGCATCAAGGTGCTGGTGGTCGAGCCGGGCGCGTTCCGGACCGGTTTGATGGGCGCCGCCGGTGCCAGTGCCGAACTCGCCGCGTACGCCGACACCGTCGGCCACACCCGACGCATGGTCGGCGCGGGCGACGGGCAACAACCCGGCGATCCGGCCAAGGCCGCCGCCGCGATCCTGGCCGCGCTCGGCGCCGAGGCCGTCCCGCTGCGGCTGCCACTGGGCGCGGACGCGGTGGACGCGGTGCTCACCCACCTCGCCACGGTGCGGGACGAGATCCACACGTGGGAGAAGGTGTCCCGCGCGACCGACTTCGACGCGTAGGCCGGCGCCCGGGATCCGGCCGGAGGGTGTCGGGGCGGGGGGCGGCCTGGCAGTCTTGGTGTGCCGGCGCCACCCGGTGACCCGCGAGGCGCGCGCGAAGCTTACGAGGAGTGTCGATGACGGGATCCTTGCGGGACGAGATCGGCCCGGAGCGGTTCGACGAGTTGGCGGCCCAGGGCGTCCGGGACGCCATCGCCGAGTTGCACGCGGCCGGGTTGCCGTCGATCGGCACCGACGAGACCGGACGGGTGTGCAAGGTCTACGCGGACGGCACCAAGGTGTACGTCGACGACGAGCCCGAGTGACCCTGCGGCTGCTCGGGGTCGCCGGGTGGTCGGGTGCGGGGCCGAGTCGGAGGTCGTCGGCGCCGGATACGGTGGGACGCGCGAGCGCGGCGATCGGCATGGTCGAAGGGCGTGCGCGTGGACGACATTGCCCGGGCCGCAAGTCCCGATCGTGACCCAGGAGGCAGCGGTATGGAAACGCGTGTGGCCGACAACCCGGCGCAGTCCCGCTACGAGATATTCACCACCGTCGAGGCCGCTCCCGGTACCTCGACGGGCCCGGTCGCCCCGCCGCTGCGGGCGACCGAACTCGCCGGATTCGCCGAGTACTTCGTCAGCGGCGACGAGGTCGCCTTCACGCACACCGAGATCGACCCGAGGTTCGGCGGTCGGGGTCTGGGCGGTCGACTCGTGCGCGCGGCGCTGGAGGGGGTCCGGGAGCGGGGCCTCGCGGTGTTGCCCTACTGCTCGTTCGTCAGGGACTGGATCGCCAAGCACCCGGAGTACGCCGACCTGGTGCCGGAGGATCGGCGCGACGCGTTCGGGCTTTGACCACCGGGCCTCGACCCCGGTGCGCCCGCGGCCCGGCGGGGACGCCGCGGCGGCTCAGGACTCCACGGCCATCCGGATGCCCAGCGCCACCATGACCCCGCCGGACGTCTGCTCCAACCGGCGGCGGACCTTGGCGCGGCCGAGCACCGTGCGCATCCGACCGACGAACCACACGTACAGGCTGTAGTACCCGATTTCGTACACCGCCCAGATCGCGGCCAGGGCGACCATCGTGGGCAGTTGCGGCGCGCCGTGCGGGACGAACTGGGGGAGGAAGGACATCGCGAAGACGGCGGCCTTCGGGTTGGCCAGGTTCAGGGTCAGCGCGGCGCGATAGGCGCGTCGACCGCTGCCCGGTTCGGGCGCTCCCGCCGCCTTGCCGTCGGCCGCGGCCTCGGCGAATCCGGTCAGGCCGTCGCGGCGGGCCGCGCGGATGGCCTGGACGCCGAAGCCGATCAGCACGACGGCGCCGACGATGCGCATGATGTCGTAGGCGAGTTGGGAGGCGGCCAGCAGGCCGGTCAGCCCGAAGGCCGCGGCGAGTCCCCAGATGAAGACCCCGGTTTCGTTGCCGAGCACCGCCAGGAAGCCGGCGCGCCGGCTCTGCAGCGAATGTCGGATGATCAGGACCGAGCTCGGCCCGGGACTCGCCGCGATGAGCGTGCAGGCGCCCAGGAACGCCAAAAGGGTATGCGTCATGCCCCGCATCCTGGACCTGTGTCGGGTCGCGATGCCACCGATTTGCCCCGGGTGAACCGGTGTGCACCCGGCGGCCCGGTCGGGTCAGTTCGCGCCGGTCGAGGCGAGGGTGTGGTCGGCGGTTGGGGGAATGCCGCCGCGTACCGCGTCCAGATACTCGGCGATCGCGTCCCGGTTGCGGATCAGGCAGTCCACGCGTTCGGTCATCCGGTCACGTTCGTGCTCCAGCGTCGCGATCATCTCCGGTGTCGCGTCCGGGAAATGGATGATGCGCGGCTTGTCGAGGCAGGGCAGGATCTGTTTGATGATCCGGGTCGGCAGTCCGGCGTCGAGCAGGCCCCGGATCTGCAGGACCCGGTCGACACAGAACTCGTCGTAGTCGCGATAGCCATTGGGGGAGCGGCTTGCGACGATCAGGCTCTGCTCCTCGTAGTAGCGCAACAACCGGCGTGGCGTTCCGGTGCGTTCGGACAACTCGCCGATGCGCATGTGACCCACCTCATGTCTCGTCGCTTGACCCTCACATCAATGTGATGGTTCGAGCATACGCAGCATGACGAAGCAAAGCCCGACCTCGGCACCCGCCCACACCCCGACCTCGGCACCTGCCCACACCCCGATCGACGACCGAAAACTGCCGCTGGCAGCGCTGTTGGCGTTGGCCACGGCGGTCTTCGTGACCAGCCTGACCGAGACCCTGCCGGCGGGAGTGCTGCCCGCGATGAGCTCCGACCTGGGGGTCGGCGAGTCCGCGATGGGGCAGTCGGTGACGATCTACGCGATCGGTACCGCGCTCACCGCGATTCCCCTGTCGGCGGCGACCGCCGGTTGGCGCCGCAAACGCCTCCTGTTGACCGCGATGGCCGGCTTCGCGGCGGCCAACACGGTCACCGCCGTCTCCGGCAACTACCCGCTGACCATGGTGGCCCGCTTCGTCGCCGGCGTGGCCGCGGGTGTGGCCTGGGCGCTGCTGGCCGGCTACGCCCGCCGGATGGCGCCCGCCCACCTCCAGGGCAAGGCGATCGCGATCGTGATGGCGGGCATCCCGATCGCGCTGTCGCTCGGCGTACCCGCCGGGACCTTCCTCGGCGACGAGTTCGGCTGGCGGATCTCGTTCGCGGTGATGACCGGGCTCGCGCTGGTGCTGATCGCCTGGATCGTCGCGATCGTGCCGGACCACCCCGGGCAACGCCCGGGCGGGCGAACCCCGCTGCTGCACACTCTGGCCATCCCGGGGGTGGCGCCGGTCCTGTTCGTCACCCTGGTGTTCGTGCTGGCCCACACCATCCTCTACACCTACATCGCCACCTACCTGGACCGGCTGGACATGGGCGGCTCCACCGACGTGGTGCTGCTGGTCTTCGGTGGCGCCTCGCTGCTGAGCATCTGGGTCGTGGGCGTCGCGATCCACCGGCGGTTGCGCGAGTTGACCATCGCGGCCACGCTGCTGTTCGCCGCGGCGGCCACGATCCTCGCGGCCTTCTCGGACAGTCACGTCCCGGTCTACGTCGCGGTCGTGTTGTGGGGACTGGGCTGGGGCGGCGCGCCCACCCTGCTGCAGACCGCCGTCGGCGACGCGGGCGGGGACGAGGCGGACGCGGCACAGGCGATGCTCGTCACGCTGTGGAACGCGGCGATGGCCGGCGGCGGTGTGGTCGGTGCGCTCCTGCTGGACCTGATCGGTGCCGGTTCCTTCCCGTGGAGCGTGCTGGTCCTGCTGGTTCCGGTCCTCGCGGTGGTCCTCGCGGCCCGGGCCCACGGCTTCCCGGCCGGGCGCGGGCGCGCGGACGCGGCTGTGTCGGCGGGTGCGGACGCACCGGCGGGCGCGGGGGCGGTCGGCGCGGGGGATCGGCCGTGAACCCGGCTCGGGCGGCAGGATCGCTTCCGGTACTAGGCTGAAGTCATGAGCTCGCAGGCATACCTCTCGGAACTGTTCTCGCTGGAGGGCCGGGTCGCCGTGGTGACCGGCGGAAGCTCCGGTATCGGCCGTGCCATCGCCGGAGCCCTGGCCCGCGCGGGGGCGAGCGTGGTGGTCGTGGCCCGACGCGAGGCCGAACTGATCGCCAGTGTCGAGGAGTTGACCGCCCAGGGGGCCAAGGCGGCCTGGGTGAGCGGTGACCTGGGCAGCCGTGCCGGGGTGCGTGCCGCGGCCGAGGCGGCGGCCGAGGTGTTCGGCGAGCCGGACATCCTGGTCAACTCGGCGGGGATCAACCTGCGCCCGCCGATGAGCGAACTCGGGGACGACGTCTGGGACACCACGATGGCGGTGAACCTGGAGGCGCCCTTCCTGCTGGGGCAGCGCTTCGGGCCCGGCATGGCCGAGCGCGGCTACGGGCGGATCATCCACGTCTCGTCGCAGCAGGCGCATCGCGCGTTCGTGCAGAGCGGCGCCTACGGCGTGTCCAAGGGCGGGCTGGAGTCGCTGGCCCGCTCCCAGGCCGAGGCGTGGTCGCCGCACGGGGTGACCGCCAACACGCTCGTGCCCGGGTTCGTGCTGACCCCGCTCAACGCGCGACTGTCCGCCGATCCGGAGAAGGTCGCCTCGCTGGCCGCACGCACCATGGTCGGACGCAACGGTCTGGCCGAGGACTTCGAGGCCGCGGCGGTCTTCCTGGCGGGCGCCGGATCGGCGTACGTGACCGGCCAATCGATCTTCGTCGACGGCGGATTGTCGGTGCACTGACCGTACCGGCCGGGTCGGATCCGAGGCGCCCTGATCTCGTCGATGATCACGGCTTCGAGATCGGCCCGAATCTCGGTGAAGTCGCGTTCGAC
>NZ_JBEXUX010000130.1:0-11285 GCF_040629175.1 Embleya sp. NPDC005971 | reverse complement strand
CCCACTCCGCATCCGTCAGATCACCCCGCCCCATTCCCGGACCAACGACTCGACCGCGAGATAGTCACATGATCGACCGGACGTGTCCTAGTCGACCGGATCAAAGCGCGGCGGTCGGCCGCCGCGAGAGCCGAGCTTCCGGCGGTTGCGCGCCTGGTCGGCCTTGTCTGGGATGGTGCGGCGGATCCTGCAGCGGCGCAAGTAGGCCCGGGTTTTGCGGGAGGCGTACGCCTCGTCCGCCCTCACGCGATCGGGACGGACACGTGGCCGGCCTGGCCCCAGGCGGGGCACGCGAACCCCTGCCAGCACGGTTTCGAACTGCGGCGAGTCTCCACGCAGTTCTGCCGTCACCACGATCGACAAGGGCTTCCGACCTTGCTCGACGGCCAGATGCAGCTTTGTGGTGAACCCGCCGCGCGAGTGTCCCAGCCCGTGATCACGACGCTCGATGACCACGCCGCCCGGCGGCTCCTTCTGCAGGTCGCCCTGCTTGCGGGCCCCAGCCGCATGCTGATGAGCGCGACAGACCGTGGAGTCGATGCTCAGGTCCCACACGATCGCCCCCTCCGCATCGGCCATGGACTGGAGCCGGGTCAGGATCCGGTGCCAGGTACCGTTCCGCTGCCACCGGCGGAACAGGTCGTAGGCCCGGCCCCACGGTTCGTGCTCGACGGGCACGTCCCGCCACGGAACAGCAGTCCGGATCCGGAACCGTATGCCGTCGATTAGCCGACGCCGGGACCAGACGGGTGGCCACCCCGTCTTGGCACCCTTCGGCAACACCGGCTCCAGCACCGTCCACTGCTCTTCCGTGAGATCTTCCGCCCCCATGAACCGTGATCATCCACAGCCCTCAGACCCACATTCGATACACGGCCAAGGACGCCCTTCACGACCGACTCCCGCGGGCGCGGCCACTGCGCCCTTCCGTGCGCCGCACGAGTCTGACTTCACGCTCACCAGCCGCAGCGCGGCGGAACTCGCGGTGGCGGGCGTCTGAGTGGCCGGGCCGACCGCCGCACACGAGCTACGCAAGGCCGGCCACGATGCGACCACGCTGGACGCCCGTCTGCGGATTGGCCGTGGCAGTCTCACGGTCCGCGGCAGACATGCCGACCGACAAGGACAGTGTGACGCGGCGGGCAGGTTTCCCGTCCGGCCGATACTTCAACACCGGACGCGCGATCCGTCCGCAGTGGTTGGGCCATACCGACGACCCCCCGCTTCCGGAGTGTCGGCGGACGGAAGCCATGTCGACAGGGAAGTGGCCCGCGCTCGTCCGGCGAGCGCGCTGTTCAACGGGACAGGGGCCCGGTGCGGACGTGTATGCGCTCGCCCTGGCCACCCAAGAGGCCGAGGACCTCCACGGCCGAGCCACCGAAGGGACCGAACCAGTGAGGCAAGCCGGTGTCGAACTCGACGGCCTCGCCCGGCTCCAGGACCAGCTCGCGGCCGCCCAGGACGAGCCGGACCCGTCCCGACAGGACGTACAACCACACGTGCCCCTCGTGCGTGCACGGCTCGGGCCGATTCTGGGAAGCCGGGATGACCAACTTCCACGCCTTCAGGGGGCTCGGGCGGTCGGTCAGTGAAAAATGGGCCCTGCCGTGGTGCACACGAGGCCTGGTGTGGATCCGGGACTTGCCCGACCCCACGGGCCCGACGAGTTCGTCCAGCGGCAACCCGTAGGCCTGCGCGATCGGCAACAGAACCTCCAGGCTCGCGCGTCGTCGGTCGGATTCGAGCCTGGACAGGGTGCTGATCGAGATCCCCGTTGCCTCGGCCAGTGCGGACAGGGTCAGGCCACGTTGGGTTCTGATGCGACGCAGCCGCAGGCCGACCTGTGCCAGCGTGATGACGATAGGGGAGGGCTCGTCCATGCGTCGCATTCAATCCATTCACCGCCGAGGAGGGCAAGAAATGTTGCCGATACCGCAAACGCCGGGGTGCCGGGGGCGGAGGCGACGCGTGATGGGGCGATCCCGGGCCCGAAGCCCACCGCCTACCGGTCCGCCGCAGGTTGCACCCTCGCCTCCCGCAACACCCCCGCCGTACACGAGGCGATCACACACAGAACGCCACCGGCAGCAGCAACGCGATGCTCAACGGCATCACGTGCGTCATCGGCCCGATGACAGTGGGACCGGCCAATACCCCGAGATAGCCGATCCCGGCGACTCGGGCGCCCCCGCGGCGGCCCGGTCGGTGTGCCCCGCTGCACTGAACAACTGCGGCACACAGCCGGACAGGCCAATAACCGCGACCGTCCAGCCGACCAGCGGCAGCGGAATCCACGGCGACAGAGCTGCCGTAGCCGGCCCGAGCCCGGCCAACGCTGCGCCGTAGCGCAGGATCGCCATCGCGCCGAACCGCGCGGACACGCCGTCCGCGAGGAACCGCCCGACGGTCATCGCGGTGGCGAAGGCGCCGTAGGCGAAGACCGCGCTCGCCGGGGAGGCGTCGAGGATGTCCCGCAGGTGCAATGCACTCCAGTCGTTCGCCACGCCCTCGCAGAGCATGAGCATCAGCGCGAGCGCGGCCAGGACCCGGATGCGGCGGGGCGGGCGTCCGGAGGTGCTCTCCACCTCGTGGGTGGCTGCCGGCTGCGGACGAAGCAGCAGGGGAGTGGCCGCGACCGCCATGACGACTCCGAACAGGGCCACCGTTCCGAGCGTGCCCGCCAGCCCCAGGCCGAGACCGAGCGTCAGCGCGCCGAGGAGAGCGGCCAGGACCCCGCCGACGGAGAAGGTTGCGTGGAACGCGGACATGACCGGCCGTTCGTACGCCCGTTCCACCTGAATGGCGTGCACGTTCATGCCGACGTCCATGGCGCCGTTGCTGCAGCCGAACAGCAGCAGCGACGCGCCCAGGGTCCAGGCGTCGGTGGCCGGCCCGGGCAGGATCACGGAGGCACTGAGCAGTGCCGCGCTGATCGGCACGAGCGTACGTGCGCCGAAGCGGTCGGTCAGGGGACCGGCCAGGTGCAGCCTGCGAAGGCTCCTGCGCCCGCATCAGCAGAACCAGCCGAGCACGGCGTGGTTGACTCCGGCCCTGTGCTCGACGGACGGGATGTGCACGATCCACAGTCCCATGAGGAAGCCGTTGGGCCCGAAGTAGATGAAAGTGGCCGGACGACCGGCTCCAAGGCTTCCGGTCGTTCGCTGACCGGCGGTTGTTTCCGTGTTTTCGTCCGGGGTTCCTGCAGAGGTCACAGGCCGTGTCGCCGGTCGCCCAGGACCTGTTCGCAGAGGCGGGCCTCTCGGACGCGGGGGAGAAGGGATCGCTGTGGGCACGCACCGCGTGGCGGGTGTCCTCGGCGATGAGGTCGGCATTGATCGCTTCGGCTGCGGCCGAGCCGGAGACGGCCGACGCGAGGAGGTTCGCGTTGGGGTCGGCAAGGTTGCCTGCGACCCACACACCCGGAACGGGAGTGAGACCGGTCGGGTCGGCGGCGATGTAGGCGCCGAGGCCCGGGTGCGGTGTGGGCCCGATGCCGAGTCCGGTCAGGAAATCTTCCTGTGGGACCGGCCGGGGCGTGATGGCCAGCGCTTGCAACGGGATGAGTTCGCCGGACCGCAGGCGGACACCGGCAAGTCGGTCCGCGACGATATCGAGTCCGGTCACCTCACTGTCGACCACCGTGATCCTGCGGGCCGCCAACTGTTCGGCCTCGTCGGCTGTCGGGTGGGGTGCGGTGTGCAGCAGCAACGTCAGTCGGTCGGTCCACTGGCGGAACAGCAGGGCTTGGTGCACTCCGGACCGGCCGGTGGCTAGGACGCCGATCGGCTGGTCGCGGAGTTCCCATCCATGGCAGTACGGGCAATGCACCACATCGCGCCCCCAGCGCAAGGCCAAGCCGGGTATCTCGGGCAGGTCGTCGCCGACTCCGGTCACGGCCGGCAGCCGCCGGGCTCGCACGGCGCGACCGGAGTCGCGTTCGATACGAAAGCCGTCGCCGTCCCGCACAGCGGACAACACCTGCCCCTGCTGCACCCGGCCCCCGTAGTCGGCCATCTCGCGACGTTCCGCCTCCAGCAGGTCACCGGGTGGGACGCCGTCACAGGAAGGGAAGCCGTGCATGTGCATCGCCGATGGGTTGCGAGGGCGGCCGTCGTCGATCAACAGGACGGACCTGCGGGCGCGTCCGAGCAGGAGCGCCGCACTGAAGCCTGCCGGGCCTCCGCCGACCACCACGTCATACCGCTCATGGCCGTTGAGCCGGGGTCCCTGGGTCATCGTGACCACCTCCGACGCCAGGCTGTTCCCACGACGGCGATTTCGACAAAGTTCTTTGCGAAAATCGCAAAGCATGGATAGGGAGACGTGCGAGTGACGACTTCGACGCCGTGCCAGCCGCAGGAGATTCGCCGGTGCCGCGGCCTGCTGGGTCGCGCCGTCGAATGACACCGGCGTTCCGTCCCGACCGGAGTTCGACCATCGCGAACCTGGTCTGCTATCCCATCCGCCCTTGGATCGGCGCGCTCGCTTGGCCGCCGAAGGGGTTGAGCTTCACGGTCGAGTCGCCGATGGCGCCGAAACGTTGGGAGGCGAGGTGTCGGACTCGACGGCCCCGCCCGGCTCCGGAACCCGCTTGCGGTTGCCCAGGACGAGCCGTCCCCGCCGGACGGGACGTCCCTCCACACCCAATTCTCGTTAACACCGCTCGGGCGGGTTCCGTGACGCCGGGATGACCGACCTCTACTCCGTCAGGGCGCTCGGGCGGTCGGTCAGGGAAATCTGAGCCTGGCGTGGTGTATACGAGGCCTGCTGCAAACCCGGGGCTTGCCGAACCGAGAGACCCCACGAGTTCGTCCGGCGGCCGACCTGTGCCGGCACGGTGGCCAGAGGGGAAGCCTACGTCGCGAATTCGATCCGACCCTCCTGACACGCAACGAAGTTCGCTGGTACGGCAAGACAGGGGCCGACAGGCCGGAATCCGGCCGACGCCGCGCGAGCCTTCGAAGTTGCTCTCGTGGATCGCCCAGTGCGAGGCAACGGCGGGTGCGGCCGCTGCTCGCCCGAGTTGTCGCGGTTCATTCGGAGGGGTCGGCGACGTCGGTTGTTGCGAGAACCGCAAAGAACTTTGCCGTTGGTGCGATCGGGGAGGCACGCTCGTGGCGGAGGTGATCGCCGTGAGTGACACGACGAACGATGTACGAAACGCTCCCGACGCCGACGGGTACGACGTGGTGATCGTGGGCGCGGGTGCGGCGGGGCTGAGCGCCGCTCTGGTGCTGGGTCGGGCGCGCCGCCGGGTGGCGGTGGTCGACGCGGGTGCGCCGCGCAACGCCCGTGCGGCGCACGTGCACGGTTTCCTGTCGCGGGACGGGATGTCCCCGGCGGATCTGCTGGCGGTGGGTCGGGCCGAGGTCGCCGGGTACGGGGTGGACCTGTTCGAGTGCCGGGTGGACCAGATCGACCCCGGTTTCCTCGTTCGGTTGGACGGCGGCGCGGTGCTCAAGGCTCGGCGGGTGGTGGTGGCCACCGGACTGCGGGACGAGCTTCCGGCGATCCCCGGTGTGCGGGAGCGGTGGGGCAGGGACGTCTTGTTCTGTCCCTACTGCCACGCGTACGAGGTACGCGACCGGCCGATCGCGGTGCTCGGCACGCACCCGGGGGCGGTGCGGCACGCCCTGCTGTTGCGGCAGTGGTCCTCCGATGTCGTCTTCTTCGCCCACACCCTCGATCTCGACGCGGGGGAGCGCGAACAGCTGGCCGCGCGCGACATCGTCGTCGCCGACGGCACGGTCAAGCGGGTGGTGGTGGAAGCCGACCAGGTGCGCGGTGTCGAACTGGCCGGGGGCCATGTCTTCCCCCGCGGCGCGGTCTTCGTCGTTCCGGAGATGGTGCCCCGCGACACCCTGCTCACCGGCCTGGGCTGCGAGCGCGACCCGAACGACTGGGTGAGCACCGACGATGCGGGCCGCACCAGCGTGTCCGGGGTGTGGGCGGTCGGCAACGTGACCGACACGAAGGCGCTCGTGATCATCGCCGCAGGACAGGGCGCCGCGGCCGCGTTCGCCCTCGACCACGACCTCGCCGCCGAGGACGTCGAGCGGGCCGTGGACAACCACCGCACCTCCACCTCGGCCCGCACGCGTCACAGCACCCCGCGGTCGATACCCCAGGTCGCCATCCGCGACTGAGCTCCCGCTCGTCTCCCGCCACATCGCCCGGGCCCATCGGCCCTCACACACACAAGACACGAACCACACGCCGCAAGGAGAACGTCATCATGGCAGCGAGGCCCCACGGCTCCGTCGACAGTGTCACCGAACGGACCTTTCCCGTCCGCGTACTCCAGGCGGAGCGGCCCGTCCTGGTGCAGTTCTGGGCCCCGTGGTGCGGGCCGTGTATCAGGATCACTCCCGTCGTCGAGGAGTTGGCCGCCACACAAGCGGGCGCCCTGGACGTCGTAAAGATCAACGTCGACGAGGAGCCGGCACTGTCGGAGCAGCACGGGATCTCCTCCATACCGGCCTTCGTGGTCTACGTCGACGGCGCCCCTGTCAAGGCGTGGACGGGCGCGGCCCCGAAGCCCGTCCTGGAACGACACCTTCGCCCCTACCTGGCATAAGGAACGGGAAGGGGACAACCGCTCCGTCGACGGTCGGTCCCGTCATCGGGTGCGCCTCCGCTTTTCGGGCGCGCGCCGACGTCGGGAACACGAGCAGGGTGCGCGGGACGGTGATTTCCGCACCGACAGATCCGTGGCGTGGTTCCAGGCGGAGCCGCCGAGCGAGGTCGGACGGATGCAGTTCCCAAGAAGCGGGCCGGCATCCACCGTGGCATCGTGCCCGATCCTGTAGTACGAGGTCCGAGTCGGTGGCGATTCGAGAAACAGGCCGTCGATCGGGTGGCCACCCACCTCGCGGTCCGGGTCGGATCGGACGTGTCGTCGATCCGACCCGGCGACGTGGCGCTGCTGAGCCGAGAGTGGAGAAGCACGCGCGGCGGGCGAGCCGATGATCGTTCTTCGGCCGGTTCGGCGGACTCGCCGGCGAGCGGTTGACGGAGTCGGGTTCGAGAGCGTTCGGACAGCCGCGCCTGTTCACCCGTCGATCAGGGATGTATGTTCCGTTGCCGACTGTCCGAACCCGCCGCGGGCGGCGCCTGCTCGGTGCTCGGTCGTTCCTTCGGTAGCCAGTGGAGGGCGAACCACAGTTCCATTCGAACGTCCGGGTCGTGCAGGTCCAGGTCCAGCAGATCGCCGATCCTCGCGACGCGTTGGCGCACGGTGTTGCGGTGCAGACCGAGCGCGGTTGCGGCGCGGTCCCAACTGCCGTGGTGCGCGAGCCACGTGCGCAGGGTTTCGAGCATTACGTCGTAGCCGGGCGAGGGGGCATCGATCAGCGCCGCGAATCGGGCGCGCGCCAGGGCGGTCGAGTCCGCCGCCGGGACGAGCGAGTGCACGCTCCGATCCCGGTCCTGCTGCCGCCGGGACGGCACCCCAGCCGCGAGCGCGTGCCGCAATGCGCGCTCGGCCTGATTGGCTGCCACCGCGAGGTCGGCCGTGGCGGACGGTGCGCTGAAACCGAGCGTCCACCCGAGCCGATTCGCCGCCGCCGGATCCGCCGTCGGCGAGCCGGGCGTAACGGGCACGAGCGCGTACACGTCGCGCCCGCGCAGATCCAGATACGACGTGGCCAACGCGGTACCCAACGCGGCCAGTTGCACCGGATCCTCGCCCGGACCCGCTCCCGGGCCCGGTTGCCGGCGATCGAGCCGACCGCGGACCACGACCCAACCGGCACCCGGTGTCGAGGGCAACAGCAGCGACGCCACATCCCGCGGCGACCCGCCGAGCATCAGCCGCACCAGCGCGGCCGAGCTGCGGCTGTCGCCGTCGAGGGCGTGCCGCGGGCTGGTCGGCAGGGACAACAGCACGGCCACCACCGCGGTCACCGAGTGTTGTACCGCCGTCGGCGCGAGGCTCGATCGAGCAACACGGTCCGCACCTGCCGGTGGACACCGACACGCACATCGCCGAGCGCTTCGCCGCCGCTGTCTGGGCCCGCACCGGCGGTCTGGTCGCCCCCGGGTACGACTACGGATCACGATCGCGGCCGATCAGCGGCGGCGGTGAACGGTTCCCCGGCACGGTCTCGCTGAGCGCCGCCACGCACAGCGCGATCGTAAGCGACCTGGTGGTCGCCTACGCTTGGCACGGACACCGACGCATCGTGCTGGTCAACGGCCACTTCGAAAACACCGCGCCGGCCGTCGAGGGAGTCGACCTCGCCCTCGAACGCGGAACCGACGCGCGGGTGTTGATGGTGAACTGGTGGGAGGTGATCGGTGCCGACGCGCCCGACCGGATCTTCGCAGGCGACGTCCCCGGCTGGGAGGCCGAACACGCCGGGATCGTCGAGACGTCGCTGATGATGCACCTGGATCCGGGGCGGGTACACGCCGACGCGATCAGCCCGCTGACGGTCGCGACCACTCCGCCGCCTTACACGGTGCTGCCGGAACGGCCGGGCCTGGTCGATTCCTCCGGCGTGCTGCGCACCGCGCACGGCAGCTCGGCCGCGATCGGCGAGGCGATCTTCGAGGGGGCCGCCGACGCGATCGCCGCCGTGGTGGAGGCCGAGTTCGGCGTGGCCGAGGGAGTAGGGCGATGATCACGGGTACCGGCGGCGGGCCGGCCGAAGTGGTCGTGGTCAGCGGCGCGGCGGCCGGGATCGGCCTGGCCTGTGTCCGCGAACTGCGGGAACAAGGCCGCCTGGTGGCGGGATGCGACCTGCGGGCCGGCGGCGAGGCGGACCTCGACGCGGTGGTGGACGTCACCGATCCGGCGGCCGTCGCGAGCTTCGTGGCCCGTGTCACCACCGAACTCGGGGCCCCCACCGTCGTGTTGAGCGCTGCGGGCTACGTCGAGGAGATCCCGCTCGCCGAGATCTCGCCCGCGACCTTCCGGCGGATGCTCGGCGTGCACCTCGGCGGCCTGCACAACCTCACCCGCGCCACCCTGCCGACCATGGTGGACCGAGGCGGCGGCGCGATCGTCGCGGTGGCCTCCGAACTGGCGATCACCGGTGGCGAGGACGCCGCCCACTACGTGACCGCCAAGGGGGCCTCCTGGGACTGACCCGGGCGCCGGCCGCCGAACTGGCCTCGACCGGGGTGCTGGTGAACGTGGTTGCCCCGGGCCCCACCGACACCGCGATGCTGGCCCCGGCACCATCTGGCGCGACCCGGCGTACCTGGCCACGCTGCCCACCGGCGCGCTGGTCCGGCCCGAGGAAATCGCCGTCACCGCGGCCTTCCTGCTGTCCGGCCGCGGCGCTCTCACCGGGCAGTCGTGTCCCCCAACGCAGGAACGGTGATCTGACGCAGTCGATCTCGAACCACGCCGTACTCGTCGCCCTGCCCACCGAGATCGGCCGGGCCGCGACACAGGTGCTGGAAGCGGGAGGCCGACGGGTGACGTCGCCCTCCACCGACGCGGACAGGCCGGTGCCCGACCTGTTCGTGATCGGTACTACCGAGCCGGGGTCGGCCGCAGACTTCGCGGACACCGACCCGACGACCTGGTGGGCCGCCGTCGAGCGGCGGCTGTCCGCGGTGTTCGCCCTGGCCCAGACGGCGGGACGGGACCTGGCCGCCGCAGGCGGGGGACGGATCGTGCTCGTGCTCGCGACTTCTACCACCACCTGGGAGCCGAACGACGTCGCCGCACGCTCCGCGAGCGTTCGCGGTCAGGGCCGTGATCTCGTCGGTGATCGGGCCGTGGATTGTGTACAGCGCCCCGCAGCCGGCCGCTTGCGGGAACAGATCGAGGGCCAGGGCCCGGAACATGCCCTCCTCGACGTATTACATCGAGCGGCCGGCGAGCGTCCCGTCGCGCAACCGCACCTCCAGACGCTCCCCGGTGACCGAACGGCGGCCACGCACGCAGTCCCGCGTGCGCCGGGGCGATCAAGTCGCGCGGTCGGCGTTGCGATCGCCACGTTGCGGCGGCCTCGTTCCCGCGTCGACCCGGCGGCCGTTCGTCGCGGTCGGACCGGCGGGGCCGAGACAGGAGGGCTCGGACGGAAGCGAGTGGGTCGATGTCGACCCCTCGACGGGGATGACGAGGAATCGGCACCGTCGAAAGCGGACGGCCCTGCCGACCGGATGAGTACGGTGTTCACCATCGGTCCATTGCCTGAGCAGGACCGCTTGGTGCCCGGGCGCGTGTCCGAGCCAGCGGGTCATTCCATGGTGCGGTTCCGGCGTATCCCAACCATGCCCCTGGTGGGGGCAGAAGAGGCTGTTGCAACGGCTACGGCGTTGGCGCCGACGATCACCCAGATGGCCGCCCACGCGATCGCATCGAGGTGCTGCTGGAGCACTACGAGACCCACCAGGGCCGCGAAGACCGGGTTGACGCTCATGAACACGCCGAAGAAGTGCGCCGGGACACGTCGGAGCGAGAGCAGGTCGGCGAGGAACGGCACCGCCGAGGACAGTACTCCGGCGGCCGGCGCGCCGGCGAGGGCGGCCGGGGTGGGGGGATGCTGCCAGAGCACCAGAGCTCCGACCGGAACGTAGAGCGCGCCGGAGACGGCCGCTGCGGCGGCCGGGCCCTCCAGGCCCGGCAGGCTTCGGCCGACGGCGCGGTTGAGCATGATGTAGCAGCCCCAGCACGCCGCGGCCGGCAGCGCCAGGCCGACGCCCGGGTAGTCGGTGGAAGGAGAAGGGCGGGCGAGCACGACCACCGCTGCGGCGGCGGCCGGCGCGCACAGGGCATCGATGCGGCGTCGAAAACCGGCCAGCGCGACCGTCAGCGGACCGAGGAACTCCAACGTGACGGCCAGCCCGAGCCCGATGCGGTCGATGGCCGCGTACAGGGACAGGTTCATCACGGCGAACAACAGCACCGGCCGCCATTGCGCCGCGGTGAACGAGCGCGGGCGCGGCTGTCGCGGCCCGAGGCACGGATCTACGCCACGCTGCTGCTGGAGGCGGTGAGCCGGGAGTCCGGGCGGTACCCGAGCATGGCAGGCAGCCGCCCGCAACCCCGCCCCACCCCGGTACATGTGCGCGATCCGACGATCGAGCACGACAGGCCGCCGCAGGCGGCCGCTCGATCGACCTCGCCCGCCGCTGCGCCGCCGTGGGATTCGGCCCGGGTGCGGAACTCGTTGAGTCGACGGTGCCGTTCGGGTCGGAACCCGGTCCGGGTGCTCCGTCCCGGCTGCTTTGAGTGGGCGTTTAATGTGGGCGAGTTGCGCCTTATGTTCTAGTAGGTGCCTCGCCAGGTAGGTGTGGCTTCGTCCGTTATGCGTTTGGTGAGATTG
>NZ_JBEXUX010000129.1:0-12117 GCF_040629175.1 Embleya sp. NPDC005971 | reverse complement strand
CATCGAGGGCTTCTACAATCGCCGACGACTCCACTCCGCCCTGGGCTATCGCACACCACTCGAAGCCCTGCAAAACCACCACGAGCTCGGACTCGCCGCATAAACGACAGCGAACAAGGCGTCCGGAAAACGCGGGGCACCTCAGTCGCCGAGGTGGGACGACGCCGTCCCGATCGAAGAGAGGGTTCCCCGACTTCTGTGTGTGGCCCGCCTTGGCTTTCGGGCGTGCCCCCACCGGCACCGTCCTGTCGCCAACGCCCCTCGGATCCGGGGGCAGGCCGTAGGCGTGTGCGATGTCCCGCATGTCCCGTAGGGCGCGGTTACGCTGCTCGCCCCCTGACCGGCAGGTGCGGGCGTGCCCGGTACTCGACCCTCGGATGACACGGTCGCAGTCGGGGTACGGGCGGGGATGCCCGCAGTCGAGCTTACCGTCGACGTCGCCCTCGCCACTCGTGTCGACCGCGTCCCCACGGGGCCCGGATGGGCGCACGAGGCAAAATTGGACGGGTGGAGGTCGATCGTGCGAACCGGCGTGAACCCACGTGTGTTCAGCAGACACGGCTCCGATCTCACCCACGCGTTTGCGGACATTGCGGACGAGGTACGGTTGCTCGATACCGCGGTGCTCGACGGCGAACTCGTCGCGCTGCTGGAGGACGGGACCGTCGCGTTCGGCCGATTGCAGTCGCGCAGCGGAAGGGGTCCCCGGTCCGGAGCGGACTTCCGGGTCGTCCTGGTCGCCTTCGACGTTCTCTCGGTCGGCGACCACGACCTTCGCCGGCGCCCGTATCGCGAACGACGTGAGCGGCTGCTCGACCTCCTGCAGAACGCTCCCGCGCTGATCCAGCCGGTGCCCATGACCACCGACCCGACCGAAGCGCTCGCCTGGGTCGGCGCGTTCGGCGGAGGAATCGAAGGATGCGTCTCCAAGCCGCTCGACAGCCCCTACCGCGCTGGCCGCACGGCGTCCGGGTGGCTCAAATACCGCGCCTCCCACACGACCGAGGCGATCGTCATCGGAGTGACCGGGCGAACGCCCGCCACACAGGCCCTGGTCCTGGGCCGGCCGGATCGCCGGGGGCGGGTACGCGCGGTGGGGGTGAGTCTGCCGGCCGGGGCCGCCCTGCGGCGTGAACTCGCACCGCTGTTGCGGCCCGTCGAGGGTGCGACCCGGGTGCGACTGCCGGGAACGGTCGGCGGGTTGCCAGGCTCCGAGCCCGTCGTCTACACACCGGTGCGTGCCGACGTCGTGGTCGAGATCGAGGTCGACCACGACCTCGAATGGGGTCGGTACCGCCACCGACCACGTATTCTGCGCATCCGAGCCGACCTGGATCCGACGGACCTGGAGCCGTAGGACGCGCTGGCACCACCGCCTCCTACGAACCGAAAACCGGCCGATCACGTCCGCGTCCGCAGGAGTGTGGTCGGCGCGGGCGTCGAATCGTGGCGCCCCGGCGTCCGGTGCGTCCGGCATTTGGCGATTACGCGGTGAGGAGCCGGCGTCCACGATCATCGAGCACGCTTCACTCGGGTACGGAGAAGGCCACGTACAGCGGTGTCGCCAGTACGGTGCGCGCGCCGCCCGACGTGGTGTCCACATGCAGGCAACGTGCGAGCGTGGTCATCGGCTGCCAACCGGACTGGAGCGTGCGTGTCAACCACTCGTACTCGGAGCTCAGGATTCTTGTTCTGTAGTCGTCCTCCGTCAGGAACTCGACATGTTCCTCGGGTTCCACGGTTCCCTGCCGCTCCAGATCCACGATCTTTCGCAGCATGGCTCGCGTCCCCATCAGGCTGGAAGCGGCCTCTCGCCGGTAGTCGGGGACGGGGTGTCGTGTCGGCCGATCGAGCAGGTATTCGGCGGAGCCACCGAGCGCGAATCGAATTCCGAATGTCTCGCCGACGAAGATCACGCCGTCGACACCCGACTCCGGGAGGCAGAAGACCATGGGAACGCCGCGAAGCCGGAACCAATGGCCGGCCCGCAGTGCGTCGTCGTCGACATCCTTCACGCCGTGCTCTCGATTCAGCGCGTTCTCGACCTCGGACACGAGCCCGATCACGTCCTCAGCCCGCTCGCCCGCGCCGGCCGCAGTCTTCCACCAGGGGAACGGACCCTCGTCCGCATCGGAGGTGCCCTCCACTCGGGCCCGAACGGCCGGGCCCAGGGTTCGCGCGATGCGGCCGACCTTGCGTGCGGATACGTAGACGTAGTCGCGGACTTGCGAATCGACGATCCCTGCGGGGGTCGGGGTTCCCACGGCGGCCACGATGTTCGCCTTCAGCACGCGATAGGCGAGGTGGTCGGCGGAGTCCGGTCGAATGATCGAGAAGTGGTCGCCCGGCAGGACGCCGGTGTCGGGGAACACGCCGCGGGCGGACGCCGGTGTGACCACGTTGTCCTGGTCGCCCGCGTAGGCGCACATCTTCACCGGGCACTGGTCGGAGGCGACCGAGTCGGCGTGGACCACCCGGTTGAGGACCACGCGTTGGGCCTCGTGGACGGCGTCGTCCAGCGGGCGCAGTGCCCGCTCCTGCGGGTGCGCCAGGAACCCCCGTGCGGTGACTCGTCGCAGGGTCTGGAAGAGCTGGGAACCGGAGTTGGGGCAGGCGAACATCACCACGCGTGCGATCCGCGCGAGATCTTCGCCCCGCGCGTGCATGACCGTCCGGGCGAGGTGTCGTTGGACGATCAGCCCGCCCTGGCTGTGCGACACGAGGATCACGCGGGAATGGTGGAGCGTGCCGAGGAAGGTGCCCAGGCCGTCCGCCAGCGTGTCGAAGTCGGGGATGCGTTTCAGTGGGCTGTAACGAAGCCTCGGCGACGGGTACTCGAAATCGAACGGGTCGATCCCGGCGAGGTCCGGATCGGCCTCGATCAGGCTGCGGAACGCGCCCCACGTGCGGGCCGACGAGAACAACCCGTGAACGAACACGACCGCGACCCGCTCCACGCACACCGCCCGGATCCCTCGGCAACGGAGACCGAGACTACCGGCTCCGTGCCGCCCGTTCGGGTGAAACAAAGGCGACGACGTACGGTTCACCGGGCACACCCCGCGACATCGATCGTCGGCTACGCCCTCTGGCCTCACCGCGCACAGCGGCGAATACCGCGGACTCCGAATACATGCCTGTTGCCGGCTGTACCGGCGCCGGTACCGGCGGCGACCGGCGGCGGTACCGGCGATCGTCGTCGGTGTCGGGGCGGCGTGATGGCGGCACCGCGTCGCCGGCGTTGGCGCCTGTCGTCATCAACGGGCCGTTGTCGACGGCGCCGCACCGTCGTCGACGAGTCCCGGCGACCGTCCCCGGCCCGTTAACGCAGTCCTTTACGCCCCTCTTTGACCACCCACAAAAGATCTTGAAAAGTTTTTTCCGCCCGGTGCTCAAAGGGGAGATATAGGGCCAGTTCGCCTCTCCCTTCCGACGCGTCGACCACTTGGGTTCGAACACTCCGGTGCGCGGGAGGGCTTCGACCGGCGTAGCCAGTATCGGGTCCGTCGGGACCGTGATCGTCATGGACGGCCGCTACCACCCGGTCCCGCACCTCACGCCGGGGTCAGTGGTGGGTGATCCACCACACGATCCAGGTGCCCGCGGCGGTGCCCGTGCCGGTGGCCAGGCCGCGCGCGGTGCTTGCGGCGAGGGATCGGGCGACGCGCACCAGGCGGTCTCGGCTCGCGGGGGTGGGGTCGCCGGTGGGCCGGTCGTCGTTCACGGTGTTCTCCCCGAGTGGGTGCGAACCCCGGGCGGGTTCGTGTCGCCCCATCGAGCGCCCACGGACGTTTTTCCGGCGACCACCCCCGGGCCGGTCGTCCGTCTCTAGGCTGCTGGGTCCGGGGAGGCGGGATTTCCGGTGGGCGTCCGGTCCGGATCCGGATCCGGACGGCGGGAGGGTCGGGTACGTGGCAGGTGACACCGAGGACAAGACAGCGAAACTGGCCCGGTCACTACGGCGGTTGTGGGAGCGGGCCGGATCACCCACGTACGCGAGAATCGTCCGCCAGGGCGCCGGCCGGGAGCCCTCGGTGGCGTTGAGCACCACCTCGCTCGGCGACTGGTTCAAAGGAAGCGTCGTGCCGGCCGACCCCGGCCGGTTCGCGTTCCTGGTGACCTGGCTCGAACACGAGGCCCACCGGCGCGACAACGCCCACGTTCCGACACCGGTCGCGGCCTGGGAGCGCCTGCGCGGCGAGGCGGTGCGCGAACGCCGCCCCGCCGGACGACCCCACACACCCCGTCGCGGCGAACCCGCCCACGGTGGGGGCGGTTTCGTCGGGCGGCCGGTCCGCGAGTTCACGGATCCGTTCGCGTTGGAGGTGCACCGCGCGATCGACGCCCCCGAACACACGCGGTCCGGGTTGCCGGTGCTGCCGGTGTTGCCGGTGTATGTGCCCCGCGACCACGACCGGGTGCTGCGCGAGGCGGTCGAGCGCGCGGTCGGCGGGGAGAGCGTGATGGTCACGTTGGTGGCCGGGTCCTCCACCGGCAAGACCCGCGCCTGCTGGGAAGCCTTGCAGGGCGTGCCGGACGGGTGGCGGTTGTGGCATCCGCTGCACCCGAGCCCGGCCGAGGCCGCAGCGGCCGGCCTGTCGCGGGTGGGGCCGCGCACGGTGGTCTGGCTCAACGAGGCCCAGACCTACCTCGAACCCGCGGCTGTCGGGCAGCGGATCGCCACCGGCCTGCGCGAGCTGCTCGACGATCCGGGGCGCGGGCCGGTCCTGGTTCTGGCGACGCTGTGGCCGGACCCCTTCTGGAGTGCCCTCACCACCAGACCCCCCGTAGGCGACCCGGACCCGCACGCGCAGGCACGCGCCCTGCTCACCGGCACCGATCTGTCCGTGCCCGACGCGTTCACCGGCACCGATCTGAAGGCGGTGCATGCCCGGGCGGGTGAGGACCCGCGGCTGGCGAACGCCCTCGCGAGCGGGGACACCGGGCGCGTCACCCAGTATCTGGCGGGCGCGCTCGCGCTGCTCAAACGCTACGAACTCGCCCCGCCCGGCGGACGGTCGGTGATCGAGGCGGCCATGGACGCCCGCCGCCTCGGCCACGGACCTGTCCTACGCCAGGCGTTCCTCGAGGACGCCGCCGACGCCTACCTCACCGACCACGAATCCGACGCCCTCACCGACGACTGGTTCGAACAAGCCCTCGCCTACGCCACCAACGTCCCCAGCGTCCACGGCGCGGTTGCGCCCCTGACCCGCATCCGACCCCGACGACGCACCCACAACCCGCCCTCGGCCGGCGGTCCGACCTACCGCCTCGCCGACTACCTCGAACAACACGCCCGCCACACCCGCGGCGCCCAGTGCCCCCGCGCCTCCTTCTGGACCGCCGCCCACGACCACGCACACACCACCGACGACACCCTCAACCTCGCCCAAGCCGCACTCGAAAGACTCCGACTGCGTCACGCCGAACGCCTGTTCCGCAAAGCGGCGAACACCCGCGACCCACACGTGCCGGCCGAGCTGGCCGGGCTGCGGGAAAGAGCGGGCGACCACGACGGCGCCGAACACTTGGCCCGCGAAGCCGCCGACGCCGGACACCCCTCCGCGCTGACGCGGCTGGCCAAGATGCGGAAGAAGGCGGGCGACCACGAGGACGCCGAACGCCTGTACCGCGAAGCCGCCGACGCCGGAAACACCAAAGCGCTGATGGAGCTGGCCAAGCTGCGGGAAAGAGCGGGCGACCACGACGGCGCCGAACACCTCTACCGCGAAGCCGCCGACGCCGGACACCCCTCCGCGCTGACGCGGCTGGCCAAGATGCGGAAGAAGGCGGGCGACCGCGACGGCGCCGAACGCCTGGCCCGCGAAGCCGCCGACGCCGGACACCCCTTCGCGCTGGCCGAGCTGGCCGAGATGCGGGAGGAGGCGGGCGACCGCGACGGCGCCGAACGCCTGGCCCGCGAAGCCGCCGACGCCGGAGCAACCGTCGCGCTGGCCGCGCTGTCCAGGCTGCGGCAGGAGGCGGGCGACCACGACGGCGCCGAACGCCTGGCCCGCGAAGCCGGAGACGCCGGAAACGCCAACGCACTGCTGTGGCTGGCCGTGCTGCGGAAGAAGGCGGGCGACCCCGAGGGCGCCGAACGCCTGGTCCGCGAAGCCGGAGACATCGAGGAGACGCTGATGTGGCTGGCCGAGATGCGGAAGGAGGCGGGCGACCCCGAGGGCGCCGAACGCCTGTACCGCGAAGCCGCCAACAACGGGCACCCCTTCGCACTGGCCGACCTGGCCGAGATGCGGGAGGGGGCGGGCGACCGCGACGGCGCCGAACGCCTGGCCCGCGAAGCCGCCGACACCGGAAACACCTTCGCGCTGACGTGGCTGGCCGAACTGCGGGGGAGGGCAGGAGACCCCGACGGCGCCGAACGCCTGTACCGCGAAGCCGCCGACAGCGGAGACCCCTTCGCGCTGGCCGAGCTGGCCGGGCTGTGGGAAAAGACAGGGGACCGCGACGGCGCCGAACGCCTGGCCCGCGAAGCCGCCGACGCCGGAAACACCAACGCAATGACGCGGCTGGCCGAGATGCGAAGGAAGGCGGGCGACCGCGAGGGCGCCGAACGCCTCCGTCGTGGTCTCGACGCCGACGACGACGTGCCACGCGCCGAGGGGTAGACGACCTCGGGCCGGGGCGGGCACGGCGGGAGGCACCGCCGGCCGGGTCCGAAACACCGACGGCGGTGTGCGTGAACGCCCTCGTCGGGGCCGCTGTGAAAGGTCTTGCGCGCCCGAGTACCCGCCGGTTGACGGGCACTCCGGTCGACGGGCCCCATCGGCGTACGACGGGCCGGACCCGGGGTTTGGTGTGGCGACCACCACCGGGTCCCGGCGGCCGAGGGGCGCATCCCGATCGTGGGTGGGTCGTTGTGCTCGTCGTGGTGGTCCGGCGTCTCCCCGTCGCCGGCCACGCCGCACCGGTCGGCCCATCCCCCGAGGCCGCCGGGCGGGTCGCAGGCGCGCCGGCACGACACCGGCGTCCGTCCGCGACCGGCGAACGACGGGGGCGGTCGGCGGATGGCCCCACGGCCGGCAACGCCACCGACGAGGCCGAGACCGCGCCGGGCGCAGGCGCGGCGGCAGCGCGTTCAGCGGCGGCCACAAGACCTCGGCCGGAGAGCCGTCGCGGTGTCGTGGCCTGATCTGCCGCTGTGTGCCATCGAGTTCGGTCGACTCGCCACGACGGCGGAGCCGCTCCCCTTTGAACCCGTCGTCAAAGGCGGGCCACGTCCGACAGTCGACCGGTCGGCCACCGCTGGCGGTCACGGCCAACAGAGCTACTCCCGGGCGACGTTCGCGGTGGTGCTGTCGTCCACGCGCTGTGGGGCTGCGGGTCGACGCATCTGCGGCCGGATCGTGGCTGGGAAGTCCGGGCTGCGGCTCGGCGCCCGGCCGGAACGGTGGGTGAAGGGAAGGAAGAAGACTCTTCCCCAGGGCAGGGAAGAGTTGTCGTCTTCCGAAGACGAGTCGGACAAGGGGTGTGACCTGCGGTTTTCGTCTTTGCGTCGGGTCGGGGGTTCGCACCGTGGCGCGCATGCCGGCCCGCACCCCGGTACGCACCTCGACGGCCACCCCTTGTCCGGGTTCCTCGCTGGACTCGGGTCACCAGATTCCGACCCGGATCCGGGCGTGGGGGCCATGAGCGATCAGGCGTTGGAGGTGGGTGACACGGATGGGCAGGCCGTCGTGGACGGCGCGGGCGTTGAACAGTTCCCGGCGCAGTTCGGCGGCGATGTGGGGCAGGTCCCGGGTGGGTCGGTTGTCCAGGACGAGCCACAGGTCGGGGCGGGTGGTGTAGCGGGCGTCCCAGGCGGGTCGGGTGGAGCCGACGAGGTGGCGGGGGCCGACGTGGACGCGGTGTGCGGCCCAGCGAGTCCAGTCCCGGAGCTTTTTCGTCAGCACGGGGACGGATTCGGTGTTGCGGTCGATCTCGACCAGATGACTGCCGGTGTTCGTGGTCACGACGGCGTCGGCGATCGGGTTGTGTTTGTCGAAGGGGTGGGCGACCTCGACCTGCCAGTCGGTGACCGGGCCCAGGCCGTGACGCACGCACGCGGCGGCGGTGGCGGTGACGGCCAGGGCGTGGTCCACCAGGGCGCTGTCCAACGCCTTGCGGCCGGTCGCCGCGTGGGGGCGGGGCGGTGTCATGCCGGAGTCGTCCACCGCGGTGCGGCCGGCGGATGTCAGGTGCCAGACCATGGAGTTCCCGACCCGCACGCCGTCGACCAGGCCCCGCTCGCGCAGGGCGGACGCCTCACGGCGCACGACGTCGGCGGACGCGGCGTGCGGGTTCACGAACCGGTGCAGCTGCGTGGTGGTGGCCACCCGTATCGACGCCAGACTCAGGAGCACGCCCTGCGCCACGGTGACACCCACCGCAGACGCGGGCGGGCGGTGCGGCCGTGGGCGCGGCCGGGGGTGCGGCCGTGGGCGCGGCCGTGGGCGCGGCCGTGGGCGCGGCCGGCGGTTCGGGTGCGGCTGTGGCCCAAGGGTCGGTGGATCCGGTGGTGCGGATGACGGGGTCGGTGGACATCGGGGCCTCCCGGAACGCGCGGATACGTTCCGGAAGGATGGCGAACACCCCCTTGTCCTGCGTCTGTTCGCCGGACTTGTCCCGATCTTCGAACGCAGGTCAAGGGGCCGGCCGGCCACGCTCGGCAGCGGACAAGGGGGTCCAATACACCCCCTTTTCGCCTTGACCAGGACGGTTCGCGGCGGTTGCCCCCTTGACCAGCCCCTGTTGTCCCGATTCGCCGGAACCGTCACCACCGCACCGGACGGCCCGGCGTGGTGGCAAGGTCCCTGAGGAGTGCCTGTGTCTGAACCTCCGGCCGGATTCTTCGCAGGTCAGGATTCGAACATGGTCAGCCCAGTTCGCGGGCAGCGTGAGATGACCGGATCTCCGGTGCGGAGCGGGGGGCGAGCAGCAACCGGACGGCCGGTTGCGTTAGCGAGCCGTCGAGGCTCGGCTTATCGAGGCATGTACTGACAGCATCTCTGCGAGAAGTCGCGGTAACCGGTATCCGACCGGCCCGGGACGGTCGGGGCGTGCGGGTGGCAGCTTGTGGTCGGGTGCGCGCCCTTGCCGCTGGTGGGTCACGGCCGGATACTCAGGGTCGCTGACGAGTTTCGCGGCGGATCCTCCACTCACAGGATGTGATCTCTTGTCCGAGGAAAGCACCAGCCAGGCCCTGACCCGAGCCGAGACCGACGCCCTCGCCGCTTGGCAGGCCGTGCCGTACGCCGTTTCCCACCAGGAGGCGCAGCGCATCTCCCGGGAGTATCTGGACGCGGCCCGCAAGGAATTCGAGGAGCAGATCGGTCGGCTCCCCCAGGCCAGGCGGAACGCCGCTCGCCAGGCCGAGAGGAAGCTGAACGTCAACGGCTGGGAGGTCTACCCCGTCCTGAAATGGTGGGGCTTCGAGATCGTCCTCAACGCCGAGGCTGCCAAAGGCTTCGCCGAGATCATGGAGGGGCTGGGGGACATCCTCGGGGCTCTGCCCAGTCCGCTCGGCCCGCTGATCGAGTTCACCATGAAGATCCGCTCCGCCATCATCCAGGCGATCGGCTCGCAGTACGGCTGCCGGCTGGTCTCGCCCTGGGTGGCCCCTCTGATGCTCATCCCCCTCTCGCTGGCGCCCAAGTCGGACACATCGCTGTGGTGGACGGTCATGAACGACTCCCACGAGTGGAACCAGGACGAGAAGTTCCCCCGCCATCTGTCCGCGTCCACTCCCGCGCTGGCGGAGTACAACCGCAAGCTGTACTGCGTGCACCGCGGGAACCAGGACAGCAAGCTCTGGTGGACCGTCTACGACCCCGACCCCGACCGCAGCAAGGGCTGGAGTACCGACACCGCCCTGCCCGGCCACATGAGCAGCACGGGTCCGGGCCTGGCCGTCTACAACAACCAGCTGTACTGCGTGCACCGCGGCGCCGGCAACGACCAGTACCTGTGGTGGACCCGCTTCAACGGCACCAGCTGGAGCACCGACACCCGGATGAGCGGCGCGACCACCCATGCCCCGGCCCTGGCGAGCTTCCGGGGCATGCTGTACTGCGTCTACAAGGACAGCAAGAACAACAGGTTGTGGCAAACCCGCTTCAACGGCACCAGCTGGGACGCCGACAAGCTGCTCCCAGCGCACGAGACCGCCTCCAACCCAGCCCTGGCCGTCTACAACGACCGGCTGTACTGCGTGCACCGTGGCGGCGGCTACGACCAGGCCTTGTGGTGGACCCGCTTCGACGGCACCAACTGGAGCACCGACACCAGGCTGCCCGGCCAAGCGAGCCAGGAGGGGCCTGCCCTGGCCGTCCACAACGCCCATCTGTACTGCGTGTACCGCAGCATGACAAACGACCCGAGACTGTACTGGTGCCGCTTCAACGGCACCAGCTGGAACCCCCCAGCCAGGCTGCCCGACCATATGAGCCTGGAAGGGCCCGCCATCGCCTCCTACCGCGACCCCAACGCCACCGAGAACCAGCTCTTCTGCGTCCACCGCGGTAGCTAAGAACCAGGCTCTGAGTGCGCACCAACGCAAGCAGGTGCCAAGAACGGTGCGGTAGGGGTCGGATTGGTCGGCGTCGAACCAGGCGTCGGCCGCCGACGGCGCATCGGACCGCGCCCGGCCGGGGACTGTAAAACTAACGGTGGAACTTGATCATGAAAGTGACACCGAGAGATGACTGACGTGATGTCAGAGCCTGCGCAGGACAGTTCGGTTGAGCGTCGCCGATGACGCTGTCGACGGCCGGTTGATCGACGAGTTGGTCGGCCGTGCCCGTGCCCAGGGGCTGGACCTGGTGGGTGAGGGCGGGCTGTTGCAGCAGCTGACCAAGCGGATCCTGGAGTCCGCTCTCGAGGGGGAGATCACCGACCACCTCGGCTATGACAAGCACGATCCGGCCGGAGACAACAGCGGGAACTCGCGCAACGGCACCCGTGCGAAGACCGTGTTGACGGACGTGGGCCCGGTGGAGATATCCGTGCCGAGGGACCGCGACGGGTCGTTCGAGCCGAGGATCGTCCGCAAGCGGCAGCGGCGCCTGTCGGGGGTGGACGAGATGGTGATCTCGCTGTCCGCGAAGGGCCTGACCACCGGCGAGGTCCGGGCCCACCTCGCCGAGGTCTACGGGGCCGACGTGTCGCGGCAGACGATCTCCACGATCACCGACAAGGTCCTCGACGGCATGGCCGAGTGGCAGAACAGACCGCTCGACCGCGTCTACCCGGTCGTGTTCGTGGACTGCATCAACGTGAAGGTCCGCGACGGCAAGGTCGCCAACCGGCCGATCTACGTCGCGCTGGCGGTCACGGCCGAGGGACACCGCGACATTCTGGGGCTGTGGGCCGGCGACGGCGCCGAGGGCGCCAAGTTCTGGCTCCACGTCCTGACCGAGATCAAGAACCGCGGTGTCGACGACGTGCTGATGCTGGTCTGCGACGGACTGCGCGGCCTGCCCGACACGGTCGAGACCGTCTGGCCCAAGACCGTGGTCCAGACGTGCGTGGTCCATCTGTTGCGGAACAGCTTCCGGTATGCCGGCCGGCAGGACTGGGACAAGATCGCCAAGGCCCTCAAGCCGGTCTACCAGGCGCCGACCGAGGAGGCCGCGCTGGAGCGGTTCGTCGCGTTCGCCGACGAGTGGGGGAAGAAGTACCCGGCGATCGTCAGGCTCTGGGAGAACGCCTGGTCGGAGTTCGTGCCGTTCCTGAACTTCGACACCGAGATCCGCACGGTGATCTGCTCGACGAACGCGATCGAGTCGGTCAACGCGCGGATCCGGCGGGCGGTCAAGGCCCGCGGGCACTTCCCCAGCGAGCAGGCCGCACTCAAGTGCGTCTACATGGCGATCATGTCCCTCGACCCGACCGGCAAGGGTCGCAAACGCTGGACCATGCGCTGGAAAGCAGCACTCAACGCCTTCGACATCGCCTTCGACGGACGCCTGTCCGCAGCACGCAACTGACCACTACATCAAACCCGTTACACCGTTCGTTTGGCTCTGTCCCGTAATCGGTGGTGACCAAGGGTGACAGAAGTCGTTGGCATGGTGTGCGTGATGTCAACGAGCTTGTGGGTGTGGTGTTTTCGGG
>NZ_JBEXUX010000128.1:0-12162 GCF_040629175.1 Embleya sp. NPDC005971 | reverse complement strand
GTGTCACTGAAGAGTGGGGCTTATGCCGCAAGCTGGATCGAACGTGATCGAGGACAGGCCGACTTAACGTCGAAATCCACCGCTAAACGCCCACTGAGAGGACGGTTCGTGAATTGATGTCCGTTTCAGGGTGAGGCTGGAGCGGGGCTGGTGGTTGCGGGGTCTGTCGGCTGCTGCTTCGTGGCGAAGCTGCCGGTGTCGACTTCGGTGAGGAGGCCGAGCTTGACCAGGCGTTTCAGCTTGGCGCGGGTGCCTTCGATGTTCTTCGGGAGGGGTTCGTGGTCGAGTGCTTCGCAGACGTCTTGGGCTCGCAGTGGGCTGTCGGCGTCGTTGCGGACGTTGAGGATGCGGGGGTAGTCCGGGTGGTCGGGCAGGTCGGGTGAGGCGCTCTGTGTGGGGATCCGGTCGGCGAGGGCGGTGACGGTCCTGCGGGTGATCGCGAGGTGTTCGAGGTGGGTCTCGGCGTCCGTCGGCCGGCTCTGCAAGTGTGTGATCTGGGTGCGTAGTTCGTCGGCGAGTGCGCGGGCGGCGTCCTCCTGGAGGCCGAGTGCGTCGAGCAGGGGCTCGATGTTCACGCTGCCACCGCCTGCGGTTCGCGCCAGGTGGGGGTGTTCGTGCCGGTGAGGCGGCGGGCCATGACGTGGGTCATCGCCCAGTGGACGCGGGAGGCGGAGGAGGCGGGGCGGTGCTCGTAGTCGCGGACCAGGCGCCGGTGCAGTATCAGGATCGCGTAGGTCTGCTCGACCCTCCAGCGCTTGGGCAGCGGGACGAACCCCTTCTGCTGCGGGTTGCGTTCGACGATCTCGACGTCGATGCCCGGGCCGGCGCCGTGCGCGACGACCTGGTTCTTGAAGCCCTGGTCCACCAGCGCCGTGCGGACGGTGCCGCCGGTGTGCTCGGCGACCTGGTCCGACAGGGCGATGCCTGCGGCGTTGTCGTGGGTGTTCGCGGCGACGACGACCACGGCGATCACCAGGCCGAGGACGTCCACGGCCAGTCCGCGTTTGCGGCCCGACACTCGCTTGGCCGGATCGAGGCCGGTGGTCGCGGTGGGGACCCCGGCGGCGGCGTGGACACTCCGGGTGTCCAGGACCACCAGGGTCGGGTCCTCCAATCGGCGGGCCCTCTCGCGGACCTGGCAGCGCAGGAGTTCGTCGACGACCTGGTCGGTTCTGTCGTCCCGCCAGGCGGCGAAGTAGTAGTACGTCGCGCTCTTCTGCGGCAGGTCGTGCGGGAGGTAGGCCCACTGGCAGCCGGTCCGGCCCCGGTAGAGGATCGCGTTCACGATCTCCCGCATCGCGTAGGCGTTCTCGTGGCCGCTGACCGAGCGGTGCCGGCCCTTCCACGCGGTGATCACCGGCTCGATCAGAGCCCACTGCTCGTCCGACAAGTCACTTGGGTACGGCTTGCGTTCACTCACATCATCACACCAACAGATCAGCAGCCGCGGGCCGACGGATTCCGCCCCCGTCCACACCATCAGGTGGCGACAGAACTCATCAAAGACTCACAGACCGCCCTCTCAGAGATGCACGCGCGGGTGCTCGCAACTCCTAATCAGTGGTCGAGTAGCCGCGAGACTCCGGGCGGCCAGGTGCCTGGAACCATCGAGGGCAACCGCGTGAAAGCCATACCCGGAGTCTCTGGGCCTCTGGACCTTACGACGGACCGTCCAACCCACCAACAAGGTAGGACCGCATGAGTGGTTGCCTCGGCGTCGATGGTGTCGATCACGCCCGGCCGGAGCCGGTCGGCCTTGTCCGGTTGGTTCATATTGATCGACGACGGTGTGCGGCGGTGGGTCCAGAGAAGTGCGGTGGGCGCAATCCGTCGAACGTTCCTTTGCGACGAGGCGAGTTCGCACCTCAGGGCCGGGTGGATGGACCCAGTGGACCAGTTGGTCGTACGGATGTCGAAGGATGTGGGGCCCTGCCGAGGCGGCCACGATGGGGGCGTCGATATCCCGATCGACGCCCCCGTGGATTGCCTCTGAAAGGAGACACGTGTGAGTGCGCGCACCGTGTTTCGGAATCTGACCTGTGCCGTGGCGGCCTCGTTGTGCCTGGCCGTCGCGGTGCCGGTGGCCGCCGCCGATGAGGTCGGCGTCGCGAGCGGCCGGTCGGTCTCGGCCCCGACCCGGCCGGAGGCGGTTGCCTGGACGCAGGCCCTCGGCGCGTTGACCGAGGCCAAGGCGGTCTCGGCCATCGCCGCCGTGCACGACGCCGAGGGCACCCGGCGCGCGGGCGTCGGGGTGTCCGACCGCACGACCGGTGCGTCCGTGCGTGCGGACGGGCGGTTCCGGATCGGCAGTGTGACGAAGACGTTCGTCGCGACGGCGGTGCTGCAACTCGTGGGTGAGGGACGGCTCGGCCTGGACGATCCGGTCGCCCGTCACCTGCCCGGCCTGCTGCCGGAGGTCGCGGGCAAGGACTCGACGATCACGGTGGGCCAACTGCTCAAGCACACCTCGGGCCTGTGGGACCCCACCAACGAACCGGGCGGCCTCTTCCCCGACATCGACTCCCCCGAAGCCTTCCGCACCTGGGTCGCGCAGGGCGGACTCGTACGGACGTACACACCCCGGCAGATCGTCGTCGCGGCGGTCGGCGACCCGCAGATACCCGGCTCGGGACACGCACCGTACTTCGAACCCGGCGCCGGCTGGGCCTACTCCAACACCAACTACGTCCTCGCCGGCATGCTGATCGAAAAGATCACCGGCCGCACGTACGCGCAGGAGATCGACCGTCGGATCCTGCGCCCGCTGGGCATGCGGCAGACGTCATTCCCCGGCACCTCCACCCGTATCCCCGGAATACACGCGCGTGCCTACTGGTACCTGGGCCCGGACGAGGCAATGGACGTCACACGAATCAACCCCTCCTGGGGCGGCGCCGCCGGGGAGATGATCTCCACCACGGACGACCTTCTTCGCTTCCACCGCGCCCTCTTGGCCGGCCGGCTGCTTCGGCCGGCGCAGATGCGTGAGATGCAGGACGCGGTCCCGACGAGCACGACGCCGGACGTACCCCGCTACGGCGTGGGCCTGGCCCGGTTGCAGTTGTCCTGCACGACCGTTTGGGGACACAACGGCGGCATCTTCGGCTACTCCACCCAGCTCTGGGGCAACTCCGACCGCCAACTGGCCCTGTCATACACGCCCTTCGGCACCGATCGGGATCAGGACGCCCAGGCGGCAGCCGACAGCGCACTGATCGAAAAGGTCTTCTGCGGCAAGTAGCACCCACGCCGCCGCCGGACAACGGACGGGCCGAGCACGCACGGTGTGCCTCCCGACCGTCGTCCGGCACGGTTCGGGCATCGCCGGGAGTGACGTCCCTGCCGACCGGACGGGTGCGGACGTTCACCATCGGCCCATTGCCCGAACAGCACCGCTGGCGGCCCCGGCGATCGCAGCGCTTGCCTCGGCCCGGCGGCGGGTGCCCGGCCGATCCCGTGCGGAGGCGCTCCGCGGATGCTCGGGCCGCAAGCGGTGGGCGCCCGGCGGCACGAGCCGGCTCCTGACCGACTCCACAACGTCGTCCGGCTCTTCCGCACCCACCCGCAGTGTCGCGGCCGGGCAACAGACCGCCGTCGATGCCGTGCGTGCGGCCGACGACCGCCCTTACGGCGTCGACGCCTTGGGCCGCGAGGGGAACGCCGGGGAGGATGGGACGCGGTCACCCTGTTCGGTGGATGAGCGGCGATGGTCAGGGGTCGACGAGGATCTCGAAGTCCCGTGGCGAGCCGTCGCCGCCGTTGGTCGGGTAGTGGTCGTCGGGACAGGAGGACACGACGAGCAGCAGATCCAGTTCCGCGCGCAATTCGACGTACATCCCCGGATGGAACGGCGGCCGCCTGTAGACGATCCTCCCGCCCGGCTCCACCTCCGCAGTCATGAACAGGTTCCAAGGCTGCGGCGGGTCGGCGGGCGGCCACCGAGGCAACGCCTGTGCGTGATTGGCGGTGCAGCTCCGATGGGTCCCCGGGAGGCCGACGTTGAGGTACGTCTCGGTCCGGCAGGGCGCGATCAGGGTGTCGTGGTCGATGCCCGAGGTGTCGTCGACGACGGTGAGGCAGGCCCGGTAGCGATTGGTCGACAGTGTGTCCCCCGGTCGGAAGTGGATCCGCTGCAGCACCTCCCTGCACTGCGAGAGGCCCAGGTACTCGCCCGGCTCGTCTCGCGTGTGAGCCCAGAGATCCACCACCTGTGTGCCGGAGGTGTTGACGACACGAAGCGTCTGCCCGCGACGGACGTCGACCGCGGTGCCCCGGCCCGCGGGCACGATCACGCGTCGAGTCGGATTCGTGTCGTCGCCGGCTGTGTAGTAGGCGTGCATCTCACGCTCCCTCGGTTCGGCCCGGGGCCGGCGCGAGCCGGTTGTCGAGCGAAAGGGTCGGTTGCGGCTCGTGGCGAACCCGCCTCGCGCGCCGCGTTGCCGCCGCGCCGACGAGGAAGGCCACAGGTACGACGAGGAGCAGGACGGTGTTGGTGGCCGTCCCGGCTCCGGTGAGGACGGAGAAGTTCTCGACGATGAGGTAGAGGGCCGCGGTGAGCGCGAGCGCGGCCGCGGTGGGCGCGACGAGCCGTCGCACGATTCCCACGCCGTGGGAGTCGCGTGCGAAGAACACGATGATCGCGATGGAGCACAGGACCTGGAGCCCGATGATTCCGGCGATGCCGATGCCGTTGAGCCACAGGAACGTCTGGAGGTACGGGTCGGCTCCGAACAGTTGGAAGCCGCCGACGCCCAGGACGGTGAGGGCCGTGACGAGCAGGCTCGCGTTGGCGGGCGAGTGCGTCCTCGGGTCGGTCCTGGCGAGGACGCGGGGCAGTACGCGATCGCGCGCGAGAGCGTGCAGGTACCGGGCCGAGGCGTTGTGCACCGCGAGTACGGAAGCCAGGGCACTGGTCACCAGGAGCAGGTGCATCGCGTCGCTGACGGGTTTGCCCACCCATTGCGTCATCGCGACGAAGAACATGTCGGCCGGATCGGAGTCGGCCGTCTCGACGGCCTTCGATTCGCCGAACGACATGATCACGGCCCAGACGACGAGGGAGTAGAACACCGCCAGGAAGCCGACCGCGATGTACGTCGCCCTGGGTACCGCCCTGGTGCCGTCCCTGGTCTCGCCGCGGTAGATGGCGGTCGACTCGAATCCCAGGAAGGCCCCGAAGGAGAGGACGAACAGGCCGCCCACGCCCGGCGCGAAGATGTTTCCGGGGCTGAAGCCGTCGAGACTGAGCCCTTCCGCGCCGCCTTGGACGACGACCGGCACGGTGAAGACGAGGAGGACCAGGACCTCCAGGACGAGGATCGTTCCCAGGACCTTGGCGCTCAGGGTCACGTTGAGATAACCCAGGATCGCGACGATCGCGCCGCCGATCGCCGCCCACACACCCCAGGGCACGTGGAGCCCGAAGACCGATTCGGCGCTCTGCTGGGCGAACACGCCGATGGCGGGGACGAAGCCGACGGCGATGGGGATGTAGGAGGCGAGCGCCACGAAGGCGGCGCCTCCGCCGACGGTGCGGCCGAGCCCCTCCGAGATGTAGGCGTAGAAGGCACCGGGGTTGGGGACGTACCGGGTCATCGCGGTGAAGCCGACCGCGAATACGAACATCGCGATGCCGCCGAGCAGATAGCCGCCCGGTGCTCCGATGCCCCCGAACTGGATCGCGAGTGGCGCCACGCCCGACATGACCGCCAGCGGCGCGGCCGCCGCGACGACGAAGAACACCAGATCCCACATGCCGAGCGCATCGGACCGCAGTTCCTTCGAGGGTTCCCGCGCGGGATCGTTCATGGTCTTTCCTCTCCGAACGAGCACCCGCCGTCGACGATGGTGGCGAGCACGGGCAGTTCCGGCAGTTCGTCGGCGGGGACCCGCAGGGGGTCGCCGCCGAAGCAGGTGAGGTCGGCGGCCATGCCTTCGACGACGCGGCCGCGCGAGGTGTCGCCGAGTGCCTTCGCGGCCGCGACCGTGTAGGCGTGCAGGGCCTCGGCGGGTCGCAGGACTTGATGCGGTTCGAAGACCGCTCGGCCGGCGAGGCCCGGGGGGCGCCGCAGTTGTGCCCAGGCCATCCCGACACGGGGGTCGAACGGCGCCACCGGCCAGTCGGAACCGAGTGCCAGCGGGATGCCCAGGTCCAGCATGTCCCTCGTCCGGTACGCCCGGGACGCGCGATCGGGGCCCAGGCGGGACGACCACTTGTCCGACCGATCGTGGCGGCGCCATTGCATCTGGAGTGGTTGCATCGACGCGGTGGCGCCGAGCCGACCCATGCCGGACAGATCGGCGTCGGTCAGCGTCTCGATGTGCTCGATCCGATGGGGGGCGCCGTTCGCGGCGAGGACGCCCACCCTGCGATACATTTCGACGACTTCCCCCACCGCTCGGTCGCCGATCGCGTGCGTGGCGATCTGGAACCCCTCTGCGGCGTATCGCGACACCACGTCCGCGAATCGTTCTCGATCCGTCCAGTAGGACTTGTGGCTGTGGCCACAGGTGTCGGGCTCGTAGAGCCATGCCGTGCCCGTCTCGACGACGCCGTCGAGGAACAGCTTGATCATGCCCGTGCGCCATCGACGCCCCCGGTCGGTCCGTCGCGCGACGAACTCTTCGACGCCGTCGTCCCCGCGCCCGGGTTCGTGCCACAGGGCGACGTCCAGGCGGACGGGAAGATCCTCGGTCGTCTCGATCTCGGCCAGCAGGTCGAGGGTGTCGAGGGACCCGTCCATGACCACGCCCCCGGTGAGCCCGGTGCGGGCGAAGTCGCGCAACACGCGCGTGGTGTGTTCCCGCAGTTGCGAGCGGGTCACCTGCGGGCACGCTCGCAGGAGCAGCTTGTAGGCACTGGGCTCGCGGAGTTCGCCCGTGGGCCGGCCGTCGGCGTCCACGACCACGACCGACTGATCGGCGAACGTCTCGCTCCCGTCGATGCCGGCGTGCGCGAGCGCGGCGTCCGTCGCCACGCCGGTGTGGAGGTCGTGGAACATCACCACCGTCGGCATGGCGTGCACGGCATCGGTGAAGTCGACGCCGCGGATCGGCCGCCCCTCGAGCGCGGCGTAGTCCAGGTTCCAGGCGAAGACCCACTGTTCACCTTTGCGGACCGTCGCGTCGGCCTCGGCCCGCAGCGCGGCCAACACGTCCCGAAAGCTCGTCAGTCCGCCGAGGTCGGCGCCTCGGGCCAACTCGGCGCCCCAGATCGGGTGCGTGTGGGAGTCGATCAGGCCGGGGGTGACGGTCCCTCCGTGGGCGTCCACGAGGGAACCGGAGGGCCGGGAGGCCAGGACCTCCGCCGATGTGCCGACCAGGGTGATCCGGCCGTCACGCCACGCCACCGCTTCGGCGACGGGACGCGCCGGATCCATCGTGTGCACGTTCGCGTTGACGATGGCGCCGTCGCGCAGTGATGAGATTCGCATGGCCAGACCGTAGCCCAAAACGATTTGGGCGTGAAGGGGTCCGGCCGAATCGCCATGGACTACGGTGTGCGGATGGCCGCGCGTTCCGGAAAACGAGTGACGATCAAAGACGTGGCGGAGACCGCCGGAGTGTCCATCACGACCGTCTCTCATGCCCTGAACGACAAGGGCGAGGTCAACGCCGAGACCCGCCGACGGGTTCGAGAGGCCGCGGCCGCCCTGGGGTACCGCCCGAACCGGGCGGCCCAGGATCTGCGCGGGACGCCGCGCAAGTCCGTCGCGCTGATCCTTCCGCGGACCGACGGCTCGCCGGCGGAAGCGGAGCTGATCGGGCTCGACTACTACCTCGAGATCGCGTCGGCGTGCGCCGGCGCGGCGTTCGCGGGCGGCAACTCCCTCGTGTTCCCGCCGCCCCTGGAGACGGCCGAGGAATGGGCGCAGATGGGTCTGGACGGCGTGATCATCTGCGACCCGTCCGAGGAGGACCCCCGCATCGACATCCTGGAAAGCGTCGGCGTGCCCGTGGTCACCATCGAGCCCGACGCCGGTCGTCCCGACCGGCCGTTCTACGTCCGCGCCGACACCACCGCCAGCACCGTGGCCCTGCTGGATCACCTCAAGGCCGCGGGGGCGCGGAGAATCGTGTTGCTGTGGGCCGAGTCGACCTGGTCGTGGGCCCTGGAGACCCGGGCCGCCTACGAGTCCTGGTGCTGGGCGAACGGGCGGGCACGGCTCGTCACGCCGGTGCCGCTCGTGGCGTTGGAACTCAGCGCCTACCGGGCGACCATCGAACTCCTGGACGGCGAAGCGCCTCCGGACGCCGTGTTCGCGTCGGCGGAAAGATACTCGACCGGTGTACTGCAGGCGTGCCGGGAACGAGGGCTGCGCGTCCCGGAGGACATCCTCGTGGTCGGTGGCGTCGACGGCTCGACCGCGCGCCTGAGCGACCCCGCCATCACGGCCGTCGACCCGCGCCCGACCCGGTTGGGGGCGGCGGCCATAGACATGCTCATGGAGCGCATCCAGGCCCGGGCCGTGACCGAGCCGATCACCGTTCCCAGCGCGATCCACCTCAGGGCCAGCTCCACGAGGGCCCGGGCGGAACCGTAGACACGAGCGGCACGCGGAACCGACCCGGGGGAGTCGCGACGTCCGCGCATCCCCGGTCGAACACGCAGGCGACCGGGAACGGGCACCGACACGCCGGGTCGAGACGTCGACCACGACCCGCCCGCAGGCTCGTCCCCCCGAGAGACGCCCCACCGGGCGGCCTCGCGCTCGCGTCCGAACGACGCCCTCCGCGGGGATTCCCCGACCGCCGAGGAACGGGTCATCCCTCCGGACCCGTGGCGTGGACAGGGTCGACCAAGGCCCGGTACAACCCGGGACGCCGGTCGCGCAGGTACGGGTTCGCACGCTGGGCTGCCGCCACGGCCGTCGTGTCGATCCACGCGTCGGCCATGCCGGACTCGGCTTCGATCCTCGCCAGCACCTCCCCCGACGGGCCGACCACGCTGCTCCCACCCACGTACGTCGTTCCACGCTCCTTGCCGGAGTGGTTCGCGTAGGCGACGTATACCTGGTTCTCCCACGCGCGCACACGGATCAGGTGGTCCGCCACGAATGCGAACGGCTCCATCTGCGCGGTCGGAACGGCGACGAGATGAGCGCCGGCGATCGCGGCGGCTCGAACGTTCTCCGGAAACTCGACGTCGTAGCAGATCATCATGGCGATCCTCACGCCGTGGTAATCCACCATCGTGAACGGCCTGTCGCCGGGCTCGAACAAGCGCCGGTCGAGGTCGCCGAACAAATGCGACTTCCGATGACGACCCCGTACCTCGCCGTGGGAATCGACGAAGTACGCCGTGTTGTACAGCCGTTCGCCGGACGAGTCGATCTCCGGAAGGCAGACGACGACGGCGACCCGGCATGTCCTCGCGATCCGTCGAACGGGGTCGAGGAGGTCGCCTCGCGCGAGATCGGCGAGCGGCCGGTCGATGTCGTAGCCGGTGACGAACATCTCCGGTGTGACCAGGACGTCGAGACCGTGGTGCCGGGCCCGTTCGGCGGCCCGACGGAGTTCGACGAGGTTGGTCTCCGGGTCACCGGGGGATCCCGGCGATTGGAGGATCGCGACCCACAGACCGTCGCCCGCTCGACGCCGTGCGCCCGCATTGCGATCGATCATGACTGCCTCCCGAACGGTGGGTGGTGGACCTGATGCCAAATGGGAGGCGAATGCCGCGCCGGATGCCGTCCCTCGTCGGCGGAGCCGACACCCGACCCCGTGCGTGCACGGGAACCGCCGCGCACTTCCGAACCGGTCCCCGCCCCGTATTCGCAAACCACTCTTTGCGCCAGGGCCGTGACACTCGGAACCTAAATCGTTTTTGGTGGAGTGTCAAGAAGGTCGAGACGCCATCCCCTCACGACCTGCGGGAGTTCCCTCCCGGCGCCGCCCGATCCCCACGAGGTCGATCGACCGCGGGCAGCGGTTCCGAGGGCGCTGGGGTCGCCCGCGCGGGTACCGTGGACAGGACCCGGAGGTGTTCCGATGGGCGCGGAGGACGAGGTTGGACGGCTGCGCGTGCGGGTGCGGTCGATGTACGAGGCTGCGGCGCGTATCGGTGCCGATCTGGATGTGCGGCGGACGACGCAGGCCATCGTCGACGTGATTGTGCCGACCCTGGGGAAAGCGGCGACCGTCGATCTGTACGTGGCCGTCGTCATGGGGGAGGACTCGGAGGGTGTGGCGCCCGCGCCGCAGGGGACGATCGCGCGTTTCGCGGTGTGTGGCGACCTGCCCGAAGGCATGATCACGGCGGGCGGACGCTTGCCGTCACTGTCGATGGGCCCGTACGACGCGGCCCTGACGGCCGGGGACGTTGTGGTGATCGAGGACGCCTGGGCGTTCATGACCTCGCGGCACGGTGTCGAGCCGACGCGGCGCATGGTTCCCGACCATGTCTCGCGGGCGATCGTCGCCCCGCTGTTCGCGCGAGGACGGTTGTTGGGGGTGGTCACCGTGTGGCAGGACCGGGCGCGAGACCTGCATCCCGACGACGTGGAGATCCTGCACGAGATCGCCTCGCGCGGCGGACTGGCCGTCGACAACGCCCGCCGGTACACGCGCGAGCACGCCACGGCGGTCGGGCTGCAACGCATGCTGCTGCCCCGGAGCACCACGGACACCGACGCGGCCGAGACCGCAGCGATCTACCGTCCGGCCGGCGAAGGGGCGGGGGTCGGCGGCGAATGGTTCGATGTGATCCCCCTTTCGTCGGCACGCATAGGCCTGGTCGTCGGCGAGGCAATCGGTCGGGGGCTGGTCGCCACCGCGACGATGGGTCGGGTGCGGGCGGCCATGCTCACCCTCGCCCACCTCGACCTGGAACCGGACGAGTTGCTCACCCACGTGGACGATCTCGTCCGGCGCCTGGGCGCGGAGGCCGAACCGCGCGCGGATCCCGTGGGCGCGACGTGTGTGTATGCC
Source organism: Embleya sp. NPDC005971 (assembly GCF_040629175.1). Classification (NCBI taxonomy): domain Bacteria; kingdom Bacillati; phylum Actinomycetota; class Actinomycetes; order Kitasatosporales; family Streptomycetaceae; genus Embleya; species Embleya sp. NPDC005971. The sequence goes on along the minus strand of NZ_JBEXUX010000128.1, from coordinate 1,233 downwards.
GTGTACGACCCGGTCACCTCGCGCTGCGTGCTCGCGGACGCCGGCCATCACGCCCCACTGCTCGTCGCCCCCGGCCGTGAACCGGCCCTGGTCGAACGCCCGCCCGGTCCGCCCCTGGGTGCGGGCGGCATCCCGTTCGAGACGGCGGAGTTGGAACTGCAGGCCTCCTCGGTCCTCGTCTTCCACGGCAGTGGGTTCCTCGATCGCCATGGTGACGCGGCAGGCGCCGGTCTGCGCCGACTGCGGCGCTCGATCGGTCGACGGTGCCGGACGGGCCGCGCCCTCGCCGACGTGTGTCGGGACATCGTCGACGACACCGCGCCCGAGGGCGAGTCCACGGACGTGGTCCTGCTGTGCGCTCGGACGCGCTCGATATCCCCCGCGAGCACGGTCCGGTGGGTCTTCCCGGCACGGGCGGAGTCGGTGCCCGAGATCCGCACACTGGTGACCGGGCAGCTGGCGCTATGGCGGCTCGACGAGGAGGTCTTCGCCACGGAACTCGTGATCAGCGAGTTGGCGGGAAACGCCGTCCGCTACGGCGGCGAGTCGATGACGGTGCGGCTGATCCGAGGAAAGGACCTGTTGGTGTGCGAGGTCGGTGACGGCAGCAGCACCCAGCCTCGCATCAGGCGAGCCCGCAGCACCGACGAGGGCGGCCGAGGGTTGTTCCTGGTGTCCCAGGTCACCGAACGCTGGGGCTGCAGGTTCGGAACCGACGGCAAGACGATCTGGGCGGAGCAGCGGGTGGACCGAAGGCACGGGAGCGCTCCGGGATAGATGGGTCCCCGGAGGGAACGAGCAGCGTGTGCACGGGCGACGACGCACGTGGCAGGCACGCTCGGCCCTGTGGTCGAGCGCGAATCGGGCGATGCCTCGAACGTCGACCGGCTCGTTCACCCTTCGGGCGAGGGCCGCGATGCCGTCAGGTAGTCCCGGATCGCGTCGCGGTTGCGGGTTAGGCAGGTGATGCGTTCGTCGAGTTGCGCCAACTCGTTGCCGAGGAGCGCCACCAACTCCGGCCCGGGCGACGGGGGCAGCGTCAGGGCACCCTCCAGGTACGGGATGACCGAACGCAACGTGCGTGTCGACAGTCCTGCGTCGATCAGCCCGCGGATCTGGTGGACGCACGCGACGGCCTTTGTGATTTCCCAGTGGTTGTTGGTGTGTGGCCGGTGGTGTGGGCTGGGGTGTTGCAGGTGGGGTGGGAACGTTTCGCAGGTGTCCGGGTGGGGC
>NZ_JBEXUX010000127.1:0-12171 GCF_040629175.1 Embleya sp. NPDC005971 | reverse complement strand
GTAGGTGGTTTCCCATGGTGGGAAGTCGTGCGGGAGGTAGCGCCAGGGGATCCCGGTGCGATCCACGTACAGGATCGCTTCCATGATCCGACGCAACTCGTGTTCGGGTGGGCGTCCGAATTCCATTCCGTTGCCCCGGCGTTCGGCTCGCCAGGCCGTCAAGGTGGGTTCGAGCAACTTCCAACGGGCGTCGCACGGATCACTGGGATAGCGCCGATGTCCGGTCATGTCGTTGATGGCGCCGGGCTTCCCGTTCATCCAAGGCGTGAATGGGGGCGGACGGGCGCGTCCCGGGATTGGACAGGAGTGAACGTGGCGAAACGGGCAGGCGTGGATCACCTCAAGCCGCGCCCGTCACACAAGACGTCCACCGACCCAATCACGTGGACCACTCCAGCACTTCGAAAGCCGCAACACGGCTTCCTTTTGGGCAAAACGCTCTTTTGGGCCGTCTCTTTCGGATCACTCACACGGGCGTGCGATAGGTTGCCCGCCATGACTGACCTCGGACCCGGCGCCTGGCCACCTGCCCCGATAAGGACCGAACGGCTCGTGCTCCGCGAGTCCGAGGCCCGAGACCGTGCGGTGTTCATCGAACTGTTCGCGTCGCCGGAGGTGGGCACCTACATCGGTGGCCCTCGACCACGTGATGAGCTCGAACGCGCAGTGCCTGAGGTGCCCGGCCGGCGCCCTGGCCTCTTCGTGATCGATCTCGACGGGGCGATGATCGGCATGATCACGCTCGATCAGCGCGACGCAGAGCGTCAGGTTCGCGTCCGTCCGGATGGCGGGGAGGCCGAGCTCGGTTACCTGTTCCTGCCGGAGGCGTGGGGATGCGGGTACGCCGCCGAGGCGTGCGCAGCGGCACTCGACTGGTTCGCCGTTGCGCTTCCCGGCGAGCCGGTGGTGCTCACCGTCCAGACCGCCAACGACCGCGCGATGCGCCTCGCGGCGAAGCTGGGGTTCACCGAGGTGAAGCGGTTCGAGGAGTACGGCGCCGAGCAATGGTTCGGCGTGTGGTCCTCGGTCACGCCGTCCGGTTGAGCTACTAGTAGGCACCCGACGTCCGTCGATGGTCACGCCTATGGCAGTCGAAACGATCACAGTCTCAGCGGGCGGCCCGGCGTTCGTCGGCGTCGAAGCGGGTGAGGGCGCGTGCTCCCGGCTCGAGCGCGCGGGCCAGGGCGCGAAGGTCCGCGTCGGGCAGGCCACCCAACGCGTCGGCGATCTCCTGTGCCGCGTCGCAGGTGATCTCCTCCACCACTGCGTCGGCGGGGGCACGTGGCCCGAGCTTGCTCACCGCCGAAGCCGCGCGGGTGGGAGTGAGCAGAGCCGCCGCCTGGACCAGGAGCCACCCGGGCACGCCGGCCGCGCCCTCGGGTGGCGCGAGGTACGGGCGGGAACCGGCGAAGCGCTCGTCCTCGGCGAAACCGTCCTGCTTGACCTTGGCCACCGGGCGGGCACAGGGGGCCTTCGTCCCGGCGTCGCTGCGCTCCCACCAGTCCCCGGCGGGCTTGAGTACGTACCCCTCGGCGAGGTTGCCCACGAGTGCGGGCAGCCCGAACAGGCCCGGAACCAGGCTCGGATACGCGCGCGGCAACTGCTGAAGCGAGTTGAGCGATCCGTGCGCGAGAGTCGGTACGCAGTGCAGCCCGGCACCGGCCGCGGCAGCGCGCAGAGCACGGTCGGAGATCCAGCAACGCCCGTTCTCGGTCTCGACCGTCGTGTCGAACAGCAACCAGGTCAGGTTCGGTGTGTACCAGACGCCGGTCTGCACCGGTTCGACCGCGGAATCCGCGGGAACATCAGGGTGCGGGTAGTGTCCGCCGGCCAGTTCACCGTAGATGGTCACCACGGCCGTATCGCCCGACCCACTGCGCAGCGCGGTGGCGAATCGTGCGGCGGCCACGGACAACCCCGGCCAGATCCTGCTGACGCCGAAGAAGTCGTCGAGCAGGTCGTCGGACAGCAGTTCGCGCCGCTTCGCGGGCCGGATGCCAAGGCCGTCGCACACCACCGCGAAGTGCGCCCCGTGCACTTTCTCCTGGGCGAGCCACTCCCGACCCCCGGTCATCCCGAGCTGTGCCTTCGCGGAGATCTTGGGGTAAGGATTCCAAACGGAACCGTGGGACGCGGCCTCGGGCATGTCGAAATCCTCTTACGTACGCCCGATCGCGGACAACGGGTTTTCCGGGCGGCGGCGGTGCGGCGAGCAGTACCGGGTGCGTGCGACGATCCCACCGATGGCGTCGCGCACGTGGCCGATCGACCGTCGCTCTGCACCGCATCTCCGCCGAGAACGCCGCCGGCGACCCGGGCGCGTCTTGCGGGACAACGCGGCCAGGGAATCGGCCATGGCGCCGCACGACTCTCTCTCTCGCAACCGCACGACCGCTCCAGAGTGACATCCACCCCACGTGATCGGTAGACGACACCACCCGCCCACGACCCGGCGAACACGACCAACTGGAACGAAGAGGACGAGCTCACCTCGGTTGCCTCCGCCGGCAGCCCGAGCGAGTACCTCTGCGACGCCGACGGCACCCGCATCGTCCGCCGCCAGGCCGGCAAGACCACGCTCTACCTCGGCGGGGACGAACTCACCACCAATACGGAGGAAGAGGAGCAGTCTTCGGCCACGAGAAGTCGGACGCCATCACGTTCACCGAGCAGGATCTGGATACCTCTTGCCGCTACGTCCACCGCGGGCGTGCCCGCTCGGGCCGGATCCGGCGCCGCGACGGGGTGGACGCCGCCGGGATGCACACCTTCGACGGCGCACCCGCGATACTGTTCCGGCCCCGCGCGAACCGACGCGACTGCTGCGAGGGGCGCGCCGGTCCCGGTGCCGACCGCAGGCGACGACACCACCGCCGACGACGTCGTGACCTGCCTGAACAGGCGAGGTGTCCCGGTGGTCCGTCTCGACCCCGGAGTGGACTTCCCCACACCCGTGCTCTTCGACGCCACCCTCGACACCGCCACGGGCACGTGGACCGCCGTCCACGGCCCGGGTGCCCTCCTCGACGCCCTGTACGTCAACCACCGCCACCACCAACAGCTCGCGGACTCGGCACAACACCACCTCCACGAACAGGCGCACGGCCCGCGATACCCCACCCCGACCGGATCGCACGAGCGTTGCCCGAGCGGTGGTCACCACGGATGGCACTGCCGGGCTCGGCTCGGCGAGCGCCTGCCGAAAACTCCCAACATTCTGGGATTTCGCTGTACCGACCCCTGCCGCGAGGATGCCGGAGGGCGCGCCGGCGAACTCGCGGCCGCCGCCGAACCGGCATTCAACCAACCACGGACAAGGAACAACTTCCTCATGGCATTACGACGATTGGCCATCTCTGTGGCAGCCGCCGCGGCAACGGTTCCGCTGCTCCTGGTCGCCACCGCAACGCAGGCGAACGCCGCCGACAACGCGCCGGACCAGGCTCAGCAGAGCCAGAGCACGTGTCTGTGGTGGTACAACGTCAACTCCCAGGTGGGTGGCGTTCCCTTCGCCCTCACCCAGCTGAAGATCTGTCTGAACTCGGTGCATCCGAACGTGGTCGTGCCCAACGGGCCGATCGCCCTCCCGCCCGGCGGGATCCTCGTACCCACCACGCCGATCGACGCCGACCACCCGCTGCGGCCGGTCGTCCACGGCTGACCGAACACCGAAGCATCGCCCTGCGGGCCGAAAGCGCCCGTGGGGCGGCGCACCCCGATCGCCCCGCCCGACACGACGTCGGCGACGAGACGGATGCCCACAACACGCGCTTCGCGCACGCCGATTGGTCGCGTCGGCGTGGCATCCACATCCGTGTGGAGACGGTTGCCGGCCTCCGGTCCCGCCCCGGCACCGGAGGCCATCGCCCGGCTCCCGGAGGGATCCCGATCCCGCCCGTGTCCTGTGGTGTCCGCAGTCGGGTTGTGGTTTCCTCTTGTCGAGCTGGGCTTTGTCCGGCTGATCGCGGGATTCACGGCTGTCACGGGGGACCAAACTGCTGCCGTGATCTGCCCGAGAGCGCCGACACATGCGTGGTCCGGCTGTCGTGGGGATGCACATTCCTGTGTCGGTCGGCCCGGCCGAGGGATGTGCTTGCGGGTATGAGCGCAAAGCCGTCTCCACTGCCTGTGTCTTCGCTCCCGGACGAGCCCCGCCGTCCGCCGCTGCCGCGCAAGCGTCGTCATCCGCGTCGGTGTCCGGAGACCGCCGTGGACGTTGTCGTCGAGCCCGGACGTCCACACCCGCGACCCGTCGGCCGGCGAGTACGCGGCCAGGCGCCCGTCGTAGTGGACGTTCAATTCACCCTTGTTCGACTTGACCCGGCGGTCCCCGGGTGCGACAGGGGCGGGCGACAAGCAGGCCGTCGACGACCACGGCGGCCGGGACAGGCCGGGCGGCGAACAATGGACGATGGTACGCGTTGAACGCGCCGACCAGCAGATCGTGGTCTGCCGCAGCCGTGGGGATCGTCGTCCGGACGCGTCCCTCGCCGTCCAGGACGAGTACGGCGCGGGTGCCGCGCTCGGCCCACTCGTCGACCCACAACACCACCGGATCGACCGACAAGACCGCGAAGTCCGCCTGTCCGTCGACCACCGGAAGTTCCGCGGAGGCACGGACGCGCCCGTCGGCCGCGTCACGACAAGCGCCCGCGTAGCCTCGCGCGAGCAGTCCGTCACAGCACGACAGTTCCCGCCTCAGCCGCCACGTGGGCGGCCTCGCAACCGCGTCCCGTGCCGACCCGCCGCATCGCCGTGCCGTCTGCCACCGACAGACCACGCCGGCCGTCGCCGTCACGCGGCACGGCGACGTGGTCGACAAGCGCTACCGATACCGGCGCCGGCAGTCCCATGTCCGAATCCGCATCCACGTCCGGCAGGCTGTGCCGGCGAGTCCACTGGACCACGCCGAACGACACGTCCGGCGCCGATACCGCGTCACACCCCCGGCCCCCAGAGCCGGAGGCCGTGCGGCATGACACTGCGGCCGCTGCTCGGCAGCATCGCGGCGTGCGAACAGGCCGCGGCCCTCTGGGCGGGGTACTTCGTGCGCGGATCGACGACCTTTCCGCGCACCTGCGCGAGACGGAGCGGAACTGGAGCAGTTGCAGATCACCCGCAAGACCGTCATCGCGCCGGCGGACGGGCTCGACGAGGAGCCCGTCACCCGGCCCGCAGCGCCCGACAACCCGGCCTACCAGCACATCCTCACCGTCTTCGCCGCCCGCGGCGGGCCATTGCGCGCCCGCGACGTGTGCGAGGCCCCGGACCGCGGCGTCCAACCGAAGCACATCGGGGGCATGCGCTCGAAGCCCAAGCGGCTGGTGAAACGTGGCATCCTCACCGAGGCCGGCCCCCGCCCGTTCCTCCAAACCCGGCCGTAGCCCTCCTCGGAACACACGACCGGCCTGCCTCACATTTGCGTATTCTCCACCTCCGGTCGTCGAACCACCTCGCATCTCGATGCGGCTGCGGTCCGGTCGCCGGCGTGCTCGTGGGAGGGCCTATTCGCTGCGGCTCCGGCGACAGCGGCTGCGCCGTTCACACTGTGGGGGGACGGCGCTCGGCCGGACGAGTGAGCGAACGCCTCTCGGACTGCTCTGCGACGAGCCGGTGTTCGAGAATCGATCCCGCCGCCAACCGGGCGGCAGGCAAGTCCGCCGCGGCTCCGCCGCACAACCGGCTCGCCCACGTTGTCCGAGGAGTTCCCAGGCATGCGATTTCGTAGTGTCGCGGTGGCAGCCGCTGCCCTGACCGTGGTTGCCGCTCTCGTCCAACCCGCCCAAGCCGCCCCGCTGATGGACGGCGTCCATCGGTTCCCGGCACTCAGCGACGGAAAGTGTCTGGTCTGGCCCAAGACCGGCGGCAGCGTCGGTAATGTCTCCCTCGGCGCCTGCACGGACACCGCGTCCACCTCGGCGAACTGGCAGGTCCGCCGGCGCCCCAACGGGACGATGGAGATCTCCACCCAAGGATCCGCTCGGCGCGCATGCCTGCGCGTTACAGACTCCTACCATGTGGTCGTCAGCGACAACTGCGATGACATTTACGCGGCGTGGACCGTCTCCATCGGCTCTGACGGCCCGGGAAGCCCTGTGTATGCGGACATCGAGCACACGCCCGGCGACCACTCCGCGTCCTGGGGAAGTCTGATCGACGACCCCGGCGTCACGGGCCGTCTCGTGGTGCGGCGGGTTCCCGTCACCTCCCACTACTGGACGGTGGAACAGGTCGGCTGACGAGCTTGTGCATGGTCGGTGGTGCAGCGTCGCACCATGATCGCGCGGTGGGGAACCGACGCGTGCAGCGGTCGTCAACGGTCGGCGGATGACAGGTCTGTCAGCCGAGGTGATCCCGGAACTCGTCGCCGAGCAAAACCGCAGCACGAGAGGCGTCAAGGGCGCCGGGCTTGGCGACTGCGGCGGCGCGCGGTCGGTTTCCGTGCCAAGCGTCGGCGTGACGCGGCCCCCGGACGGCGACCGACAGCGGGTCGGCAGCTCCCGTAATACTCGACGCTGCCGAGGACGTCAGCCTACGCCTCGTGCCTGCGGTGCGGACCATGAACAGTCCCCAGCCGGCGGTCCAAGAAGGCTCAAGCGGGCGATCGGAATCCGAGCACCTGCGCAAGACCGCGAGGCGTCGGCCGGGTGCGGTTTCCGTGCGCGACGAGCGGAATCCCGGTTCGGTTGCGCGGCCGTGCCGGCGACGCGCCGGTCGCCGGCAACCGGATGCGGGCCCGCCTTGGTCGGCACGCCGGATGAACCCCTTGCCCGCGAGAAAGCAGCCCACGGCCGTCTCAACGGTCGAAGGTCGAGATCAGGCGGTTGCCGGCCGCTTGTGCAGCAGCAGTCCTGGGGACGACGAGCGCGTGTGCCCACCGGCGATCGCCGGCCAGGGCGTCCTGTTCCGCGCGCCGGTCCCTCCCGCTCCAGCACGCGCGCCGTCGTCTGGAAAGTGGGAGATCGGTTGCCGCCCCGGACAGGCTCTGTCCTGTGCGGTGTCCAGGTACAGCGTGTACGCGTCCTCTCCGTCCGCCTTCGGGCTCGGGACTCGCGGCGTTGTCGTCGACTCCTCGGGCAGGCCCTTTGGCTTGCAGGAAGCGTTCCAGGAGCTGCCGGATCTCGGTGTCGGCGGTCGCCTCGAAGACGAACTACGGCCTCGTGTAGGCCCGTTGGGCGGGGACAGTGCGATGCGGGTGAACTTCTGTACTCCCTGTCGCGACCAAGGATCGATCGGGTTCCACCGCGGTCCGGCGCCGGGAGCGGGAGCCGAGTCGTGCACGACTCGACCGTACCTGCCCGGCGCCGGGCTCGGGCGCGTGGTCGACGATGGAACGTCTCGGACGCGCTGTCGACGTGTGCTGCGGCTCGTCGATCCGCTGGTTCCATCGCGCGCCCGCGACGACGACTTCGCGCAGGCTCGTTTCCGGCAGGCCGACGGTGGATGTGACCTCGACTCCGCGGCTTCGGTCTTCGCGTGTCGCGCCGCTCGGCCGGGCCGGATCGGCCGGCGGCGGCGCGACCGGTTGTGTGTCGGACACCGGGGTGGCCGTCAGGTTGCCCGCCGACGCAGCCTGCTGCCCACCACGGCGACACCGCCGAACACGACGAGCGCACCGCCGGCGAGGGTCATCGGCACGGACGAGGCGGCTCCGGTGCGCGCGAGTCGGGCGTCCACGGGAGGATTGGTCGACACGGCCGAAGGCGTGGCCGAGGCGGGGGCCGTCGGGGGAGTACTGCTCGTGGCGGTGGGCTTGGTGGTCGTGGTCGGCTTGCCGGTCGTCGTGGGCTTTGCGGTGGGCTTGGTGGTTGGCTTCGACGTTCCCCCCGATACCGGCGCGATGACGAAGTCGGCGCCCGCCGTCGGACCCTCGCCACGGCCCAACCAGACCGACATCGAACCCTTGATCAGGTCGGCGGGCAGTGACTCCGACACCTTGAGCGAGAGGTGGTAGACGATCCGACCGCCGTTGGTGCCGGGGTTGGGCACCGGTATCTCGCCGCGCGTGGACGGGTCGGTCCCGGGATGAAGCGGGATGTCAAGGCGCACCCCACCGGCCGCACGCGCGGCCGACAGGGTGAGGTACTTACCGACAGACCGGTTCAGCTTGGCGTCGAACATGCTGATGGCGAGCCGAACCGGGATGCCGCCGGTGAACGTCTTGGAATTGTTGACGATCGTCAGGGTGGCCTTCGCCGTGGACCCGCGCTTGACGGTGCCCACCATCGTGAGGCTCAGCGAGATGTCCTTCATCCACGGCTCCTGGACCACCACCGGCGGCGCAGTCGTGGCGGTGACCGGCACGGCAGCCCGTGCCGGGGACATGCCCGGAAGCATCGGCACGGCAAGCGCGAGCAACAGCGCAACCGACGCGCCGACAGTGACCTTTTGTGTAGAACGGGTGAAAGATGACAAGTTCATGACGGTCTCCCAAAACGAGCCAAGGGGGTGAGTGTGAAAAATCGAAACAGGACCTGCCGCCGCGAATTCGCGGGGCCGGCGTCCAAAGGGAAACCAAGCGAAACGTGATGATCGGAGAGTTCGAAGCCCGGATGATTCCGCACTTGCCGCTCTCAAACCTCAAGACGTCACACGAGTGGGGTGGTTGCGTCGCGTGGGAAAAAATCCTCATGAAGTCTCCACCGCGACCCGAAACCCGAGCCGGCACACAGGGACGCTCTTCGGCAACCGCCCGTGGGCGGGACGCGGCACACAACCCCTCTGCCACTACGCGTCGTTCGGCACCGGAACAACGCGACTCGACCTGCGAACAGCCGCGTCGCGCCACTTCCCGGCCACTCCGTCAAACGCAGACCTCGGCCGCGCTTCGGCCTCGAAGCCGCGTCGTCTCCGCTGCCGGTGTCTTCGGGGCCGGGCACGTCCCGCACGCCGTCGTCGTCCGCTGCCGCCGCGGCACAAGCGTCGTCGGCCGCGTCCCCGTCTTGCGACCGGGCCCTGACGTGCCGGTGGGTGATGTCCTGTCTTCTCGCTCTGGACGAGGCCGGGCCTTCGGAGACGGTCCATGTGCGGATCACCGCGGTCGCGGCCGGGGTGGTGCCGCGCACCGTGTGGCGTCGGCCGGCGATCGCGTGCGAGTCCGGACGCGCGGAACCCGCCCGGCGTCTGTCTTTCACCGTCACGGACGCGTTGTGGGCGCACCTGTCGGACCCTGGGCCCGAACGTGACGAGCAGGACACGCCGACCGGCGACGCTCTGCCGTAACTCCAAGGCGTCCGCGTGTTCACGCGCGGCGGCCATCTTCGCGCTCCAGGTACCGGTCGCCGACCTGAAGTTGCCCATGATCTCGGACGTCCGCAGTGCCTACGCGCATGTTTGGGCGCTTTTGACGCCAACTCGAAAAGTCGCCGATGGGCTCTTTATGAAGAAACGCAGGGTCGATCGCCCTTCAACGACGGCGTGAAGCACCGTCGTCCCGTCCGCGGCTGCGAGACCCTGGCGAGAACCCGACAGGGGGCAATGGCTGATTCGCCCACGCTCAACGCGCCCTCGGATGGGGGAACGCGGGCTTGGAGGGTCCGACCTCGCAGAGGGGATCGAACAGAATAGGGTGGCCTCGCCCCTGGGGCGGCGATCGTTGTGAACAGCTTCCTCAGTGCTATGACCCTAGGAATCAGCAAACATGATCGAATTGTCGGCTTTCCTTTCCGGTAACCCATACCCTGGGCGTGGAGTCCTCTGCGCCCGGACGCTCTCCGGCGAGACCGTCGGCGGATACTTCCTCACCGGGCGGAGTGCGGCATCGCGTGACCGCGCGCTCTGGCTCGACGGTGACGAGCTGCTGGTCGGACCGACCGGAGCGGTCGGGCACGACCCACTTCGCCACTATGCGGCCGCGACCATGACGTCCGAGTGGTTGGTGCTTGGGAACGGTGAGCAGGTCGGCCACGTGGCCACCCGCCTGCGCGCAGGGGTGGCGCCCACCGAGGCTCTCGGCGGGTTGGAGTATGAGCCGGATCCGCCGATCCGGACCTCGAGGATCACCATGCTGCTTGGCCGCGAGGGCGGGACCGCCGTGCTGGGCGCAGCCCGTCCGAGTGCCGGTTCCAGGCTCACCACGAACGTCATGACGCTTACTGTGCGGGACCTCGAGCCCGGTGAGGGCGTGCTGCTGACCACGTACTGCTCCGACGGAGTGGAGGTTTCGGTCGCGGCGCCCTTCGACGAGGTCTTGATCACCGCCCAGGACGGACCGCAACTGCTCGACCATATGTGGTCCGCGCTGAATCCCGACTACCGTGTTGCCGCAGTGGTCATTGATCCAGCCAAGGGTCCTGGTTCGATGGTCAAGGTATCCACCTGAGCCTGGTTTGCGGCATCCGTCTTGGGTCGACTCACGGAGTTGACCCAAGGTCTGGGATTTCCCGGACTTGGCCCTGGATCCGAGGCGGCCCACCTCGTCGACGGGGCGCCTGTACGACCTTGCTCTTGCCGGACAGGCGAACCGTCGGCATCGCTGCCGACCTTGCCGCCACCAAGCCCGAGATCATTGCGTGACGCCCCGCGAACGGGATCTCCTCGACTGTGCGAGCCGACGCGCCAGCGGTTCTCGTCTGCTCCGTCCCGGCTATTTTGAAAGATCTCGTCAATCGATCATGTGTTGACCATTGGATTTGCAGAATCCGGGATTTTGGATCTTGGCTGTGTGGTCTGGGTTTTGCTGTGTTGCTCGGCTTTGTCTGGCCTGTGGCCTGTGGCTTTGCAGGATCTGGGACGGATGGTCGGTTCCGTCGGGAAAACCCGTGGACGGAGGCTGGGGTCGTCTCGAGGATGCTGATCTTGATGTGATGCGGTGGTCACCTGCGGTCGGTCCTTCTCGCGTCGGCTGCCGGTGCTCGGGTTGTCTCGTCTTGTTGGGGTTGTGGGGTTGTGGGGTTGTGGGGTTGGTGGGTTGGGTTGGCCTGTGGTGTCTGCGGGTTGGTTGAGGCGGTGTTCCGGGCTTGGTGGGTTTGTCGGGTGGTGTGTTCGGTCGTTGGTGCTGGTTGTGGATGTGTGCGCTTGCTCCGTTTTGGCGGACACCGTCGTTGTGGTGGTCAGGCCGCGAGTGCGGCCTCGTATTCGACGGGTGTGCGGTAGCCGAGGCTGCTGTGGAGCCTGCGGATGTTGTACCGGGCCTCGATGTACTTGAATACGTCGGCGCGTGCGGCGGCCCGTGTCGGCCGGGGCGGCCTTGCTCCCAGGTCGTTCTTGAGGGTGGCGAAGAACGACTCGGCGGGTGCGTTGTCCCAGCACTGGCCGGTGCGTCCGACCGACAGACGGATGCCGAACTCGGTTGCGATCAGGGCGAATTCGTGGCTGGTGTATTGGCAGCCGCGATCCGAGTGGAAGATCGTTCCGGTGTCGGGGCGCTGCCTGCGGACGGCGTCGCGCAGAGCGTCGGCGACCAACTCGGTGCGCAGGTGGTCGGCGGTGGCCCAGCCGACGACCTTGCGGGTGGCGATGTCGATGACGGTGGCGAGGAACAGCCGGCCCTGATCGGTGGGCAGGTAGGTGATGTCGCCGCACCAGCGCGTCATCGGTGCCGGGCCGGGCGTGAAGTCGCGCCCGACCAGGTCGGGGCGGAGCCGGGCGTGCGGGTCCGGGACGGTGGTGCGCTTTCCGTGTCGGCGATGGCGGCCGACGAGGCCTGCGGCGCGCATCAGCCGCGCGACGCGGCGGCGCCCGACCCGGGCGCCGCCGCGGATCAGCACCGCGTGCACGCGCGGGGCTCCGTAGCTGCCGCGCGAGGCACGGTGGGCATCGGTGATCCGCTCGGTCAATTCCGCGTCCCCAACGGCGCGGGGCGAGGGGGCCGCAGTGCGGCGGTGATAGTAGGCGGCACGCGAGACCTGCAGCGGTTCACACACGCGTTTGACGCTGTGACCTGCGGTTTTCTCCGCCTCGATGAACGGGTGCACCGTCACCGGGTCTCCCTCGCGAAGAAAGCCGTGGCCCGCTTGAGAACTTCCAGGTCCTGACGCAGCCGGGTGTTCTCCCGCCGCAACCGCGTGAGTTCCTCCCGCTCGGACGAGGTCGTCCCGTTGCGTTCGCCCGCGTCGACCTCTGCCTGTTTCACCCAGTCGCGCACCGCGGTCTCGGTCAGGTCGAAGTCCTTCGCGACCTGCCCGACCGACCTGTCGCCCTGCCTGCACAACGCGACGATCTCGGTTTTGA